>WBTZ01000133.1 GCA_009026175.1 Zoogloea sp. | reverse complement strand
GCCCTCGCCGAGCCGGGCAGCGTCACAAGCCTGCCTGCTGCCCGCCGCCCGCCGCAGCCGGTGGCCCTGTGGCTGTACCCGGCGCCGGTGGCCATCGACCGGCGCAACGGCAATGCCGACCCCACCCCCGCCGAGCAGCGCGAAAGCGGCAAGAGCGCCGACGCCACCGACCGGCGCCGCCAGGCCAGCCGCGAGGACATGCCCGACGGCCGCAACGGCCTGATCCTGCCCTTCCGCGCCGAGAGCCTGCTGTCCTTTGCCGAATACGTGAAGGTCAATCGCAGCCACGAAGAAGGCGATGACGAGGACCCGGTGCGCGCCGCCAGCGAGATGGAGCAGGTCGCGGTGGCCCAGGACAGCCGCGACACGGCCTCGAAGGTGCGCTTCGACCTGGACCTGCCCTCCGCAGCCCACGACGACATCCCCCTCGAGACCGGCATCCTGCTGCCCGAATGGGACTGGAAGAAGCAGGTGCTGAGGCCGGACATGTGCCGCCTCGACGTGCTCGACCCGCGGGACGCCGAACCCTGCGCCCTGCCCCCGCGCCTGATCGTGCCGGCCCGGCGCCTGCGCCGCCAGCTGGAAGCCCTCACCCCGGCCCGGCGCTGGCTCAAGAACCAGCCCGACGGCCAGGAGCTCGACCTGGACGCCTGCGTGCGCGCCTTCACCGACCGGCACAGCGGCCACGCCGCCAGCGCCACCGGCGGCTACCTGTCCTGCGAACGGCGCGAACGCGACCTGTGCTGCCTGGTGCTGGCCGACCTGTCCCTGTCCACCGACGCGTGGGTGAGCGACGAGCAGCGGGTCATCGACGTGATCCGCGACAGCCTGTGGCTGTTCACCGAAGCCCTCGGCGCCACCGGCGACCCCTTCGGCCTCTACGGCTTCTCGTCGCGGCGGCGGGAGCACATCCGTTTCCATCGCATCAAGGATTTCGACGAGAGGGTGGACGACCGCATCCGCGGCCGCATCCAGGCCATCCGGCCGGGCTTCTACACCCGCATGGGCGCGGCCATCCGCCACGCCACGCAGATTCTCGCCCAACGCCCGGAGAGCCTGCGCCTGCTGCTGATCCTGTCGGACGGCAAGCCCAACGACGTGGACCACTACGAGGGCCGCTACGGTATCGAGGACACCCGGATGAGCCTGCACGCCGCCCGCGGACAGGGTGTGCGTCCGTTCTGCGTCACCATCGACCGGGAGGGCGAAGCCTACCTGCCCCACCTCTTCGGGCCGGCGGGCTACAGCGTCCTGCGCAAACCCGAAGAGCTGCCGGTGCACCTGCCACGCCTCTATGCCCGCCTGACCGCTGGCTGACACGCCCGAGGCCTCCCCTGACGTGGCCTGGCACGACATGCAGATACTGTTATCCCAGTCACCTCCCTCAGCAGATTCGCGCCAGCGGCGCGGCTCCCGTGCAGAGGCGACTTCAGTCGCCCGCGGACGTTGATCAAGAAGGGGCTGTCAGCGATTCGGGGCGCGAAGGGCGACTGAAGTCGCCCCTACAGGGCCTGCGGTTGCCATCAGGCGCCGTGGAGTGCTGGCCGGAAGGGCATGCCGGATTCATGCTGCCGAGGGTCCAGCCCTGCGAAGGCCACAGCCTGCCGGGCGTTGTCAAAACACCTGGGTTCGGCCAGGAAGGCGAGCAGCGTGGAGGCGGTACGCTCACCCAGGCCGGGAACGGACTTGACGCCTTCCTTGGCAGGCCAGCAGTCCAGGGCGCACCGATGACGGCTCACCCGCCGGCACCCTGGGCCAGGCCGGAGCGGGTCGTGGCGAGCACGCCGGCCACGCTGCGGGACAACTGGCGGGCCGGCTCGGCGGAGGGGCGCCCCAGCAGGAAGCCCTGGGCGCACTGGCAGCCCAGCTGATGCAGCAAAGCCAGGTCGCGGGCATCCTCGACCCCTTCGGCAATGCTCCTGCCGCCCTGACGCGCGCTCTGCACCAGCAGCGCGTCCAGGCCCTGGCGGCGGGTCGGATCGGCATGGATCCTCCCGATCCGGGAGGCGGCGATCTTCAGGAAGGCGCCGTCCCTCAGGTTCGGGCCGGGGGCGTCGAAGGCCAGGCCGCAGGCCCGCTCCGCCAGGCGGGCCAGGGCATCGTTCAACCGCTCGCCATGCATGGCGGCGCCCATGCACTCCACGACCATCCGCCCGGGAGCCATCCCCGCCTTGCCCAGCAGGCGGTCGAGCGCATCCCCCCCGGCCAGGTCGATGATCATCGCCTCGCCGAAGTTGATGAACAGCCGGCCGGGCAGCTGCCCCTCCACGAAGGCGTCGATCGCGAGACTCGCGGCGAGGCGCTCCAGCTCGATCCCGAGCCCGGCGTCGCGGGCCACCCGCAGCAGTTGCTCCGGCGTGTGCAGCGGCGAGTCGGCAGGCCCCCGCATCAGCGTCTCGTAGCCCAGCACCTGGCGCTGCTCCAGATCGAAGATGGGCTGGAACACGACGCTCAAGGCCTGGCTGAGCAGGATGCTGCGGAGATGGGTCACGAGACCGCTGAAGTACATGGCACGGAGCACGGGCTGAATCAGTAATACCGCCATTGTTGATGGCGCTCCACGCAATTTGAATGAAACTTTTGTGAAGTCTCTGCACCGTCACAAAAGGGGGACGGGCCAAGGGCACCGGAACGCCCGTTTGATCTTGATTTCATACCCGGATAAGATGCGGCGGGGTTTGTAAAATGCCGTTACACCCCGATCCACACCCTTATCCAGCGCCCCGGCGCGCCCTCTCCGGCCGTGATCGGAACCATGAAGCCTCACCGCCTTGCGTTCTTTCTGTTCGGTCTTCCAGCCCTGTCATGGGCTGACACCCCGGCCATCGAGAACCTGCCCCTGGCCGGCTTCGTCGATGCCATCAGCCTCGAACAGCTCGGCACCCTGGTGGTCACCGACACCAAGCTGGGGCAGGCCCCGGACTCGGTCACCCAGCAGATCCTGGTGCTGCGCAGCGACGAGATCGAGCGCCTGCCCACCCCCAACCGCAACCTCGCGGAGCTGATGCGCCACACCTCCGGCCAGTTCGTCAATGTGCTGTCGCGCAACGACGCCAACTGGGGCGCCTACGCCGGCCTCGGCCCCAAGTACAACAGCTACCTGCTGGACGGCCTGCCGATCGACTCCTTCGTGGATGCGATAAGCCTGGACAGCGCCGCCATCGAGCGGGTGGAGGTGCACAAGGGGCCGGCCTCGGTGCTCTATTCCGGCTACCTGTCGATGGACTTCGTGGGCAACGAAACCCCCCTCGCCGGCACCACCAACTTCGTGCTGCGCAACCGGGTGGACGAAGCCCAGACCCGCTTCGCGGCGGGCGCCGGCAGTTACGGCACCTTTGCCGGGAGCGCCTACACCCAGGGCCGCAGCGGCGCCCTGAGCTACATGCTCAGCGCCCGCCACGAACGTTCCGACTACACCCCCTACGGCACCCGCGGCTCCTGGCTGCACACGGTGCAAACCCCCCGCTACGAGAAGGACCGGGCCTTCGCCAACCTCAGCTACGCCCTCGACCGGCCCGACCACACGCTGTCCCTGTTCTACCAGCGGACTTTCCAGCAGGGCAACATGGGCCGCCCCAACCGGGACTTCGAGCACCACTACGACACCTTCAACTTCGCCTACAACAACCCCTTTGCAACGGACTGGCACCTCCAGTTCAAGTACGGCGAGCGGCGCTACGACCGGCGCTTCGCCAACGACGCCTTTCCCGCCAGCCTGGCCCTGGTCAACCTGGAAAACACCCGGCAGACCATCCGCCCGGCCGACCTCACCTTCAGCCATCGCCACGGGCAGGACGCCCTGTTGACCCTGGGGGTGGACGCCCAGTGGGTGGATTACGCCACCGACCTGCGCAGCGCCAGCGGCGCCACATCCCGGGAGAACCGGGCCGAGGCACGCTCGACGGGCTACTTCGTGCAGGAGAAGATCCGCCTGGACGAGTGGATCCTGCGCGGCGGCCTGCGCCGCAACACCCTGCACAACGACTACGCCCTGCTCGGCGGCAACACCCCGGAGGTGCGTGCCGCCAGCTGGAGCAAGAACCTGTGGAGCCTCGGCACCCGCTACAACATGCATCCGGGCCTGGCCTTCTACGCCAACGCCGGCTCCAGCTTCATGGCCCCCACTGCCAAGCAGATCGGCGGCACGGTGTCCTCGCTGCAGGCCAGCGGTGAGCTGGCCAACCCGAACCTGAAACCCGAGAGCGGCATCGGCCGCGACCTGGGGGTCGCCTGGCAGGCCAGCCGGGAGCTGGCCATCGATCTGCGCGCCTACCTCAACACCATCGGTGATGCCATCGTCACCAACATCGTCAGCGCCGCCCCCTCCCAGGTGCGTTCGGTCAATGCCGGCAGCGCCCGTGCCGCCGGCTACGAGGTGGACGCCCGCTACAGCCCGGCCAGTGGCAATACCGTCTTCGCCAACGTCACGCGCACCCACAGCCGGGTCAGCGATCCGGTCAATGCGGCCCAGGACGGCAGCGCCATCCCCTTCGCCCCGGACACCCTGGCCAATGCCGGCCTCAGCCTGCGCCTGCCCGGCGAGCTCACCGCGTCCGCCTACTACCACTGGGTCGGCCGCTACTACGACAGCACCGACCGGGGCAGCCGCCTGGCCTACGGCCATTTCGGGGTGGTCAATGCGCGGCTGCAGAAATCCCTCGGCCGCCAGGGCGGCGGCGAAGCCCGCCTGACCCTCGACCTCAACAATCTGACCGACCGGCAATACCGCATGCCCTTCGACTTCCGGGATCCCGGCTTCAATGCCTTCGTCGGCCTGGATGTGCGCTACTGAGCCTGCCCGGCGGCGCCGGCCCGGCCGGCTGCCTGCCCTGCCGCTCATCCTGCTGGCAGCCGGCCTGCTGGCCCTGGCCCTGCCGGCCCGGGCGGCCGAGCTGGAAGCCAAGGTCAAGGCCGCCTACGTCTTCCATGTCATCAAGTTCGTCGAATGGCCGACCCTGCCCGGCGATGCCCTGACCCTGTGCATCAGCGGCAGCGACGCGGTCAGCGCCCTGCTCGGCGACCTGGCCGGCAAGCCGGTCAAGGAGCGCCCCCTGCGCATCCTCAGCAGCCTGCCGGCCGACGCGGCCCAGTGCCAAGTGCTGTACGTGGGCGGCCCGGAGCGGCGCTGGGCCGAGCTGCAGCCCCGCCTGCGCGGCCACGGTGTGCTCACCGTCAGTGACCAGGACGGCTTTGCCCGCAACGGCGGCATCGTCGGCTTCTACCCGGAGGCCGGCAGGATCCGGCTGGAGATCAACCCCGAGGCGGCCCGCCAGGCCAACCTCCGGATCAGCGCCAAGCTCCTCGAGCTGGCGCGGACCGTCCCCTGACCCGGACCCGCGGCGATGCACAAGCGCTTCGACGGCCTGCAGATCAAGACCAAGCTGGTGACCATCATCGTCATCACGACCCTCGCCGCCCTGCTCATCGAGGCGGTGGGCTTCATCGTCTATGAGCGGATGCGGGTCAAGGAAGAGCTGGTGCGCGACCTCTCCTCGCTGGCCCGCATCGTGGCCGACCGGAGCAGCGCCGCCCTGCTCTTCAACGACGACAAGATGGCTGCCGAGACCCTCGGCGCCCTCAAGGTCAAGCGGCCGGTCACCGCTGCCGGCCTCTACGACGCCGGCGGCCAGGTCTTCGTCCGCTACGACAGCGGCGAGGAGCACGCCTACGCCTTCCCGGCCGGCATCCGTGCCGAAAGCCGGGCCGAGATGGCCGATGGCTACCTGCTCCTGACCGAACCGGTGGTGGTGGACGGCAGCACCGTCGGCACCGTGCTGATCCGCGCCAGCCTGCGCGAGCTGGACCGCCTGTGGCGGGACTACCTGCTGATCGCCGCCGGGATCGCCCTGGTCACCTCGGCGCTGGCCCTGCTGGTGGCGACCCGTCTGCAGCGCATCATCTCCGGCCCGCTGGAACGCCTCACCCGCACCGTGCAGACGATCGCCCTGGGCAAGGACTACAGTGTGCGGGCCCGCCTCGAGAGCCGTGACGAGATCGGCACCCTGGTCGGCGTCTTCAACGGCATGCTCGACGCCATCGAGGAGCGCAACGCCGCGCTGCTCACCTCCAACCAGCGCCTGTCCGACAACGAGGCCCAGCTGAAGGCCGTCAATGAAGCCCTCGAGCAACGCGTCCGCGAACGCACCGCCGAGCTGCAGGCCCTCTTCGACTCGGCCAGCGTCGGCATCGTGCTGGTGCGCGACGGCCTGATCGTGCATGGCAACCGCCGCCTCGACGAACTCTTCGGCTGCGCCCCCGGTGCCCAGCTGGGCCGCCCTGCCCGCCAGTGGCTGGCGGATCCGGAGGCCGGCCTGGCCGACGATCCGGAGGCCACCGACCGCCTGGCCCGGGGCGAGACCCTGCGCCAGGACGTGGAGGTGCGCCGGGGCGATGGCGAACGCTTCTGGGTGCGCATGTCGCGGCGGGTGATCGACCCGGCCGATCCGGCGCGGGGCATGGTCGGCGTGCTCGAGGACATCACCGCCGAGCGCGACGCCATGGACGAGATGCTCAAGGCCAAGACCCTGGCCGAGGAAGCCTCGCGGATGAAGTCCGACTTCCTGGCCAACATGAGCCACGAGATCCGCACGCCGATGAACGCCATCATCGGCATGCTCTACCTGGCCCTCAATGCCGAGCTCACCCCCAGCCTGCAGAACTACCTGTCCAAGGCCCAGGGCTCGGCCCATGCCCTGCTCGGGATCCTCAACGACATCCTGGACTTCTCCAAGATCGAGGCCGGCAAGCTGGAGATCGAGGCCATCGAGTTCGGCCTCGACACGGTGCTGGAGCAGCTCAAGGACACCATCGGCCTGCAGGCCGAGCACAAGGGCATCGAGTTCCTGATCCGCTACGACGTGACCATCCCGCCGGTGCTGGTGGGCGACCCGCTGCGCCTCGGCCAGGTGATGCTCAACCTGTGCAGCAACGCCATCAAGTTCACCGAGAAGGGCGAGGTGGAGCTGGCCTTCCGCTGCCTGTCCACCACCGAGGACGAGCTGGTCCTGCATTTCTCGGTACGCGACACCGGCATCGGCATGACGCCGGAACTGGTGGACCGCCTGTTCCAGAAATTCACCCAGGCCGACCAGACCACCACCCGCCGCTTCGGCGGCACCGGCCTCGGGCTGGCCATCAGCAAGCATCTGGCCGGGCTGATGGGCGGCCGCCTGTGGGTCGAGGATTCCCACCCCGGCCAGGGCACCACGGTGTGCTGCACGGTCCGCCTGCAGATCCCCCGCGAAGCCCGCCAGCGCGGCCGCCTGGTGGAGCGGGCCGGCCCGCTGCTGCAGGGCATCCGGGTGCTGGTGGTGGACGACAACGAAGTGTCCCGGGAGATCCTCGCCGAGATGCTGCGCTTCTTCCAGCTCGACGTAGCGGTAGCCTCCAACGGTGCCAGCGCCATGGGTATGCTGCAGACCGGCGACGGGCCCCCCTTCGACATCGTGCTGATGGACTGGCGCATGCCCCCGATGAACGGCGACGAGGTGATCCGGCGCATCCATGCCAATCCGGCCATCGTCCCCAAGCCGCGCGTCATCATGGTCACCGCCTACGGCCGCGAGGATGTACTGCGCGCTGCCGCCCAGGCCGGCGCAGGCGGCATCCTGATCAAGCCGGTGTCCCCGTCAGCCCTGCTCGACACCCTGCTCGACAGCCTCGGCCGGGGCCGCATCCTTGAGGACAACCCGCCGCGCCTGCCCCGCGCCGGCCTGTGCGACCTGCGCGGCGCGCGCCTGCTGCTGGTCGAGGACAACGACATCAACCGGGAATTCGCCACCGAGCTGCTGGCCCGCATGAACACCGAGGTGGACTGCGCCGGCAACGGCCAGGAAGCCGTCGCCATGCTCCAGGCGCGTGCCTACGACGCGGTGCTGATGGACATCCACATGCCGGAGATGGACGGCCTGGAGGCCACCCGGCGAATCCGCGCGCTGGGCGCCCGGCCCGGCGGCGAGCGCTTCCGCGACGTACCGATCATCGCCATGACGGCCCTGGCCATGGCCCACGACGAGCAGCGCAGCCTCGAGGCCGGCATGAACGACCACATCACCAAGCCGGTGTCGCCCGAGCGCCTGCAGGCCGCCCTGTCGCGCTGGCTGCAGATCCCCCTGCAGGCCCCGACGGACGATGGACACCTGCTGGCCGACCTCCCGGCGGACCTGCAAGGACTCGACTGCCTCGACGCCGCCCAGGGCGTGCGCCGCATCGGCGGCGATGCGGAGGCCTACCGCAAGCAGCTGCGGCGCTTCCGCAACCGCTATGCCGACACCGCCCAACACCTGCGCGCCCTGCTCGGAACGGGGGCCCTGCACCAGGCGGAGGAGTACTGCCATGCCCTCAAGGGGGTGTGCGGCAACATCGGCGCGGAAGCCCTGTTCAACTGCATCGCCGCCATCGATGCCGAGCTCAAGCAGGACCGCAGGCCCGACACGGACACCCTGGCCCGGCTGGAGACCCTGCTGCGCCAGGTGCTGGACGCCATCGACGGCCTGGATGCAGCGGTCGCGCCGGCCGCCACCACGGCCCGGCTGAGCAGCGCCGAGGCGGCGGCCCATGTCGCACGTCTGAGCCAACTCCTCGAGACCGACCTCGGCGCCGCCCAGGCGGTGCTCGCCGGGCTGCGCGCCGGCACCCTCGGCAGCGAGCATGAAACCCCCATCCGCAAGGTGGCGGAGAAGATCGACCTCTTCGAGATCGACGACGCCCTCACCCTGCTCCAGGAACTGCACACGCAACTGACCCGACCAGCATGAGCGATCTCTCCCTGCACCTCCCGGACAAGACCAAGCCGCGCATCCTCGTGGTGGATGATGTGAGCGAGAACCTGCACATCCTGGTCGGCATCCTGCGCCACGACTACGCCGTGGTGGTGGCCACCAACGGCCCCAAGGCCCTCGAGCTGGCCAGCCGCCAGCCGGCGCCCGACCTGGTCCTGCTGGACATCCGCATGCCTGGCATGGATGGCTACGAAGTGCTGCACCGCCTCAAGTCCGACCCCGGCACGGCGGACATCCCAGTGATCTTCGTCACCGCCCTGTCCGAATCGGCCGACGAAGCCGTGGGCCTGCGCCTGGGTGCGGCCGACTACGTGACCAAGCCGATCAACCCCGAACTGCTGCTGCTGCGGGTCCGCAACCAGCTCGAACTGCGCGTGCACCGGCGGCGCCACCACGCCATCAGCCTGGGCGTCGACGCCCTGCGGCGGGAGGAAAAACCCGCCCTGCTGCTGGTGGACGACATCCCCGACAACATCCACGGCCTGGCCGCGGTGCTGCAGGACGACTACCGCATCATGGTGGCCTCCAACGGCGCGCGGGCCCTGGAGGTGGTGAACGGCCCCCATCCCCCCGACCTGGTGCTGCTCGACATCATCATGCCGGACATGGACGGCTACGAAGTCTGCCGCCGCATCAAGGCCACCCCCGAAGGCAGCCGCATCCCGGTGATCTTCGTGACCGTGGTGGACCGCGTGGTGGACAAGGTGCAAGGCTTTTCCGTTGGGGCCGCCGACTACATCACCAAGCCCTTCGACATCGACGAGGTGCGCGCCCGCATCCGCACCCACCTGGACCTGAGCCGCCTGCAGCGCTCCCTCGAGGACCTGGTGGACGAGCGCATGGCCTCCCTGCACGAGGCCAACGAGGCCCTCGCCGAGAGCAAGGAGAAGTACCGGATCCTGGCCGAGTACTCGCCCAACTGGGAGTACTGGGTCGACCCCCGCGGCGGCTATCTCTACCTGTCCCCGGCCTGCCTCGAGGTGTCGGGCTACGGCCCGGTGGACTTCATCGGCGACCCGGACCTGATGCGCAAGCTCATCCACCCCGACGACCTGCCGATCTGGGATGCCCACGACGAGCGCCAGGCCACCGTCGGCGGGCACCGCCTGCCCCCCTTCCGCATCCGCGCGCGGGACGGCTCGGAACGCTGGATCGAGCATGTCTGCCAGCCCGTCATCGATGCCCACGGACATTTCCTGGGCACCCGCGGCACCCACCGGGATGTCACCGAGCGGGTCATGGCCGAAGAGCAGCGCGACCTCGCCGCCACCGTCTTTGCCAATACCTCCGAGGCGGTCTTCATCACCGACGCGGACAACCGCGTCCTCACCATCAACCAGGCCTTCACCGAGATCACCGGCTACACCCTGGACGACACCTTCGGCCAGCCGGCCCGCCTGCTGCAGGCCGACCAGCTCGAACCGGACAGCTACCGGGCCCTGTGGACCGCCGTGGAGCAGACCGGCCGCTGGCAAGGCGAGATCGCCGGGCGAGGCAAGGACGGGCACGCCTTCATCGCCTGGATCACCGTCAGCACCGTGTTCCGCGACGACCGGGCGGTGCACCGCCGGGTGATCCTGTTCTCGGACATCACCGAGAAGAAGAAGGCCGACAACCTGATCTGGACCCAGGCCAACTACGACCACCTCACCAGCCTGCCCAACCGGCGCCTGTTCACCGACCGCCTGGAGCGCGAGATCAAGAAGGCCCAGCGCGACGGCACCACCCTGGGCCTGCTCTTCATCGACCTGGACCGCTTCAAGGAGGTGAACGAGACCCGCGGCCACGAGGTCGGCGACCTGCTGCTGGTGGAAGCCGCCAGCCGCATCCGCCAGTGCGTGCGCGACTACGACACGGTGGCCCGCCTGGGGGGCGACGAGTTCATGGTGATCCTGTCCGAATTGCAGGACGGCACCGACATCGGCCGCATCGCCCAGGACATCATCGACCGCCTGTCGCGCCCCTTCGAACTGAACCGCGACGAACACTTCGTCTCCGCCAGCATCGGCATCACCCTCTACCCCGAGAACGGCAACAGCATCAGCGAGCTGATCAAGCACGCCGAACGCGCCATGTACCTGGCCAAGGACGCCGGCCGGGCCTGCTTCCGCTTCTTCACCCCGGCGCTGCAGGAGGGCGCCGAGGAGCGGGTGCGCCTGGCCAGCGAGCTGCGCCGCGCCATCGACGCCGGCCAGATCGAGCTCTACTACCAGCCCATCATCGAGCTGGCCAGCGACCGCATCGTCAAGGCCGAGGCCCTGATGCGCTGGAAGCACCCGGAGCTCGGCTTCGTCAGCCCGGCCACCTTCATCCCGATCGCCGAAGACACCGGCACCATCCACGACCTGGGCGAGTGGGCCTTTTCCCAGGTGCTGCGGCAGACCGGCCAGTGGCGCAGCCTGCTCGACCCCGACATCCAGATCAGCCTTAACGTGTCGCCAGCCCAGTTCAACACCGGCCCGCAGACCTTCCAGCGCTGGGTCGATGCCCTGCGCGCCGCCGGCGTCCCTGGCGCCAACCTGGTCGTGGAGATCACCGAAGGCTTGCTGATGGACAACGCGCCGGGCATCCGCGACAGCCTGCTGTGCTTCCGCGACGCGGGCATCGGCGTCTCCATCGACGACTTCGGCACCGGCTACTCGTCCCTCTCCTACCTCAAGAAGTTCGACATCGACGTGCTCAAGATCGACCAGTCCTTCACCCGCAACCTGAGCCCCGACAGCGCCGATTTCGCGCTCTGCGAGGCCATCGTGGTGATGGCCCACAAACTCGGCCTGAAGGTGGTCGCCGAAGGTGTCGAGACCGCCGGGCAACGGGACCTGCTGTGCCAGATCGGCTGCGACTACGCCCAGGGCTACCTGTTCTCCCGGGCGGTGCCCGCCGGTGAGTTCGAGGCACTCACCCTGCGGCATGCCTGACCCGGCCCGCCTCATGCCACAATCCGGAGCCTGACCACCCCACCGGACGCCCGTGATCAAGCTCCTGCATACCGCCGACTGGCAGATCGGCAAGTTGTTCGGCCAGTTCGAAGCCGATGACGCCAGCGCCCTGGCCGAAGCCCGCATCGCCACCGTCGAGGACCTCGCCCGCCTGGCCACTGAAGAACAGGTGGACCTGGTGCTGGTGGCCGGCGACGTCTTCGACGCCCAGGGGGTGGCCGACAAGACCGTGCGCCGCCTCTTCAATGCCCTGGCCGGCTACCGGGGCCCGTGGGTGATGATCCCCGGCAACCACGATGCCGGCCTGGCCGAATCCGTGTGGACCCGCGCCGCCCGCCTGCAGGCCATCCCGGCCAACGTGACGGTCTGCCTGAGCCCGGCCCCCGTGCAGCTGGCCAACCCGCCGCTGGCCATCCTGCCCGCACCGCTGACCCAGCGCATCACCTACACCGACCTCACCGAGGGCTTCGCCGCCCTCGAGACCCCGGCCGGCCTGCCCCGCATCGGCCTGGCCCACGGCAGCGTGCAGGGCCTGCTCGCCGACGGCATCGACTCCACCAACCCCGTCGCCGCCGGCCGCGCCGCCCAGGCCCGCCTGGACTACCTGGCCCTCGGCGACTGGCACGGCACCCGCCAGGTGGATGAACGCTGCTGGTACGCCGGCACCCCCGAGACCGACAACTTCAAGGGCAACGACTCCGGCAACGCCCTGCTGGTCGAGCTGGACGGCCCCGGCGCCCTGCCGCGCGTCACCCCGGTTGCCACCGGGCGCTACCGCTGGCACGACCGCACGAGCGAGCTCCTGGTGGGCAGCGACACCGACCGGCTGGTGGAGGAGCTGGCCGGCTTCGGCCCCCGGGACGTGATCCAGCTGAGCGTCACCGGCCACACCGACCTGGCCGGGCACCGCCGTATCCAGCACGCCATCGGCGCCACCGGGGGGCGTGTCCGCAGCCTTGCCGCCGACCTCTCCGCGCTGCGCCTCGCCCCCACCGACGAGGACATCGCCGCCCTGCAGGCCGACGGCTACCTCGGCGCAGTCATCGACGAGCTGCGCCAGGGCCAGGAGGGCAACGACGCCGCCGCCGGCGTTGCCCGCGACGCGCTGGCCCTGCTCGCCGGCCTGCTCGATGAACTGCGCGGGAGCGAAGCCCGATGAAACTCAAGCGCCTGCGCCTCGAACAGTTCCGCCGCTTCCGCCAGCCCTTCCAGATCGACGGCCTGACACCGGGCCTCAACCTGTTCACCGGCCCCAACGAAGCCGGCAAGAGCACCCTGGTGGCGGCCCTGCGCGCCGCCTTCTTCGAGCGCTACCGCTCCAGCGCAGTGGACGACCTGCGCCCCTGGGGTGACAGCGCCGCCGCGCCGACGGTGGAGCTCGACTTCGAACTGGGCGGCCACGACTACCGCCTGACCAAAAGCTTCCTGCACAGGAAACGCTGCGAACTGCAGTGGAACGGCCAGCAGCTGGACGGCACCGACGCCGAAGACCGGCTGGCCGAGCTGCTCGGCTTCCAGCACGCCGGCAAGGGCGCCAGCAAGGCCGAGCACTGGGGCATTCCCGGCCTGCTGTGGATCAGCCAGGGCAGCGCCCAGGAGATCCGCGAGCCGGTCGCCCACGCCACCGAGCACCTGCACCGGGCCCTCAACGCCTCCCTCGGCGAGGTAGCCGCCAGCGGCGGCGACGACCTGCTGGCCAGCGTGGAGAGCCGCCGCAACGAACTCCTCACCGCCGCTGGCGGCAAACCCCGCGGCGACTATGCGGCGGCGCTCGAACAGGAGAAAACCCTCGACACCGAACTGGCCGCCGTGGCCCAGGACATCGCCCAATACCGCCAGAAGGTGGACCGCCTCGCCAGCCTTCGGCAGGAGCACGCCCGCGAAAGCCTGGAGCAGGCCTGGGTGGCCTTCCGCGCGCAGGAGGCCGAGGCCCGCGCCCGGCTGGACGCCCTGCAGGGCATCGAACGGGAGCTTGCCCTCACCCGCCAGCAGCAGGCCCGGGGTGAGGAGCGCGTGCGCCTGCTGCGCAGCCAGCTGGACACCTTCGAACGTGAGGAACAGGAGCTGGTCGCCCGCCGCGACGCCACCGCGGCCGCCCAGCGCACCCTGGACGAAGCCATGGCCGCCGTGGGCCTCTGGCAGCCCCGCCACGACGAAGCCACCCGGCGCTACGACAACGCCCGCCGGGCCCTCAGCCTGGCCCGCCAGGAAGACACCCGGCGCGCCCTGACCCGCAGCCTCGAAGAGCAGCGCCGTCAGGCCGAAGCGGCCGGGGCGGCCCTGGCCAAGGCCGAAGCCGCCCACACCGACCTGCAGGCCCTCCACCAACGGGCGGCCGCCGGCGCCATCAAGGACAGCGATCTCAAGACCCTGCGCGAACTGGGCGCCCGGCTCACCGAGAACCGGATCCGCCGCGAAGCCTCCGCCACCCGCCTGGACTACGCCCTGGATGCCGGCGCGCACCTGACCCTCGACGGCCGGATCCTCGAAGGCCGCGGGGAGCGCCATCTCCTCGACACCAGCCAGATCGAGCTCCCCGGACTCGGCCGCCTGACCATCACCCCCGGCGGCACCGGCCTGGCCGATCTGCAGCGGGCCGCCGCCGAACTCGAAGACCAGCGCAGCGCGCTGCTCCAGCGCCTCGGCCTGGGCAGCCCTGAAGAAGCGGAGATCCGCGCCGAGTCCCGCCGGCGGCTGGAGGCCGACCTGCGCAGCGCCGAAGCCGGCTTCAAGGCCCTCGCCCCCAGGGGGCTCGACGCCCTGCGCCTGGAACACAGCCAGCGGCACGCCGGCGCCACCGAGGCCGAAGCCCGGCTGGCCGCCCTGCCCCCTCCGCCCGAGC
>WBTZ01000132.1 GCA_009026175.1 Zoogloea sp. | reverse complement strand
TCGACGGCATTTCCGGGGCGACCATCACGGTGATGGTGCAAAACTCCACGGTCATGCGCGCCGCGCGGGCGGTCGCCGAAGTTCGTGGCATTCGGTCGCCTGCCGCCCCCGCGCCTGCCGCCGCAAGCACGGCTCCGGCAGCTGCGGCCCCCACGTCCCCCGCGCCCGCGGCGCCTGCCGTGCTGCGCGGCAGTGCCGCCGAAGCCCCGGTGTCGGTGGAGTCCGCCAATTACGACAAGTCCCGCCTCAACCCGGACTTCACCTTCGACACCCTGGTCACCGGCCGTGCCAACGACCTGGCCCGCGCCGCTGCCATCCAGGTGGCCCAGAACCCCGGAGTGTCCTACAACCCGCTATTCATCTATGGCGGCGTCGGCCTGGGCAAGACCCACCTCATCCACGCCCTCGGCAACACCGTCTTCAAGACCGACCCGCGCAAGATCATCCGCTACGTCCATGCCGAGGACTACTACGCCGACGTGGTGCGCGCCTACCAGCAGAAGTCCTTCGACGTCTTCAAGCGCTACTACCGCTCGCTCGACGTGCTGATCATCGATGACATCCAGTTCTTCAACAACAAGAACCGGACCCAGGAAGAGTTCTTCCATGCCTTCAACGCCCTCACCGAGGCCAAGAAGCAGATCATCATCACCAGCGACACCTACCCCAAGGACGTGCAGGGCCTCGAAGACCGCCTGATCTCCCGCTTCGACTGGGGCCTCACCGTGCAGATCGAGCCCCCTGAGCTCGAGATGCGGGTCGCCATCCTCAAGAAGAAGGCCGAGGTCGAGCGCATCGAGCTCAACGAGGACGTCGCCTTCCTGATCGCCAAGAATCTCCGCTCCAACGTGCGCGAGCTCGAAGGCGCCCTCAAGAAGGTGCTCGCCTTCGCCCGCTTCCACGGCCGCGAAGTCACCCTCGAGGTGGCCAAGGAGGCTCTCAAGGACCTCCTCAACGCCCACAACCGGCAGCTCACCGCGGAGTTCATCCAGAAGACCGTCGCCGACTACTACAAGATCAAGGTCGCCGACATGCACTCCAAGAAGCGCACCCGGGTCATCGCCCGGCCGCGCCAGGTCGCCATGTTCCTCGCCAAGGACCTCACCCCCATGAGCCTCCCCGCCATCGGCGAGGCCTTCGGCGGGCGCGACCACACCACCGTGCTGCACGCCTGCCGAACCATCGCCGAGCTGCGGCTGTCGGACACCCAGCTCAACCACGACCTGCACGTGCTCACCCAGGTGCTGCGCGGATGAAACCTTTCGCACCGAGAATCGCCGGACAGGCCCCCGCACCGGGCCTGCCCCTTTAAGAAACGATACGGAGACCTGACTCAATGCTGCTTTTCACTGCGCCCCGCGACGCCCTTCTCGCCCCGCTGCAATCGGTGTCCGGCATCGTCGAAAAACGCCACACCCTGCCGATTCTTTCCAATGTCCTGATCGAGAAGAAGGGCGACGCGCTCACCCTGCTCGCCACCGACATCGAGATCCAGATCCGCAACAGCACCACCGGCGACCTGGCCAGTGAAGACTTCGCCATCACCGTCGGCGCCCGCAAGCTGCAGGACATCCTGCGCGCCCTGCCCGACACCTCCGACGTCAGCCTGACCCTCGACGACAAGCGCATCACCCTCAAGGCCGGCAAGAGCCGCTTCCAGCTGCAGACCCTGCCTGCCGCCGACTACCCGCGCCTGGCCCCGCCGGAAGGCGAAGGCCTCAACTTCCGCACCACCCAGAAGGCCTTCAAGAAGCAGCTCGCCCTGGTGCAGTACGCCATGGCCCAGCAGGACATCCGCTACTACCTCAACGGCCTGCTGCTGGTCGTTGCCGGCGACGCCCTGCGCATGGTGGCCACCGACGGTCACCGCCTCGCCTACGCCGCCTCCCCGCTGGTGGGCGACTACCCGCGCACCGACGTCATCCTGCCGCGCAAGACCGTGGTCGAACTCGCCCGCCAGCTCGCCGACTCCGACGAGCCCCTCGAGGTCACCCTGGTCGGCAACCAGATCGTCTTCCGCTTCGGCAGCATCGAGCTGATCTCCAAGCTCATCGACGGCAAGTTCCCCGACTACGAGCGCGTCATTCCCCAGGGCCACCCCAAGCTGGTCAAGGCCAGCCGCCTGGCCCTGCTGCAATCCCTGCAGCGTGCCGCCATTCTCACCAACGAGAAATTCCGCGGTGTGCGCCTGATGCTCTCCGAAGGCAGCCTCAAGCTCGTCTCCACCAACGCCGAGCAGGAAGAAGCCCTCGAAGAACTCGAGGTCAACTACAGCGGCGACAGCCTGGACATCGGCTTCAACGTCACCTACCTGCTCGACGTCCTCACCAACCTGTCCGCCAACGAGATCGAGATCCGCTTCAACGACGGCAACGCCAGCGCCCTCTTCGGCCTCGCCGAGAACGCCGACTTCAAGTACGTAGTCATGCCCATGCGCATTTGAGTCCGCGGATAAAGCTACTGCGCGTCCCGATCTCGCAGCTCCGGCGCTCGCTGTACTCAAGTACAGCTCCGCTCCCCCCTGCGATCTCGGGCCTGCTCGCTACGCTTTCTCCACGAACTCTCGAGCGGGTCGCTTAAAGATCAATGACCCGCTGGGCCTACGGCCCAAGCAGAACAACCAAGCAGAACCGAGAACGCCATGTCCGATACGCCGCAACAACCCGCACCCGCCGACAACTACGACGAATCCAGCATCCAGCAGCTCGAAGGGCTGGAGGCCGTGCGCAAGCGGCCGGGCATGTACATCGGCGACACCTCCGACGGCACCGGTCTGCACCACATGGTCTTCGAAGTCGTCGACAACGCCATCGACGAAGCCCTGGCCGGCCACTGCGACGACATCGTCATCACCATCCACGCCGACAACTCCATCTCCGTCACCGACAACGGCCGCGGCATCCCGGTCGGCGTCAAGATGGACGACAAGCACGAGCCCCGCCGCTCCGCGGCCGAGATCGTCATGTGCGTGCTGCACGCCGGCGGCAAGTTCAACCAGAACAGCTACAAGGTCTCCGGCGGCCTGCACGGCGTCGGCGTCTCCTGCGTCAACGCCCTCTCCAAGTGGCTGCGCCTCACCGTGCGCCGCGACGGCAAGAAGTACGGCATCGAATTCAACCGCGGCCACGCCGTCGACCGCCTGATCGAAGTCGTTGATGGCATCGAGACCAGCCCCCTGCGCGTGCTCGGCGACACCAACCGGCGCGGCACCGAGGTGCACTACCTGGCCGACGAGGAGATCTTCGGCACCGTCGAATACCACTACGAAATCCTCGCCAAGCGCCTGCGCGAACTCTCCTTCCTCAACAACGGCGTCAAGATCCGCCTGATCGACCGCCGCACCGGCAAGGAAGAAGACTTCGCCTTCGCAGGCGGCGTGGCCGGCTTCGTCGAATACGTCAACCGCGCCAAGTCCGTGCTCCACCCCACGGTCTTCCACGCCAGCGGCGAGTCCATCCAGAACGGCGTGCCCATCACCGTCGAAGTCGCCATGCAGTGGAACGACAGCTACGCCGAACAGGTGCTGTGCTTCACCAACAACATCCCCCAGGCCGACGGTGGCACCCACCTCACCGGCCTGCGCGCGGCGATGACCCGCGTCATCAACAAGTACATCGAAGAGAACGAGATCGCCAAGAAGGCCAAGGTCGACATCTCCGGTGACGACATGCGCGAAGGCCTCGCCTGCGTGCTGTCGGTCAAGATGCCCGACCCCAAGTTCGCCTCCCAGACCAAGATGAAGCTGGTCTCCGGCGAAGCCCGCCCGGCGGTCGAAGAAGTCGTCGCCCAGAAGCTCGCCGACTTCCTGCTCGAGCGCCCGATCGACGCCAAGACCATCTGCGGCAAGATCGTCGAAGCCTCCCGCGCCCGTGAAGCCGCCCGCAAAGCCCGCGAGATGACCCGCCGCAAGGGCGTGCTCGACGGCGTCGGCCTGCCCGGCAAGCTCGCCGACTGCCAGGAAAAAGACCCCGCCCTGTGCGAGATCTACATCGTCGAGGGCGACTCCGCCGGCGGCTCCGCCAAGCAGGGCCGCGACCGTAAGTTCCAGGCCATCCTGCCCCTGCGCGGCAAGGTGCTCAACGTCGAGCGCGCCCGCTTCGACAAGCTGATCAGCTCCGAGCAGATCGCCACCCTCATCACCGCCCTGGGCACCAGCATCGGCACCGAAGACTTCAAGCCCGAAAAGCTGCGCTACCACCGCATCATCCTGATGACCGACGCGGACGTGGACGGCGCGCACATCCGCACCCTGCTGCTCACCTTCTTCTACCGCCAGATGCGCGAACTCGTCGAGCGCGGCCACATCTACATCGCCCAGCCGCCGCTCTACAAGATCAAGCACGGCAAGAACGAGATGTACATCAAGGACGACAACGAGCTCAACGCCCACCTGCTCAAGCTCGGCCTCGACGGCGCCAGCCTGATCCCCGGCGAAGGCGCCGAAGCCATCCAGGGCGACGCCCTCGGCGGCCTCGCCCGCACCTACCTGCTCGCCGAAGGCGTCATCCGCCGCCTCGCCGACTGGATCGACTCCGACGTCCTGCACGCCCTGCTCGCCAACGACCTGCCCCTGTCCGTCGAAGACGAAGCCGCCGCCCGCGACTCCGCCCAGCGCCTGCAGGCCGCCGTCGGCACCAGCGTCAGCATCGAAGCCCACCGCGACGAAGGCGGCGAAAGCTGGGTCCTCGACATCGCCCGCATGCACCACGGCAACCGCAAGCTCACCCAGATCGACGGCGACTTCCTGCGCTCCGGCGACTGGCGCATCATCCGCCAGGCCACAGAATCCATCTCCGGCCTCATCCAGGCGGGCGCCCTCATGCGCCGCGGCGAAAAGCAGCAAAGCGTCAGCAGCTTCGCCGACGCCATCCGCTGGATGCTCGCCGACGTGGAACGCGGCCTCAGCAAGCAGCGCTACAAGGGTCTCGGCGAAATGAACCCCGAGCAGCTCTGGGAAACCACCATGGACCCGGCCGTGCGCCGCCTGCTCCGCGTGCAGATCGACGACGCCATCGCCGCCGACGAGATCTTCACCACCCTGATGGGCGACAACGTGGAACCGCGCCGGGCGTTCATCGAGGAGAACGCGCTGTATGCGCGGAACCTCGATGTGTGACTCTGTAGGATCCCGGAATTGTCTAGATTTTTCCTAAAAAATCTAGATTTCGGAGGGTAGTCAAACAAAGAGGCTGCTCGTTCAGAGTGGCCTCTTTGCATTTATTGATCGAGTTCAGCTGGCTGCTAGTCGGCCAAAACGGACGGAGGCACAACGTCCGGTGTCAGTCAGCAATCTGGCGCAGACCTGCCGTTCAGCTGTCTGATGGCCTCGAACGGCTGCTTTTTCATCTGTTGAATACGTGCTCCCTACCCAAAGGAGCCTGCCGCACTGCTTCTAAGCGGCCATTCATCTGTCCATCTATCTCCGGCGCATCCGTCCAAGAGCGTCAAGAACCTTGACGCGCCGTGCTGGAGTTCCAACGTATTCATCTACTGATGTGTGACCGTAATGGTCTTCCACCGTCACAACAATCCGCCGAGAAAACCCATCACTTGAATAAGAAGCCAAGAGGGTAGAAAAGGCAGCCGGTGAAGCGCCGTGCCTAGTGCAGAGTTCAGAAAGAGCAGATTGGTATCTCACTATCGCACCGGCGAGCGACGATGACACAACGCCATTTGTTGCTTTTCCACTCAAGAAGTTTACGGTAATGCGTTGTTCGGGGCTGTGCTTGGCCTCGCCAAAAATGTCTGTTTGGTACACCCCAATAAGTAGACCTACGCCACTTCCGAGAGAGTCAGCGATGTTATGAGCAATGGCTCGCAGCTTATTAAATTTCATTTCCGACGAGGTTGGCGCGATAGCGAATCAAGATGCTGCCACTACGCAAAAAAGCTGACAATCACCACCGACTGCTTGTTACCGACGACTGCGCACCGGACTGACAAGTCCCGACAACCCTATGCAGTCATTGGCCATCACGAAAGACGAATGACCGCAGCGCAACGCTCAGCGGACTGTCGATGATGGATTACAAAGGAGCTGCCGACAGCGGGCTGTCATCAGTTACTGCTACCAGTGCAGCCAGTGGAGGCGTGCCGCCACATTGGTCATTCGGCTACAAACGGCATGCTATGAAGCCTTGCCAAAGTCATACAAGACTTCCACCCAGAGACCTCCATCTGCCTTGACGGTCAGAACGACTCCGAGCTCTTTAAGTGTGGTGAGGACCATGGCTTCCACTGGAGCGAAAATCTCCCCGTCAGGCCACGCACCGTGTGTGCGCCACAGGAGGTCAAGATGCTCCGCTAAGGAATCCCAGTGCCTGCCGAAACTCGATGCTCGCAGCACTGTAGCGGCGCCGGCATGCACCTCCTCCAAAGGCTTTTCAGCGGCGGCCAGGGTTCCCAGTGCGTATCCAGCCAACTGGAAGAGGAAGCGCACTTCCTCGAAAACGGCCGGAATCAGAGAGTCCATGCTGCAATCGGGCCGGTGGGCGGCGACAACATTACGGATAGCCTGTGCCGTTTTCGGAATCTCTGCCTCCAGCATTGGGATGTGGAGGCTTTCTCCGCGGGGCAGAGTCGGGTAGGAGCGCCGCTCGGCGTAGTATTCATCCCAGGCGCCCTGGGCAATTCGATTTGTGTAGCAGGACCAACCTTCCAGGCGACGCTTCATCCAAACGTCCGGTAGGTTCCTGCGCTTGACCGCACCATCATGGACGTGGGCGAGCTCGTGATGCAGCAGGTTCAATGTAGTGAGCATGACTGCCACATCAGGGTCGAACAGGTTTTCCAGGATGCCCGTGTCCACGGCCAGGATGTTCATTTCGCCATCGGGTATGACCATGGCCACACCGACGCCACTTTCACGTTCCGTGGCCACCATAGTGCGGCCGACGTCCTTGGAAATTTCCTCGAGAAGGCCACGGTAGTTCGAGGAGGTACTGACCCTGGACAAGGATGACAGCTCAAGGCCTGGGTCGATTTCACTAATCAACCCGAGGATTGCCGGAATCACGTCCCCCCAGCGCACCTGGCCCGTTTCAGGGTCGAGGAACTGCTCGCGCATGGCAGCGAGGGCGTTGGTGTCATTGCCGACTGCCTCGGCAGGAGGACTGTCATTGAGTATGGGGCCGGTCATTCGGGGCTGGAGGAAGGTTTACGTCGTGTGTAGTGCGCGTCGAATTCCCGCAGGATATTCGGGCTGTAAAAATTCTTCTTTGTGCCGTCAGGTTTCCCAGGGTCTAGTAATCGCCTTCGACAAAAGCGGGAGTCTTTCTCGAGCTCCTTGCGAATAAGGTGGTACGCCGAGTTTTCCTTGAAATTCTCATATCGGTTTCGTAGGCGTACCCTCAGCGTGCTGTATTCCCACGGATAGGTTTCACGGATGTCCGCTTCCTCAAGCCGAACCATGACCGCAGAAGGGTCCCTAGTGACGCTGAACGGGCTGCCGGAGCCATCCTTCGTCCGCTTCATGGAGATTTCGACGGTTAGGGCCACTGCAAAGTTGCCATCGTGCCCAGTATCCGCGGACTTCAAATCTTCCAGGTAACGAGCCAGGTGCCTTTCCTCGCCATTCATGCTGAGGCCCGGCACCGTACTCACGCCGGAAATAAAGGCCAGAGGCATGAGAAACATGCGCCGGTCCGAGAGGTCGTCGCCAAACCAGATGCGTGCGGCCTGGACAAAGTTGGCTACGGTGGCGGAGCTGATTTCGTGAAAGCTTTTGGCAAAGGCCAAGTCCTTGTTGGCGAAATGAACAGCGTTATCCCGGATTTCCGCGATAGCTTCCAAGTTCTGGCGGATTGGAGCATCAACAGCCGCGCCATAGTCGGCGCCCAGCCGGTCAAGCGCCTTGAATAGACCTACGGTAATTGCATTGCCTGCCTTGTTGCGGCGTCGGTAGGCTTTCTCTGTCTTGTCTCCGTTTGCCTTTATCCGAGGAGCGTACTCCAGAATGGCCGACATCTTGTTGCCCGCAAGTTGAAGCAGGCGAGCCTTTGCTAACAGCTCCCAAGCATTGACAGCCAGGATGGCGAAAGTCTCTTCTCGGTAGCCGAACACGGGTTTGTTGTAGATTTCGATGGCTGCAATCAGTGCTTCGACCGCTTTGCACAGGAGGTTCTTTGACCTTGGTTTCACTGGAGGGATGGGGGTGGGGGTGTTTGCTTGTCATTATCCACCTGGCTGGCGGCAATGTGTAGGAGATCAGTCGTTGGTCATAGGGAAAGTCTTGGCGGCGCTGTTGGGCAAGGTGGTGCGGGTCTTGCGCAGACCGGCGCTAGTTCATTCACAAATTTGCGGAGTCGGCAGAGGTTGTCGCCAGCGGCTGCCATCCATTGGCTACTCCACTAACAGCAGAAAGCTAATGCCTCCTGTGTGTTGGTGAGCGGACATCCCGTTGGCGTGGCTCTCCTCGACACCAATGACCGGAACTGGCCGATAGTACCCTCTCGGCATCATTGCCGGTAGCGGCCCGTCGCTATGAGTTCAAGAATCTGACTCCGATCAACAGCAAGGAGCCAATCATGGAAACGCGAGAGCATCCGCATCGGGAAGCCTGGAACAAGGGGAAGTTGGTTGGGCAGAAGGCACCGCTCAAACCCAAAGACATCTGGGCAATCCGCATTCATCTACAAAGTGCGCACGCGGTGCGCGACCTCGCCATGTTCAACCTGGCGATCGACAGCAAGCTTCGGGGCTGCGACCTCGTCGGACTGCGGGTGCGCGACGTGACACACGGAGGCCAGTTGCTCTCACGCGCAATGGTCGTACAGCGGAAAACGCAGAGGCCAGTGCAGTTCGAACTGACCGAGCCTACACGCACGGCTGTTGCGGCCTGGATTGCGAAAGAGGGATTGAAGTCGGAAGACTTCCTCTTTCCGAGCCGGCTGCGCAACTCCCCGCACATCTCCACGAGGCAGTACGCGAGGATCGTCGAGCATTGGGTAGCGTCGGCCGGTCTTGATCCAACCGCCTACGGTACGCACTCGATGCGGCGTACGAAAGCGACCTTGATCTACAAGCGCACAAAGAACCTGCGGGCCGTTCAGCTCCTGCTGGGACACTCGAAGCTTGAAAGCACTGTGCGATACCTCGGCATTGAGGTGGATGACGCGCTGGAGATCTCGGAGCAGACGGAGATCTAGATCGTCTCTGCGGCCACATGGGCGACTCCCGTGTGGCCGCTTTCTGGCATCATGTCGAATGCGTAATGCCGGCTAGGAGCAGACCGTCGTGACGGTCTGCTTTCGAGACTCGCAAGTTTGGTAGTCTTGGCTCTTGATCGAACAGCAAGAAAGAGGCGACGTGCCAGCTATTGAGATGACGACGGCGGAGGTGCCCGGGGTGTACCGGCGCTTGGCTAGCGCAATTGGTGCGGGACATTGGCAAGGTGCGGTGGCCCGGCAGGAAGAGGCGATTCGGTCGAATCACTTTCTCGGTGACTACCTGCGTTCAGAGTACGCCATCGCATACCAGTTGGAGGGCTTGCGAAGACTGGTGGCAAGGTTTGGCACCGTGCCGCACGAGGCCTGCAACGATCCGAGCATTTTTCCGTCTTTGGCCTTCGCTGCACAGGTGCTCGGCGTCCTGGAGATGAGCACGGTCAAGCAGGCCAGAGCATTCGTCAAACGAGTCCGAACTGCCTTCAGCAGTTCCGAGAACATGCACGGTCTGAGTTTGGAGATGCAGGCAGCGACCCACTTCGTCCGTCGTGGGCAACGGGTGGCTTGGCATAGAGTGAACAACGGGGGCTCTTTTGATCTCCTGATCGAAGATCTCGGCCCCAGTGGGCTTGAGGTCGAGTGCAAGTCCATCTCGGAAAACAAGGGACGCCGTATCCATCGCCGCGCTGCGCTGGAGTTCTGGGGCGAGCTATGGAGAGACGTGGGTGGCATTGCACAGAGCCTGCGCTCGGGGCTTGCGGTTGTGCTGACCGTTCCTTATCGCTTACCGGCAGACACAGGGGAAAGATCCTCACTCGCGAGAGAAGTAGTTGCGCGTATCCTGGCTGGGAGCAGCGCAACCTTGGGTGGTGGCGCGGAAGTGCGCATAGCACCCTTCGATCCCGCCACGATTGAAGCGGCGAAGGATAAGGGTCACGAGGAGTTGAGGAAGGCCATCGACGCAGCGACAGGTACTCGCAATCGCGAAGCAGTCGTGTATGGGACTTCTACGGGCGGAATGCTGGCGTTCGTGATGCAAAGTGCAGTTGAGGACGACGTGCTGGATCAGGTGTTTGCCACCCTCGACGACTCCGCGGCACGACAGTTCACACGCAAGCGTGGCGCTTTGTTCTGGGTTGCGTTGCAAGGCCTTGATGCAGATCAGTTGCTGTCGCTACACGAACAAGACAGTGCCCCAGACAAGCAGCCAACGGGATTGAAACTCGGAGTTAGTAACTTCCTCAATCGTGCGCCGGGCCATATCGTCGGTGTTGTGTTCAGCAGTAGAAGCGGCCTTCTTCCCGCTATCCATGGCAGCACGGACTCGGGTGGAGTAACGAATTTCTTCTTGAAGGAGGAAAGCCCCCTCTGGCATTCAAGCTTCCGCGGCCCTCTGAGAGCGGCATGGATGACGGAATAGGCCGCCTCGGCAAGTTGGTACGCCGGGAAAGCTGGCCAGTGCGAAGCAGTTTCGTGGATGCCCCTGTCAGCAGGGCTCCGTACCCTTGAAAAGGGAGGTCGGAAGGGGCAGGAACGGTATACAGACCCCAGTTGTTTCGCTGCACCCCGGGCGCATAGGAGTTTCAACTGGCCCAGACAAGGCCGACCGGCAGCTTCGGGGCGACGAGTTCAAGGGCGCGGATGTCGCTGATGGGTCGGGAGCACGAATTCAACAGATGAAAAAGCAGCCGTTCGAGGCCATCAGACAGCTGAACGGCAGGTCTGCGCCAGATTGCTGACTGACACCGGCCGGTGTGCCTCCGTCCGTTTTGGCCGAGCAGCGGTCCGAGGTGACGCGCCGTTGCTCGACCAAAACTGACGTTCTGCCCCGCCTGTTTAAACGGCCGCTGTAACGTACAAAGCTGACTGCGCCGCCCCTACAAAAGCCAAGGCGATTAAAACCAATGTCATCAATGTAGAAGATTCTTTATTTGCCTATGATACTCTTGGGGCGGGCATGCTAAGGGAGGCGCTCGTTGGTTCCTGCTTCATCAAAAAATTCCAGTTCACGAGTACGCTTACCAACATCCAAGACCACTCAACCAGCCATTGGCTGGGTGCTGATCTCCAGGGCTGAAGTTGCTAGGGCAGAGGCGCTGCTAAACGACAGGCAGCGCGGAGTGGTCGACGAACTCGGACTGCTTTCGATCCACCAGGCTTTCGCTGACAGGCTGTTTCCTGGAACTTCGGTGCTGCATACGCGGCTTAGGTACGCGTTGTTCGTGCCCTGGCTGATGCAGCGCGCGGCCGGCAGCAGCACGGCCACCCAGAAACTGGCGCAACTTGAGTTCGCTTTGACGGGGCAACTCAAGCTTGGGGTCAAGAATCAAGCGGCGGACATGGACGATACGGGCGTCATCGGCTCGCGCGTCTATGAGCAAAACAAGTACGCGGCGCAGCCAGCTTCGTTCTCGTACTGGTCGGCCTTGGCGACGTGGGGAATTCTTGGTCGCGATTACATGCGATCAGCACCTTCACGCGAGGCAGTCTTGGAGGCGCTGGGATCGGAGCGCAAGGCAGGCGCCGCCGCCGACATGGATGGACAGTCCTTGTCGACGGGACCGGCGTATTTCGCCGACGTGCCCCTGGAGCCCCCTGGGCTTCTGGACGATCCAAAGGGAGTGACGTTCAAGCTGCTTCCCCTCGAGAAACGATACCTGCGAAATCGACTGGCCGCGCTCAAGGCCCCCACGCTAGAGGGCGAAAAGGCGCGTGAGTCCTTCTTGGGAGCGCTGGCTCGTCACCCGGTGAGGCCGACATTAGGATGTGACTTCTGGAACGATGACGACGTTCGCGCCTGCGTCCCGCCCGAAGATGCGCCGCTAATCCCTTTGGCACGCAACATCTCTGCGCTGGGCGGCATCGTGCGTGCGGTCTACCTCGCCATGGTCGAACAGGCCTGTGCGGACAAGAAATTTCTGACCACACGCCAGCATCGAGATCACCTGATCGCGTGCCGCGACGCATGGGCTGAGGAGGCTCTTCAAGCAGACCTTGATGCCTTGGTTTCGCATCGTCTTGGGCTGAGTCAGGACGCACTGTACGAACTTCTGTCAGCTACCAAGGGCTGGCTGCGAACTTCCTCTGTCCTGCCCAACGCCTCGGTCAAGAAGCTCTACGCGAATGTCGAACACGGTCGCAAGTTCGGTAGGTCCCGCCTAGCTGGAACCCCAGGCGCCACTCAGCAGCTGCGTCGCTGGGCTCGCTCCGCTGAGCGCTCCACCCCGGCCAGCCGACTCCACTTCCGTTGGCCCAATGTCAGCCGCATGATCCGTGACCTTCATGAATAGCCCTGCAAACGAGGGTTCCGGCGACGAGGACAAAGCGCAAGCCAAGCACCTGCCCACATCGTCCCTGCTGGACTTCCTGACTCCACCAGCAGGCTATGTCGTTGATCGTGCGTTGTGCTCGGCATACTCGGGGCAATGCGCCGTGCTGGTTGCGATGCTGGCGGCGATGGTCCGTCAGGGCACGGCCGACGGCAAAGGGTCGTCGTCACTGGCGCTCGCACGTGCGCTGCAGCGCCTGGAGAACCGTGTGCATTTCCTCCTGCAGCACGGCCGCCTGGTCGGCCCGCGCAGTGCAAGCCCGATCCTGAACATGCTCGACAGGTTCGTCGTTCCGGTGAAGTACGACGAACGCTCCGCATCCTGGCACCCCAAGGTCTGCGTCATGCGGTGTGTCAATCGCAGCACCCCGAATGCTAGGGCGGTCTGGCGGCTCTGGATCGGCAGCCGGAATTTCACGAGGGACGAATCCTGGGATATGGCGTTCGCGCTTGCTGGCGAGGCCGGTGGTAAAGGAGAAGAAATCCTTGATGTGCACAACTTGACTCGTGGACTCGCCATCGAAGCCGACGTTGAATCTAACTGGCAAGAGGCTCTACAGGAACTGCCTCAAGTGCGCTGGCAGGTTCCTCCTGGCCTGCGGATCGAGAAGGTGGCGCTGTTCAAGCAGGGCGAATCGGATCGCGATCTTCAGCCAGCGCCGAAGGATGCTCGCAGCATCCTGGCCGTCTCGCCGTTCCTAGACGGTTGGGCTGTCAGGCAACTGCTCAAAGACCAGCCCGCGACTTCCGTCGCACGGTCGACGAGGCCCAGGCTGATT
The DNA here is from genome assembly GCA_009026175.1 of Zoogloea sp. Lineage (GTDB taxonomy): Bacteria > Pseudomonadota > Gammaproteobacteria > Burkholderiales > Rhodocyclaceae > Zoogloea. The sequence continues at coordinate 1,410 of WBTZ01000132.1, read as the reverse complement.
TCGACGCCGATGTGCCTGTCAGAAGTGGCACGACACCATCGAGCCGCCCTCAGCCGATATGACCTGCGGGAGTTGCCGGAGTCTGGCCAGGACGATCAGCAAGATGACGACAATGCCGAAGCGCACAGCCCTGACGCCGATGCTGACGCAACGGAAGGGCGCGGCCTACATGCAAAATTCATCTGGATCGAGACGCCCAAGCGGGGCGAGTTGAGGTTGGGCAGCACCAACCTCACGGAACGCGGATGGAAGAGAAACGCCGAAGTCTTGGCAATCGCCACTGTGACGTTGCAGGGCAGTGGGTTCAGCGAGGGTCTGCGCAGTGGATTGAAGGCCTTCGATGACCTCTGCCTTGAACATGAACTCCCCGAACAAGAGCAGCCGATTGATCCTGAGCAGCATCTGCATGACGAGTTCGACAACGTGCGCAAGGCATTGGTGGCTAGCTTTATTGCCAGTCAAAAGCTGCAGAACGGCATTGCTATCGTGGCGCTCCAGTCATCCCTGACTCTGCCGGCGCATGCGCGTCTCCGGGTAGGGCGCATTGGAGACACGCTCAACCCATGGGAGGCGGGCGCCACGGAGATGGCCTTACCAATCGCTCCAGTACATGAGAACGGCGATCTGATCCGCATGGAACTGACGATCGGCGAGCTTCGATCTGAGTGGCTACAGCATGCCCCCTTTGATCCCAGCCTGTCGCGTGCGGACCGAGATGTCCCACTGCTGCATGCCTATCTGGGCATCGACGGCGTGATCTCTCTGCTCAATGATAGCCTGACCGCCGGTGGCAATGGTGGTGGCGAGCGTCGTGAGTGGAACAAGCAGCACCCGCTGGGCATTACGTCGGAAACGATCGCGCTGCTGGGTATCGAGGCAGTGCTTGGCAGCTGGGTTCGTGACGCCGAATCGCTGCGGGAGACGCAGCGAATTATCGAGATCGCGCGACGGTGCAATCCGACGACCGAGAAGGAAGAGAAGACTTATCAACATCTCAAGGCCTTCCTGCAGAGTTGGGATGCGGTCGAGCAGGAACTGATCAAGTAATGAAGGCTAAGCCGTTTCAGGAAGCCACGGTCGCCGCAGTCATGCGCGCCTTCAACCAAACCAGTGCCAGGCGCTATCTGGTGGCCGACGAGCCCGGGTTGGGTAAAACCTTCGTCGCAAGGCGGGTGCTGTCGGAACTGTCCGCAAACGGGAAGCTGACAGTTCTGTACGTGTGCGCCAATCAACCGATTGCCGCCCAGAACGTGGATCAACTGCTCGGCGATCTGGACGTTGACTGTTGTTGCCGGCCGAAAACTGACCATCAATCGGGGTGAATTCCGGTTGAAATTTGACCAGGGTGTTTAACCTCCCTGCCTCTTTTTGAGGCAGAGGAAGCGAGGTGATCACCATGGAAATGCTGGG
>WBTZ01000131.1 GCA_009026175.1 Zoogloea sp. | reverse complement strand
TTCATTGCTCCAGACCTTTGGTGCTCACTCACGATTCGGCTCCGTGGGGATGGGCGAGGCCGCACTTCCGGCGACCTCGGCGTAGCTGTACAGACCGATGCGGAGCCGCCTGTCCTGCGGACGGCCAGCCTGCCGGTCCTCCTCGATCAAATCTTCCAGCATGGGAACGGCAGACTTCATCAACGCGGTCCATTGGCCGAGGACGAATCCCCGCATGCGTTCGATGGACTCGGCAGACAACTCATCGGCAAACACTGCCTGTTCAAAATGGGGCGGCTCCGCGGCCAGCACATTCGACACCGCCGCCGCCAGGTGGTCGCCCACGTTGTCCCCCAGGAAGCCCAGCATCGCCGTCTGGGCATCGCTGGGGACGAAGGCATTGCGCAACAGGCTCACTTCATCCGAGCCGGCATCCAGGCAAGCCACCCCCAGGCGGCACAATTCGTCCAGGAGGCTGCGCGGATGCACATCGCGGGTCACACCCTGGGCCAGGCTCTCGAAACTGGGCCCGCCAGCCGGACCCGCCACGCGGGGCAAGGCCCGGGGGACGCCGGCCTCGTCCAGGTAGAGCGGATCGGTCTGCCAGCGCGCAAACACCTCGGCGGCCGGCGCCTGACGCACGGCCCGCGTGGCCCGCTGCTCGCGGGTCAGGCGGGTGACCTCCCGCCGGTTGAGCCCGGTGGCCACGCTGATGCGGCTCACCAGGCGGGAAGGGGCCTGGGCGGGCTGGGCTTTCAGCGCTTCATCCACGAAGGTCTCCTTCAACATTTCCTCCAGCACCGCGAACGGCACCCCCTTGGCCAGTGCGAGCCGGGCCAGTGGCCCGAGCACAGCGCGCAAGGCTTCCCCCAGGGCCTGATCAACAGGCGCCCCGGCATCTCCGGACCGTTCCTTGGCCCCGGCGCTCACGGTGAAACCTCGTGCAACATGATTGCCCCGAATTCTAAATGTGCATTTTGCACATTTCAAGAGAATTTAATCATTTTCTTATGGACGCCCAAAAACAAGCGGGGCGCCTGGGCGCCCCGCTTGTCCCCACCCCTCCGGGCCGGCTCGTCCTTCACCCCACGGCCAGTTCCCGCTCCGCCCAATACAGCGCAGTAATGGTCTTGGCATCGGTGATCCGACCATCGAACACCGCGGCCCGGGCTTCCTCCACGCTGAGGGTCAGGATCTCCAGGAACTCCCCTTCGTCCCAGGCATGGCCCACATGCTCGAGGCCGGTCGCCAGGAAGATCTCGATCCGCTCGTTGGAGTAACCGATGCAGGGGTGCATCACCCCCAGGTAGCGCCAGTCCTCGGTGACGTAGCCGGTCTCCTCCTGCAGCTCGCGCCGGGCGCAGGCCAGGATGTCCTCGTCCGGATCGATCTTGCCGGCGGGCAGCTCCAGGAATGCCCGCCCCACCGGGTAGCGGAACTGGCGCTCGAAGACCAGGCGGCCATCCGCCAGCACCGGGATGATCACCACCGCCCCGGGGTGCTTCACGTACTCGCGGCCGCCGGTGCTGCCGTCCGGCAGCCGGACTTCATCCCGATAGACCTTCAACAGGCGTCCCTCGAACACCGCTTCCGTCGACAACTGTTCCTCGTGCAGAGGGTCCTTCATTCCGATCTCCCGTTCGCCAATGTCAAAGCCAGGACCGGAGGATCGCATTGCCGGGAGGCGCCTGACCAGCCCCGTCCTGCATAATTCCGGCCTCCCCTCTACGCGGATGTGCCGTGACCGCTTCCCTGCCGCCCCTGCGCAACCACCTGCTGCATCCCAGCGGCGGGCTGGTCTACCACCTGCGGGCCCTGCGCCATCGGCACGGGCTGTGGGCCGGCTTTCATCACACGGTGGCGGGCTGGTTGAACAGCTGGCAGCCCAGGCGCCGGCAGCTGGTGCTGGTCGGGCCGAATGCCGGCCATGCCTTGCCCGCCGGCTTCCTGGCACGCTTCGACGAGGTGGTGGCGCTGGAGCCCGACCCGCTCGCCCGCGGGTGGCTGGCCCGCCGGCCGGACGCCGGGCGGCTGCGCTTCGTGGCCCTGGACTGCCTCGCCGGCCCCGAAGGCCTGGCCCTGCTGGCGGCCGCCTTCCCCGAAGCGGCCATCCTCTTTTCCAACGTGCTCGGGCAGGTCCCCGCCCCCGGGGGAAGCTGGTCGGACCTGTTGCGCCGCCAGCTGGAGATGCTGCCCTGGGCGAGCTACCACGACGTGGCATCCACGGAGCGCGCCCCCCAATGCACGACGCCGATCACGCTGGACGGCGGGGACGACCTGGACGCGACCCTGGCCCGCTTCTGGCACGGCGGCCGCTTGACGGTGAACGATCACGAGACCTTCCAGCTGGGTGGGCAAGGCCCTTTCAGCTATGTGCCGTGGCAGATCATCCCGGGGCGCTGGCAGCTGGTGGAATGGACGTGCAGGGACGGACAGCCTCGGCCGGAAGCTCAGGCGTAGGTGTCGATGCCACCGCCGGCCGGGCTCTGCATGCCGCCAATGCGCTGATAGGCCTCGGCCCGGGAGGACGCAGCGGCGGCGGTCGATGCCCCTGACTCGGCACCGGAACCCTCTGCAGCGGACGTCGCCACACCGGTCGCGCCGCTGGAACCCTGGCGAGCCATCTCGATGCGCGCCGTTGCCGCCATGCGCGCAGCCTGGGCGGCGATCTGCCGGTCGGCCCCGGAAGGATCGGCCGGGGCCAACGCGGCGGCCTGGATCTGCTGGGCGCGGGCCAGGGTGTCTTCCGGTGTGCGGCCGGGGGAGACATTGATGCCGACCTCGCCGCCCACCGCATAGCGGCGCCCATCCGGGCCGGTCTGGTAGGTGTAGCTGGCGCCGCTGGTGGCCAGGCCACCGGCCGCCGACAGGTGGGCCTGCTCGTGGGCCCGGACCTCCTTGTCGCGCTGTGACAGCTTGTCTACAACGCGCTGCTCCTCGGGGCTCAGGCGGCCGACGCCCGCCCGGCCGGATGCCTGCCAGGCAGCGGAAGAGGACGCGTTGCTGATGGAGGAGACGGACATGACCAAGCCCTGCTGCGGTGCACTTCCAGCTTAGTCAGCCGCCGCCGATTCGCCACCCCGCGAGGAGGGGCCGATATCCCTCATCCGCCCAGCTCACTCATCCGGCTCATTCCCCCAGATAAGCCGCCCGTACCTTGGGGTCGGCCAGCAACGCCGCGCCGGAACCGCTCAGGGTGATGTGGCCGGATTCCATCACGTAGGCGCGGCTGGAAAACTCCAGGGCCAGGTTGGCGTTCTGCTCCACCAGCAGGATGGTCACCCCCTCGGCGGCCACCGACCGGATCACCTCGAAGATCTTCTCCACCACCAGGGGCGCCAGCCCCATGGAGGGCTCGTCCAGCAGCAGCAGGCGCGGCCGCGACAACAGCGCCCGGCCGATCGCCACCATCTGCTGCTCGCCGCCGGACAGGGTGCCCGCCACCTGCTGCAGGCGCTCCTTGACCCGCGGCAGCATGCCGAAGATACGCTCCATGTCGGCGTCCACGGCATCCTGGTCGCGCCGGCAGTAAGCCCCCATGCGCAGGTTCTCCTCGACCGTGAGGCGGGTGAAGATGCCGCGCCCCTCCGGCACCAGGGCCAGGCCCTGGCGCAAGCGCTTGTGGGCCGGCAGCTTGTCGATGGGCTTGCCGTCGTAGAGGATCTCGCCACCGGCCGTCCCCAGGGTGCCAGCGATGGCATTCAGGGTGGTGGTCTTGCCGGCGCCGTTGGCGCCGATCAGTGACACCAGTTCGCCGGGGGCCAGCTCCAGGCTGATGCCCTTCACCGCCTCGATGGCCCCATAGGCCACCCGGGTGTCGCGCAGTTGCAGGATGGGGGTGAGCTGTGTCGTGGCGCTCATGCGGCGGCTCCGGCAGTCCCGTGACCACCCAGGTAGGCGGAGATCACGGCGTCGTTCTTCTGCACCACGGCAGGCACGTCCTCGGCGATCTTGCGACCGAAATCGAGCACGGCGAGGCGGTCGCACAGGCCCATCACCAGCTTCACGTCGTGCTCGATGAGGAGCACGGTGACGCCGTCGTGGCGGATGGTCTGCACCAGCTCGCGCAGGCGGGCGGTCTCGGTGGCGTTCATGCCGGCGGCGGGTTCGTCGAGGGCCAGCAGCTGCGGCTCGGTGGCCAGCGCCCGGGCAATCTCCAGACGCCGCTGGTCGCCGTAGGAGAGGTTCTTCGACACCGTGTCGGCAAAGCGCTCGATCCCCACGTAGCGCAGCAGCTCGAAGGCCCGCTCGGTGATCAGGCGCTCCTCCTCCTTGGCCTTCCGCGTCTGCAGCAGGATCGACAAGGGGTTGGCCCGCGAACGGATGTGGTGGCCGGCCATCACGTTCTCGAGGGCGGTCATTTCGCGGAACAGGCGGATGTTCTGGAAGGTGCGGGCGATGCCGGCGGAGACCACCTGGTCCGGCTTGCCGCTGGGCAGCTCGGTACCGTTGAAGACCAGCTCGCCCCCGTCGGGCACGTAGGCGCCGGTCAGCACGTTGAAGAAGGTGGTCTTGCCGGCGCCATTGGGGCCGATCAGGCCATACACCTCACCCTTGCGGATGGTCAGGGACACGTCGGACAAGGCGGTCAGGCCACCAAAGCGCTTGGTGACGTTTCTCGCGTCGAGCAGGGTGATCACTTGGACACCTCCCCGGCAGCCTTGCCCACCACCAGCTCGGGGCGGGAATAGCGGCTGTAGGCCGGGATCATGCCGGACGGCCGGAGCAGCATCATCAGGATCATGGCCAGGGACAGCAGCAGCATGCGCAGCACTTCCGGGTCCAGGATCACCCGGTCGAACACCGCCTGCTGCACCGGCACGGCCACATGGCGCAGCACCTCGGGCAGCGCCGTGAGGGCCAGCGCGCCGACGATCACCCCGGCCAGGTTGCCCATGCCGCCGAAGACGATCATGGTCAGCACCGCGATGGACTCCATCAGCGAGAAGCTCTCCGGTGACACGAAGCCCTGGAAGGCCGCGAACAGCCCGCCGGCCACGCCACCGAAGGTGGCCCCGAGGGAGAAGGCCAGCAGCTTCATGTTGCGGGTGTTGATGCCGATCGCCTTGGCCGCCAGCTCGTCGTCGCGGATCGCCGCCCAGGCGCGGCCGACCCGGGAGATCTGCAGGCGCTGGACCAGGATCACCGACAACACCACGAAGGCCAGGAACACGTAGTAGTAGAGGAACAGCGAGTTGATGGTGATGTCCTCGCCGATCTTCACCGGCTTGGAGATGTCCCAGCCGAAGAGCACCAGGGGGTCGATCATGTTGATGCCCTGGGGCCCGTTGGTGATGTTGACCGGGTGGTTCAGGTTGTTCATGAAGATCCGCACGATCTCCCCGAAGCCCAGGGTCACGATGGCCAGGTAGTCGCCCCGCAGGCGCAGGGTGGGCAGGCCGAGGATGATCCCGGCCAGGGCCGCGAAGCCCGCCCCCAGCGGCAGCACGACCCAGAACGGCAGGTGGATGTCGAAATGCGGCGAGGCCAGGAAGGCGAAGGTATACGCCCCCACCGCGTAGAACGCGATGTAGCCCAGGTCGAGCAGGCCGGCAAAGCCCACCACCAGGTTGAGGCCGATCGCCAGCATCACGTAGAGCATGGCGAAGTCGAGGATGCGCACCCAGGTCTTGCCGAACAGGATGGCGATGAGGGGTGCCGCAAGCGCGATGGCAACGACGACCCAGCGGGCTCCCGCCGGGTGGCGCTTGCCGAGCCAGGGGATGGCGAGGGCGAGTTCATTCATGGGGAAATGTCCTCAGGCACGGTCGGCGACACGCTCGCCGAGCAGCCCGGTGGGCCGGAAGATGAGCACGATGCCGAGGATGAGGAAGGCAAAGATGTCCTGGTAGCTGGAGTTGAGGAAGCCGAAGCTCAGGTCCTCGATGTAGCCGGCGCCGATGGACTCCACCAGCCCCAGCACGAGGCCGCCCAGCATGGCCCCGCCCAGGTTGCCGATGCCGCCCAGCACCGCCGCCGTGAAGGCCTTGAGGCCGGGCATGAAGCCCATCGCGTAGTGGGCGATGCCGTAGTTCGACGAGAACATCACCCCCGCCACCGCCGCCAGGCCCGAGCCGATCACGAAGGTGGCGGCGATGATCTTGTTGGTATCCACGCCCATCAGGCTGGCCACCTTGTGGTTCTCGGCCGTGGCACGCATCGCCCGGCCGAGGCGGGTCTTGTTGACCAGCAGCACCAAGGCCACCATCAGCACCGCCGACACCACCAGGATGGCGATCTGCACCGGAGTGATGAAGACGCCGGCCACCGGCTCCAGCGGCGTGGTGGACACCAGCTGGGGAAAAGTATGGTAATTGCGGCCCCAGATGATCATGGCGATGGTCTGGAGCAGGAAGGACACGCCGATGGCGGTGATCAACGGCGCCAGCCGCGGCGCATTGCGCAGGCGGCGGTAGGCGGTGCGCTCGATGGTGTAGCCGAGCAGCATGCACACCAGCACCGACACGCTGAGACCGGCCAGCAGCGTCGGAATCAGGCCGAGCCCGGGGGCATGCAGCTGCAAGAGGCGGATCGCCTCGAGGGCGACCAGGGCGCCCACCATCAGGATGTCGCCGTGGGCGAAGTTGATCAGCCCGAGAATGCCGTAAACCATGGTGTAACCGAGGGCGACCAGCGCATAGACGCTGCCCACCACGAGGCCGTTCACGGTTTGCTGAAGAAGGGTTTCCATGGAAACGACCGGATGAGGTGAATGAACTGCGGCGGCCCCTGCAGGGCGGTGTAGGGGCGGCTTCAGCCGCCCTCGGAACCTGGAACCGAGTCAAGGATCCGGCTACCGCGGGCGGCTGAGGCCGCCCCTACAGCACCATCAGGAAACGATTACTGCACGGCTTCCCACTTGCCGGACTTGAACTGGTACACGGTCACCGCGCCGTCCTTGATGTCACCCTTGGCGTCGAAGGCCACGGTGCCGATCACGCCGGGGAAGTTCACCTTGCCGATGGCCGGCGCGTACTTGGCCGGATCGGCGGAGTTGGCCGCCTTCATGGCCTCGATGATGGCCGAGGCCGCGTCGTAGGAGTACGGCGCGTAGATCTGCACATCGGCATTGAAGCGCTTCTTGAAGCGCTCGTTGAAGTTCTTGCCGCCGGGCATCTTGTCGAGGGGCAGGCCCGGCTGGGTGCAGTAGGCGCTGCCGCCGATGGCGTCGCCGGCCAGCTTGATCACCTCGCCGGTGCAGCCACCGTCGCCGGTGATGAACTTGGCGTTGATGCCGAGCTGCTTGATCTGCTTGAGCATCGGGCCGGCCTGGGTGTCCATCCCGCTGTACACGATCACCTCCGGGTTCTGGGCCTTGATGCGGGTCAGGATGGCCAGGAAGTCGGTGGCCTTGTCGCTGGTGAACTCCCGCCCGGTGAGGCTGCCGCCGTTGGCCTTCACGGCCTTCTCGACCTCGTCGGCGAGGCCCTGGCCGTAGGCCGTGCGGTCGTCGATCAGGGCGACCTTCTTGCCCAGCTTGGTGGCCGCGTACTTGCCGATGGCCAGGCCCTGCTGCACGTCATTGGCGATGGTCCGGAAGGTGGCCTTGAACCCCTGCTGGGTCAGCTTGGGATTGGTCGAGGCGGGCGACACCTGGGGCAGGCCGGCCTCGTTGTAAATCCGCGAGGCCGGAATGGAGGCCCCCGAATTGAGGTGGCCGATGACCCCCTTCACGCCGCTGTCGGCAAGGCGCTGGGCCACGGTGGTGGCGGTCTTCGGGTCGGCCTGGTCGTCCTCGGCCTGCAGCTCGAACCTGACCTTCTTGCCGCCCAGGCTGATGCCCTTGGCGTTGTACTCATCGAGGGCCAGGCGCACCCCGTTCTCGATGTCCTTGCCCAGGTGGGCCTGGGTGCCGGTGAGGGGGGCGGCAACGCCCAGCTTGATGACTTCCTGGGCCTGGGCGAGGGATGCACCAAGACCGAGCACGGCAAGGGCGACAAGGCTGCGTTTCATGCGGGTTTCTCCTCTGATTTGTACGGTATTGTGCGTTCAAGCAACTTCGGGGCCGAGAGCCGTCGGCCGGAAGCTCGGCGGGCGGCAGAAGCCGCCCCTAAGGGATAAAATCGCCAGTCCCCATCAGGGCCGGGCTTCCCACTTGCCATTGGCAAACTGGTAGAGCGTCACGCCGCCTTCACGGCTGTCGCCGCTGGCATCGAAGGCGACATTACCGGTGACCCCCTTGAAGGACACCTTCTGCAATTGGGGCAGGTATTTGGCCGGCTCGGCCGAATTGGCCGCCTTCATGGCCTCGATCAGGGCGGTGGCGGCATCGTAGCTGTAGGGGGCATAGAGCTGCACGGGGACACCGAAACGCTTCTTGAAGCGCTCGTTGAAGTCCTTGCCGCCCGGCATCTTGTCCATCGGGATGCCGGCCTGGGTGCAGTACACATCCGTGCTCATGGCGGCCCCGGCGATCTTGATCATCTCGGCGGTGCAGGCACCGTCGCCGCCCAGGTACTTGGCGCCGATGCCGAGCTGTTTCATCTGCTTGAGCAGCGGCGCTCCCTGGGCATCCATGCCGCCATAGAAGATGGCGTCCGGCTGGGCCGCCTTGAGCTTGGTGAGGATGGCGGCGAAATCGGTGGCCTTGTCATTGGTGAACTCGCGCCCGACCGGAGGCGTGCCGAGCTTCTTGAGACTGTCCACCAGGGCATCGGCAAGACCCTGGCCGTAGGCCGTGCGGTCGTCGATCACGGCGATGCGCTTCGCCTTGAGCACCTCGGTGGCAAAGCGGGCCATCGCCGCCCCCTGCTGCAGGTCGTTGGCAATGACCCGGTAGGTGGTCCTGAACTTCTGCTGGGTCAGCTTGGGGCTGGTGGACGAGGGTGTGATCGCCGGAATCCCGGATTGCTCGTAGATGCGTGAGGCGGGGATGGAGGCGCCCGAGGTCACGTGCCCCACCACGCCCTTCACGCCGGCATCGGCCAGGCGCTGGGCCACGGTGGTGGCGGTGCGGGGGTCGGCCTGGTCGTCCTCGGCCAGCAGCTCGAACTTCACCTTCTGTCCCCCCAGGGTCACGCCCCTGGCGTTGGCATCGTCCAGTGCCAGCTGGGTGCCGAACTGCTCATCCTTGCCGACGTGGGCGATCGGCCCGGTCAGGGGGCCGGCAAACCCGATCTTCACCACCATGTCGGCGTGCACCGCCAGGCTGCCCGCCAGCAGGCAACCTGCGACCGCCAGTCGATTCACACTCTGTTTCACGCGCCTGTCCTCCTGCGTTTGGGGTTCATGCCAGAATGGGGCAAGCCACTGCCCACATCAGGGCGGATTGTACCCATGCCGACCGGCTTTGGCGGAGCCGGGATCCACGACGAGGAATCATCATGCGCAGGCTCCTTTACCTGTTTCTGGGCGCCCTGGCCGCCCTGGGCCTGGCGGGCTGCGACGCCGTCACCATGAAGGACCTGAAACCCGGAGTCTCCACCGGCTTCGATGTGCGCGACCGCCTCGGCAAGCCGGGCATCGAATGGCGCAACGACGACGGCAGCGTGACCTGGGAATACACCCGCCAGCCGGAAGGCACCGAGTGCTTCATGGCCACCATCGGGCCGGACAACATCCTGCGCAGCCTCGAGAACGTGCTGACACCGGCCAACCTCGCCCGGGTAGAACCGGGCTGGACCAAGGACCAGGTGCGCCGCCTGCTCGGCAAGCCCCGCTCGGTCCAGCACTTCACGCTGAAGAAGGAAGAGGTCTGGGACTGGCGGATGCCCCCGGAATTCAGCGCGGAGGTGTTCTTCAACATCCATTTCAGTGAAGACGGACGCGTAACCGGCACCAGCCGTACGGTCCAGACAAGAGGCTGAATCCCGCGCCAGACGTGACTTCCTACCCCCTCACAATGCTAAAGCGTATGGAGAATCCGCCGTAAACGCTCCTGCAAGCCATGCCCAGGAGCCCGCCATGCGCCAGAATCTTCCAATTACCCAAAATGAGTACCCCATCCCGGATGGCTCGGCAATCATCAGCCACACCGATCTGAAGGGGCACATCACCTTCTGCAACGACGAGTTCATTGCGGCCAGCGGCTTCTCCCGAGCCGAGGTGATCGGCCAGCCCCACAACATCCTGCGCCATCCGGACATGCCGCCGGAGGCCTACCGGGACATGTGGCACACCCTTGAGCGCGGCCTGCCCTGGAGCGGCATCGTCAAGAACCGGCGCAAGAACGGCGATTTCTACTGGGTCAAGGCAACGGCCACGCCGCTGGCCGACCGATCGGGCTACATGTCGGTGCGGGTCAAGGCGAGCCGCACCGAGATCGCCGCGGCCGACGCCCTGTACAGCCGCATGCGGGCCGACAACGGAATCCGCCTCGAACAGGGGCAGCTCGCCCCCACCGGCGTGCTGGCCTCCCTCGGCAAGCTGCTTCCCCATCCGAGCCTGAAGGCCCGCATCTGCCTGATCTGCGGCGGCCTCACCGTGCTGAACGTGGTCATCGCCGCAGCCGGCCTGAGCGCAGCCGAGCACGCCCGCAACGCCTTCGGGACAGCGGTCCGGGACGAAGCAGGCATTGTCCAGCAACTCGCCCTGCCCACCGGCGACCCTGTCCGTGTCGCGCTGCAACGCCACAGCGACGCCGGACAGGCGGCCCTGCAACACATCGAAGCGAAGGATGCCGGCACGCGCCAATGGATCATCGGCCTCGGCCTGTCCGGCCTGTTGCTGGCGGCCATCGCCACCTTCCAGCTGATCCGGCGCCTGGGCCATTCCGTCGATGCCGGCAAGCGCGTGGCGGAAGCCATTGCCAAGGGCAACATGCTGGAGCCCCTGCCCCCCGCCTCCAACGACGAACTCGGCGCCCTGATCATCCACCTGGCGGTGATGCGCAACAACCTGCACGAGCTGGTCGCTTCGATCCGCAACCAGGTCAACGCCCTGCTGGGCAACGCCCGCGAACTGAGCAGCACCGCCGCCGACACCCGGGTGCTGGCCGATGCACAGGCCGAATCCGCCTCCGGCATGGCCGCCGCCATCGAGCAGTTGTCGGTGTCCATCGACCACATCAGCGAACACGCCCGGGAATCCCGGGAACTGTCGGAGACCTCCGGCGAGCGGGCCGCCACCGGCTCCCGCGTGATCGGTCACGCCGTGAGCGAGATGCGGGCGATTGCCGACTCGGTCAACCTCACGGCGGGATCGGTGCGCAACCTGGAGTCCCTGTCCGGTGAGATCTCCATGATCGTCGGGGTCATCCGCGAGATTGCCGACCAGACCAACCTGCTCGCGCTCAATGCCGCCATCGAGGCGGCCCGGGCCGGTGAATCGGGCCGCGGCTTCGCCGTGGTGGCAGACGAGGTGCGCAAGCTGGCCGAACGCACCGCCAACTCCACCGCCGAGATCACCACCATGATCGAGCGCATCCAGAGCGCCACCCGCAACGCCGCCGACGACATGGACGAGGGGGTCAAGGGCGCCGCACGGGGCGTGACCCTGGCCGACGAAGCCGGCAGCACCATCGGCAGCATCCAGGAGAGCAGCACCCAGGTGCTCGGATCGGTGGAAGGCATCACCCTCGGCCTGACCGAGCAGTCAGCCGCCGCGCGGGATATCGCCCAGCGGGTGGAACAGATCGCCGGCGCCTCGGAGTCCAACGCCGCCAGTGCCGCCCGCATCACCCAGTCCGCCGAGCAGCTCGAAGAACTGGCACGCACCCTCGAAGCCCTGTCCTCTCGCTTCCGCATCGCCTGAACCGGACCTGCCTGGTGCTCCATGGCACAGACGCCATGGAGCACCTGTTCCACAATTGAACACATTCAAGCGGTACATAATGCGCTGCAACATTCTGGCGCAACACCACCAATACGCTGATAAATAAGGCCTTTCGCCCCATCAGCAATCCTGATCGAATCTTGGCACGTCCCCTGCTGAATACAAGGCAACGCTGTACCGAGCGTTCCGACACCAAATTCAGGAGGAGATACCATGCTCTACGCATTGCCCGGCTCTGCCGACGCCAAGGTCCAATACAAGTCCAAGTACGACAACTTCATCGGCGGCAAGTGGGTCGCCCCGGTCAAGGGCGAGTACTTCGACGTCATCACTCCGATCACCGGCAAGCCCTACACCAAGGCTGCCCGCTCCACCGCCGAAGACGTCGAGCTGGCGCTGGACGCCGCCCACGCCATCGCCGACAAGTGGGGCCGTACCTCCGCCGGTGAGCGCGCCAACCTGCTGCTGAAGATCGCCGACCGCCTGGAAGCCAACCTCGAGCTGCTGGCCTATGCCGAGACCGTGGATAACGGCAAGCCGATCCGCGAAACCCTGAACGCCGACATCCCCCTGGCCGTCGACCACTTCCGCTACTTCGCCGGCTGCCTGCGCTCGCAGGAAGGCTCCCTGTCCGAGATCGACGAGAACACCGTCGCCTACCACTTCCACGAGCCCCTCGGCGTGGTCGGCCAGATCATCCCCTGGAACTTCCCGATCCTGATGGCGGCCTGGAAGCTGGCCCCCGCCATCGGCGCCGGCAACTGCGTGGTCCTGAAGCCCGCCGAATCCACCCCGATCTCCATCCTGGTGCTCGCCGAGCTGATCGCCGACCTGCTGCCCCCGGGCGTGCTGAACATCGTCAACGGTTTTGGCCGCGAAGCCGGCATGCCGCTGGCCACCAGCAAGCGCATCGCCAAGATCGCCTTCACCGGCTCCACCGCCACCGGCCGCGTGATCGCCCAGGCCGCGGCCACCAGCCTGATCCCCGCCACCCTGGAACTGGGCGGCAAGTCCCCCAACGTGTTCTTCGAAGACATCGCCGCCGCTGACGACGCCTTCTTCGACAAGGCCGTGGAAGGCCTGGTGCTGTTCGCCTTCAACCAGGGCGAAGTGTGCACCTGCCCGTCCCGCGCGCTGATCCAGGAATCCATCTACGACAAGTTCATCGAACGTGCCGTGGCCCGCGTCAAGCTGATCAAGCAAGGCAGCCCGCTCGACACCGACACCATGATCGGTGCCCAGGCTTCCGCCGACCAGCTCAGCAAGATCAAGGCTTACCTGGAAATCGGCAAGGGCGAAGGCGCCCAGGTGCTCGTCGGTGGCGAACAAGCCCACCTGGACGGCGACCTGGCCGGCGGTTACTACGTCCAGCCGACCCTGTTCAAGGGCCACAACAAGATGCGCATCTTCCAGGAAGAGATCTTCGGACCGGTGCTGGCCGTGACCACCTTCAAGGACGAAGCCGAAGCCCTCGCCATCGCCAACGACACCGTCTATGGCCTCGGCGCCGGCGTGTGGAGCCGCGACGGCAGCCGTGCCTTCCGCATGGGCCGCAACATCAAGGCCGGCCGCGTCTGGACCAACTGCTACCACGCCTACCCGGCCCACGCGGCCTTCGGCGGCTACAAGGAATCCGGCATCGGCCGCGAAACCCACAAGGTCATGCTCGACCACTACCAGCAGACCAAGAACCTGCTGGTCAGCTACAGCCCGAACAAGCTGGGCTTCTTCTGATTCAAGAGTTGTACGTGTAAGGCAAGGTGTTACGGGGCGAGATCTCTCGCCCCGTTTTTTTCTTTGTGGACGCGGAAATGCCAACCATGACCCAACGCATCGTCGCCACCGACGCCGCCCTGCAGTTCATCGACGAACTGCGCACCGAATTCGGCCCCCTGATGTTCCTGCTCTCCGGCGGCTGTTGCGACGGCAGCGTACCCAACTGCTACAAGGTCGGCGAGATCGTCCCCGGCCAGACCATGCTGCTGATCGGCCAGGTGGGGGGTGCCGACTTCTACCTCGGTCACCAGGAATTCCAGTACTACGAGAACTGCCAGCTGATCCTCGACACCCGGCCCGGCAACGGCGGGGACTTCTCGCTGGATTGCGGCCGCGGCCGCGCCTTCGTCACCGAATCGCGCCTGCTCACGGACGAGGAGCGGGCCTGCCTGCCCCCCGTCCAGCCCGGCGCCTGAGACCGGACCGGGCAAGCACCTCACTCCGGCACATAGACCAGGCTGCCGTCGGGCATCCGCCAGGCGGTGCCGGCCCGCGTCCCGCCGCTCGCATCCGCCGCACCGCCATCGCCCCGGAAGCGCTCGATGCGCTGGCCATCCCGGATGATCACCTCCATGGACGGTGATCCCGCATTGCGGATCACCGTCACCCGCTCGCCGCCGATGAGCCCCGGCGGCACGCCGGCCAGCGCCACCAGCAGGGCCGCCGCCAGCACCAGGAACACATCCACCAGGTTCACCAGTGACAGCAGGGGATCGTCGTCGTCCCCCTCATCGTGAAGCCCCAGCCGCAGCCCCTTCACGATGCACGCTCCACCACGCCGCCAGCCTGCGCCGGAAGCCCCGTGCCGGCCTCGATCACGGCCAGGTCCTGGGCGTACCAGCGGCGCCGCACGGTGGCCACGGCAAAGCTCAGGGCCGCCGCCAGCAGGGCCAGGATGACCGCCGAGAAGGCCACCGACAGGCTGCGCGACACCTCGGCCACCTGACCTTCCCCCAGCGCCCGCAGGGCCGGCCCCATCGGGATCATGGTCGCCACCAGACCCAGCATGGGCGCCACCCGGGCCGCCAGGCGCACCGGCTCGAGACGCTTCACCGCCAGCGCCTCGAGGGCTGCAGCACCCAGCCCGGGATCGCGCCGGCGCGCCTCCTCCAGCTCGAAGCCGCCCGGCCGGCCGCTGCGGCGCTGCACGGCCTGCAGCATGAAGGCGCCCAGTGCATGGAAGGCGTAAAGGAAGACGACGGCAATGGCGAGCAGCACCGGCGCCAGGAAAAGTTGGCCGGCCTCGTACATGAGGCCTTCGATCAGGTTCAGCATGATTCACACTCCACGGACAGGAAAGGGTTCGACGGACAGGGACACAAGAGGGGTACGGCACAGGCGCCACTGGCGCACCAGGCCGCTCAGGAAGGCCAGCAGCAGCAGCGCCGGCAACCCGCCACTGGCCGGCGCCTCCGTCGCGGCCCTCGCCACGACGGGCTTCAGGCGCAGGCCGGCAGGCAGCGGCGCGGCGGCAG
>WBTZ01000130.1 GCA_009026175.1 Zoogloea sp. | reverse complement strand
GGCGTTGAAAAGTTCTTGCAGGTTGATGCCTTCACTCAAGCAATCCGTGCAAACCAGCACGCGCTTATCAAAATTCTGGAGTTGGGCGATGCGTTCTTCCCGTTCGGCGGGGGGAAGCAGGCCGGTTGTCAGGCCGCTTTCTGGAGCAGGATGTAGGCCGGGCTCTGGGCCGCGTTGGCAGGCTTGGAGCAGGTTTGACCGATTGCTTCGTCGAGGCACTGCTTGGCACACTTCGCGCAGCGACCGCATTCTTCCGTCACGCCGAGTTGTTCGCGGAGATCACGGAGGCGCCGTGCGCCGCCGTGGACGGCGGTTTCGATGTGCTTTTCGGTCACTGCGCGGCAGACGCATACATACATTGTCGTGATTCCTTCAAACCGTACTGGCTGCTTTCCTGGGTGGCTGGGTGTGCAGCCGGATCGGAGCGGATTCGAACGTTGCGTTTACTTGGTGAGGATCAGTTTGCCCGTTCGCGTCGCTCTCAAGGCATAAACCATGCCTTCATGTTCTATGAAGACACAGGAGCGATTGTTGAAGAGCTCCTTGCTGCGGATGGGCGCGTCAAGTTCCCCTGCGGGAGGCCGGGCCTGCGGCGTGGTGCCGGGAGTATCGGGGAGGGGGGCTGATCGTTCCACGGGCGTTGAAGTAGAATGCGAATAATTCGTATTTAACTAGTGCTTCAGTAGCAAGTCAACAGCTTTGATGGTGGCGGTGCATTTATTGCCTCGCCACCCTGGATCGGGTTCCTTGCGGGTCGGAAGATGCGGTGCCGGCGAGGTGGCTTCGACCTGTTGTCAGGCCAGAGCCGCTTAGGGAGTCTAGCCGGGTACAATGCAAGGTTTTCCGCAAGCCTTCCCGCCGCTCCGAAATGCCACTTATCACTCTCGATGACGCCTGCCTTGCATTTGGGCATGTCGCCTTGTTGGACAAGGCCTCCTTTCAGCTCGACCCTGGCGAGCGGGTGGCGCTGATCGGCCGCAACGGCAGCGGCAAGTCCAGCTTGCTCAAGGCCCTGGCAGGCCAGGCGAGCCTGGATGATGGAAGACTCTGGCGCCAGCCCGGGGCGCGGATTGCCTATGTGCCCCAGGAGGCAGACTTCCCGCTGGAGCGGAGCGTCTTCGATACCGTGGCCGATGGCTTGGGTGACGTCGCATCTCTCCTGGTGGACTACCATGCGGCCATGCTGGCGGTGGCTGACGATGCCAGCGAGGCCGCACTGAGCCATCTCGAGGCCCTGCAGCATCGTGTCGAGGAGGCTCAGGCCTGGCGGCTGGAGCAGCGGGTAGAGCAGGTCCTGGCGCAGCTCAAGCTCTCGGGTGAGGCCATCACCGGCAGCCTGTCGGGGGGCGGCATCAAGCGTGTGGCGCTGGCCCGTGCGCTGGTGGGGGAGCCGGAGATGCTGCTGCTGGACGAGCCCACCAACCATCTGGACATCGACGGCATCCTGTGGCTCGAAGAGCTGATCAAGAGCTTTCCCGGGGCGGTCGTGGTGATCACCCACGACCGGGTCTTCCTCGACAACATCACGACGCGGATTGTCGAGCTCGACCGGGGGATTCTCAGCAGCTATCCAGGCCGCTTCAGTGAGTATCAGGCCCGCAAGGCGGAGCAGCTCGATGCGGAGGAGAAGGCCAATGCCCGCTTCGACAAGCTGCTGGCACAGGAGGAGGTCTGGATCCGCAAGGGCGTCGAGGCCCGGCGCACCCGCAACGAAGGCCGGGTGCGGCGCCTGGAGGCCTTGCGGCGCGAACGCAGTGCCCGGCGCGACCGCTTCGGCAACGTCAAGCTGGCGCTTGATCGCGGGGATGGCAGCGGGCAGATGGTGGCCGAGCTGGAGAACGTCGAAAAGCACTTTGGCGACCGCTGCATCGTGCGGGACTTTTCAACGCGCATCCTGCGGGGCGACCGGATCGGCCTGGTCGGTCCGAACGGTGCCGGCAAGACAACGCTGCTCAAGCTGATCCTGGGCGAACTCGAGCCGGATGCCGGCCGGATCCGCCGGGGGACCCGCCAGACCGTGGCCTATTTCGACCAGCTGCGTGCCCAACTCGATCCCGAGGCACCGCTGACGGAGGTCATCAGCCCGGGCTCCGACTATGTGGAGATCGCTGGTCACCGGACCCACATCATCGGTTACCTGGGTGATTTCCTGTTCTCGCCGCAGCGTGCCCGTTCTCCAGTCAAGTCCCTGTCGGGCGGTGAGCGCAATCGGCTCTTGCTGGCGCGCCTTTTCGCCCGCCCGGCAAACGTGCTGGTGCTGGACGAGCCGACGAACGATCTCGACATCGAGACCCTCGATCTGCTGGAAGACTTGCTGGCCCAGTACGACGGTACGGTGTTCCTGGTCAGCCACGACCGGGCTTTCCTGGACAACGTGGTGACGCAGGTGATCGCCGCCGAAGGCGACGGACGCTGGAAGGAATATGCGGGGGGCTACGAGGACTGGCTGAGGGTCCGTCCGGCCGCGGTCACGGCGGCGCCTGCCTCGTCCAAGCCGGCTCCCGTGCGGAAGGAGGCCCCGGCGGCGGCGGCCAAACCGGTGAAGCTGTCCTGGAAGGAGCAGCGCGAACTGGAGGCGCTGCCGGATCGCATTGCCCAGCTGGAGGACGAGCAGGGGGGAATCCAGGCCCGTCTCAACGATCCGGCAACCTACAAAGACGCCGCCCAGGATGTGCCGAGCATGAATGCCCGGCTGCAGGCCATCGACGACGAACTGGAGGCCGCCATGCTGCGCTGGGAAGAGCTGGAGTCCCGGGCCGCCGGCAAGTAGCCGGCGAAGCGTTCAGGCGGCCGGGGGGGCGGAAGCGGTGGAGAGCGGCGGCAGGGCACCTTCCGCCTTGCCGCCGGCCTGAAGCAGGGTCTCGACGACCTCGTGGGGAGCCGCCAGGCGATGGAGCAGATGCTCCCGGCCGATGTGCAGCAACTCCTCGATGGCCGCCAGGTCGTCGGGAATGGCCGGATTATCCCAGCCCTGCGCGGTGTGGCGGGCCAGGCTGTTGGCCAACTGTACGGTGCGCACGCGCGGGTTCTGGATCTGCCGTTCGTCCATCATCGAGATCAGCAGTTCCGGTAGGTGCCACTCCCGGACCAGCGCCAGGTGCAGCTCCTTTGCCGAGAAGTTGAACACGGCCCGCTGGGCGGCGCTCGAGCGAAGGCTCTTGTCCATGCGTTGCAGCTCATAGACCTGCTGGGTCAGCTCCGGGGCGAAGCACCAGCACAGGATGTCGGTCACTTCGTGAAGCAGGGCCGCCACGGTAATCTCGTCCACGTCGAGGTCGTGGCGCACGATGGCCCAGTCACGCGCGTAGTGGGCGGCCCGGCGCGCCCTTCCGATCACCTTCAGGACGCCCACCAGTGCATGGGTGTGGCTGGAAAGCTGGCTTTCAATGGTGGGCAACTCGGAGAATTCACGCAGGAAGGGCGAGATGCCCATCATCATGATGGCCCGCTCGATTGTCGTGATGTCGTGGTTCTGGCGGGCCCGCCGATGCTGCTCGATGTGGATCAGTACCTTGAGCGTCATCATCGGATCGCTCAGTACCAGGGCCGCGACCGTCCTGCCGTTGATGCTATCTTCCATCTCCCGCATGGCTTGCAGTTCCTTGACCGTATGCTTGAGAACGGGGATGGCCTCCTGGCTCAGGAAACTGTTGTAGGACTCAATGCTGTCCAGCGGGCGGTTGAGGAGGGTCATGGTCGATGTCCTGCAGGCGATGTTCCCATTTACGGCACGGAGCCCGGTGGATTGAGCGCTGTCGGCGGCTTGCGGAAGCGGCAGCCGACGCCGGCGCTATAATCGGGCCACAAACAACAAGGGCGCCCCGTGGCGCCTGCTGACGAGGAGAAAAGCATGTCCAGCGCAGTGTCCCCCTTCAAGGCCTTTGTGATCCGCCAGGATGAGAACCGCAAGGTCGTCTCGGCCATGGAAACCCTCTCCGTCGACGCCCTCGACGCAGGCGAGGTCCTTATCAAGGTGGCTTATTCCAGCGTGAATTACAAGGATGCGCTGGCAGCCACCGGGGCAGGCAAGATCATCCGGCGCTTTCCCTGCGTGGGGGGCATCGACCTTTCCGGCACGGTCGTGGACAGCAGCGATCCGCGCTTCAAGGCGGGCGATGAGGTGATCGCCACCAGTTTCGACATCGGCGTTGCCCATCACGGCGGCTACGCCGAGTACGCCCGCATCCCGGCCGGCTGGGTGGTGCCCTTGCCTGCCGGGCTCAGCCTGTTCGATGCCATGGCCCTGGGCACCGCCGGCTTCACCGCAGCGCTGGGGGTCGTGCGGATGGAAGACAACGGCCTGCGCCCCGAGAATGGCCCGGTGATCGTCACCGGCGCAAGCGGCGGTGTCGGCGGGCTGGCCATCGACATGCTGGCCGGGCTGGGCTACCACGTCGTCGCACTGACCGGCAAAGCCCATGAGGAGGGCTACCTGAAGTCCCTCGGTGCAGCGGAGATCAAGCTGCGGGACACCATCGACCCGGCCAAGACGCGTCCGCTGGACGCCGGCCTGTGGGCCGGTGCGGTGGATAACGTCGGCGGTGACATCCTGGCCTGGGTGCTGTCCACCATGAAGCAGGCGGGCACCGTGGCGAGCATTGGCAACGCCCAGAGCATCCAGCTGCCCACCACGGTCTTCCCCTTCATCCTGCGTGGCGTCAGCCTGCTCGGCATCGATTCCGGCTATATGGGCTTCCCGACCCGCGCCCGGGTCTGGGAGCGCCTGGCGACCGACCTGAAGCCGAGGCACCTGGCGTCCATGACCCGCAGCGTGCCCTTTGCCGAGCTGCCTGGCGTCTTCGACGACTTCATCGCCGGCCGGGTCAAGGGGCGCACGGTGATTGCCGTTAATGGCTAGAGTCCCTCTTGAGCGAGCCCAGCATGAATGAAGACAGCGATCAGGCCCTGCCGCGGGTCCTGATCATCGATGACTCCCGGATGGTGCGTGCGTCCATCATCCGGCATGTGCGGGATCGCTTCGAGGTGCGGGAAGAGGCGGATGGGGAAGCCGGCTGGCAGACCCTGATGGTGGACCCGACGATCCAGGCGGTGATTACCGACATCGGCATGCCCCGGCTGGATGGCTACGGCTTGCTGGAGCGCATCCGCACGTCCCGCATCTCCCGCATCAACACGCTGCCGGTGGTGGTCATCTCCGGCGACGACGAGCCGGAAGTGAGGGTCAAGGCCAAGAGCGCCGGGGCCACCGACTTCATCTCCAAGAGCATCGGCAACGTCGAGTTGCTCGCCCGCCTCGAAGCCCTGACCCAGCTGGCCCGCACCCAGCGGGACCTGGAGGAGAGCCGGGCCGCGCTGGCCACCGCCAGTCCGGTGGACCCTGCGTCCGGGCTGGTGACGCCCTCCTATCTGCATTACCACGCGGCCCAGGAACTGTCCCTGGCCCAGCGCAGACATGGCGACCTGTCGGTGATGGTCATCGAGATAGACCAGTTCGACACCCTGGTGGCCCGTTATGGCGCCCACGTGGCGCAACTGATCAACCGCAAACTGTCGAAGATCCTGGCCACCAAACTGCGCCAGGAAGACAGCGTGGCCGAGCTGGCGCCGGCCCGCTTTGCCGTGGTGTCGCCCAGCACCAACATGGAAGGGGCCTGTGCCTTTGCCATGCGCCTGCGCACGGCCATCGACCACATCGTGATGACCTACCGCGAAGAGCGGATCCGTATCCAGATCACCATCGGCCTGGCGGCCACCGAGCCGGGCAAGAACCAGACCGTCAGCCACCTCATCGGCGTGGCGGTGCAGCGCATTGCCGCGGGCCGTGCCGCGGGCGGCAACCGGGTCATGGGCGAGCAGGGGGAGGTCACCCAGGACATGGTGCCCACCGGCACCCGTGCGCCGGTCAGCATCGACCAGTATCTGCTGCAACTGCGCACTGCCGGCCTGGATCCGCGGCTGCGCAAACAACTTCCGGATGCCATACGGACGCTCTTGCCCTTGCTGGAATTGATAGAATCCGAGTTCTCCGCCGGTCTGCCGCTTGCCACCCTCGCACGCGTCGCAGAAGCCGTGCAGGGGAATGCAGCACCCAGGAACGAATAAAAAAGGCGGGCGCCACGACGCAACGCCATCATCGGTAGTGGTTTGATCATTCGAAAAAGGGAGAGGACCCATGGCTTCGTACAAGGAATTTCACCAGCGCTCCATTGAAGACCGCAACGGCTTCTGGGGCGAGCAGGCCCAGCTGATTCACTGGAACAAGCAACCCGAGCAGATCTACGACTTCTCCAAACCGCCCTTCGTCAAGTGGTTCGTCGGTGGCGAGACCAACCTCTGCTACAACGCAGTCGACCGTCACGCGGAGACCAACCCGAACGGCAAGGCGCTGGTTTACATCTCCACCGAGACCGACGAAGAGAAGATCTACTCCTTCTCCGAACTGCGCACCGAAGTCATGCGCATGGCGGCGATCTACCAGGAGCTCGGCGTCAAGAAGGGCGACCGCGTCCTGATCTACATGCCGATGATCGCCGAGGCCTGCTTCGCGATGCTGGCGTGCACCCGCATCGGCGCCATCCACTCGGTGGTATTCGGCGGTTTCGCCTCCCACTCCCTGGCCACCCGGATCGATGACGCCAAGCCCACCGTGATCGTCTCGGCCGATGCCGGCATGCGCGGCGGTCGCCCGGTGCCCTACAAGCACCTCCTGGACGAAGCCATCAGCCTGGCCGAGCACAAGCCGGCCAAGGTGCTGATGGTCAATCGCGGCCTCGACAAGGACATGGCCGTGGTGGCGGGTCGTGACGAGGACTACGCGACCCTGCGCAACAAGCATCTGGATGCCAACGTGCCGGTCACCTGGCTGGAGGCCTCGGAGCCCAGCTACATCCTTTACACCTCCGGCACCACGGGCAAGCCCAAGGGCGTGCAGCGCGACACCGGTGGCTACGCCGTGGCGCTGGCTGCGTCGATGAAGCACATCTACTGCGGCAACGCCGGCGAGACCTTCTTCTCGACCTCCGACATCGGCTGGGTGGTGGGGCACAGCTACATCATCTACGGCCCGCTGATCGCCGGCATGGCGACGATCATGTACGAAGGCACGCCGCTGCGCCCCGACGCCGGCATCTGGTGGAAGATCTGCCAGGAGCAGGAAGTCACCGTGATGTTCAGTGCGCCCACCGCCATCCGCGTGCTCAAGAAGCAGGATCCGGCCCTGCTCAAGAAGTATGACCTCTCCAGGCTGCGCGCCCTGTACTGCGCCGGCGAGCCGATGGATGAGACCTCCCACCAGTGGATGATGGATGAGCTGGGCATCCCGGTCATCGACCACTACTGGCAGACCGAGACCGGCTGGGCGATGCTGTCCCTGATGCCCGGCGTCGAGAAGCACGATGTGCAGCTCGGCTCTCCCGGCTTCCCGGTGTACGGCTACGACGTGCGCCTGTTCCGCGACGATGGTTCGGAGTGTGGTCCCAACGAGAAGGGCATCGTCGGCGTGGTGCCGCCGCTGCCGCCTGGCTGCCTGTCCACCATCTGGGGGGACGACAAGCGCTTCGTGTCCACCTACTTCACCCTCTTCCAGGAGCCGCAGGTGTACTCCAGCTTCGACTGGGGCATCAAGGACGATGCCGGCTACTACAAGATCCTTGGCCGCACCGATGACGTGATCAACGTTGCCGGCCACCGTCTTGGCACCCGCGAGATCGAGGAAGCCGTGCAGGCTCACCCGGCGATCGCCGAAGTGGCCGTGGTGGGCGTGGCCGATCAGCTCAAGGGGCAGATGCCCATGGCCTTCGCCGTGGTCAAGGATCCGGCCAGCGTGGACACCGCCGAGAAGGTTGCCGCGCTGGAAAAGGCCGTCATGAAGCTGGTCGATGGCAGCCTCGGTGCAATTGCCCGGCCGGCCCGCGTGCACTTCATCTCCGGCCTGCCCAAGACCCGTTCCGGCAAGATGCTGCGTCGTTCCATCCAGGCGCTGGCCGAAGGTCGCGATCCGGGCGATCTGACCACCATCGAGGATCCGAGCACCCTCGAGCAGATCAAGGCTGCGCTGACGAGCTGAGTTTTCTTCTGCGTGGTTTCAAAAGGCCGACCGGTGACCCCGGCCGGCCTTTTTGATTTCTGGAGAACCCTTCAGACCAGGCCGTCGAACAGCTGGACCTGGACCGTCTCGCCGGGCGACACATCGCCCCGGTGCTCGTCGAGGACGATGAAGCAG
This sequence comes from Zoogloea sp., assembly GCA_009026175.1. Lineage (GTDB taxonomy): Bacteria > Pseudomonadota > Gammaproteobacteria > Burkholderiales > Rhodocyclaceae > Zoogloea. Next base: position 6,814 of record WBTZ01000130.1, on the reverse strand, counting down.
TTGGCCTCGGACATGGAGCGCAGGATCCCCGAGCCCTGGGCAGAGGCCGAGCGGACCTGCCATTGGCCGTCTTCCAGGTACAGCCGGCCACGCAGGAACTCCTTGCGTCCTGACAGCTTGCGGATGGCGCTGGTGCAAACGGCCTGCATCAGCGGGCGCTGGGGCAGGGGATCCTGGCCGGCGACGCGGAGCAGGGCATCCATCACGAACTGGTAGTAGGTGACCATCACGGCCACCGGGTTGCCCGGCAGCCCGAACATCCAGGTGTTGCCGATCTTGCCGAAGGCCATCGGCCGGCCGGGCTTGATGTCGATCTTCCAGAAACTCACCTCGCCAAGGCGGGCCATCAGCTCACGGATGAAGTCCGCTTCACCGACCGATACCCCGCCGGTGGTGAGGACCACGTCGGAACAGGCCGCGGCATTGCGGAAGGCCGCCTCCAGCTCGTCGGGGCGGTCCGGGATCACGCCCATGTCCACCAGCTCGCAGCCCAGCCGGGTCAGCGCGCCATGCAGGGTGTAGCGGTTGGAGTCGTACACCTCGCCGGGGGCAAGGGGGCGGCCGATGGTGGCCAGTTCATCTCCGGTCGAGAAGAACGCGACCCGCAGGCGGCGGGTGACACACACTTCCGCCAGCCCCAGGGACGCTGCCAGACCCAGTTCGGCCGGGCCCATCAGCTTGCCACGGGGAATGGCCACGGCGCCCTCCGCCAGGTCCTCACCCGCGCGGCGGACGTTCTGCCCCTTGCGGATGCCCGCCGGCACCACCACCGTGCTGCCCTCCGTGCGGACGATCTCCTGCACGACGATGGTGTCGGCGCCCATCGGCATCACCCCGCCGGTCATGATGCGCACAGCCTGCCCCGCGCCGACGATGCCGGAGAAACCACGCCCGGCAAAGGCGGTGCCGACAACCTGGAGGGACACCTCGCCATCGGCCGACAGGTCTTCGGCCCGCACTGCATAGCCATCCATGGCCGAATTGTCGTGGGCGGGCACGTTGCAGGGGGCGATGACGTCGGCCGCCAGAATGCGTCCCAGGGCGGCGCGGATGGCCACCTTCTCCCAGCCCGAGAGCGGCGTCACGGTGCTCAGGATGATCTGCCGGGCTTCGTCCACCGACAGGGTCTTGCGGGCGCCCGCCGAGGCGCAGCCATTGTCCACACTCATGTAAGGCTCCGGATCAAGGTAAGCCCGATTAATAGCACACTCCCCGGCCATCGCGCATTGATGCACCCATCGACCAGTCCATTGACGCAGCGCGTATTGACAAGCGGTGGCGGCGGCATAAGCTCACAGGATGGTGTCGTCGCGCCCGCGTTAGGCCGGGCAAGGGCGGACCGGAGGGGGAATCACCCGGAGACTGTCAGGCCGCCGGCTGCGGCGAGCCACCGATCCATCAGTGATCGCGTCTACCGGTCCAGAAAACTTACAAGGAGGAGTCGATCGATGTGGAAATCCCTGCACATTGACCCCAAGAAGTGCACCGGCTGCCTGCAGTGTGAAATGGCATGTTCGGTCGAGCACACCGGGGTCATCAATCCGTCCAAGTCCCGCATCAAGGTCTTCAGCTTCGAGACCGAGGGGCGCAAGGTTCCGTATACCTGTACCCAATGCACCGAGGCCTGGTGCCTCAATGCCTGTCCGGTCGATGCGATCCGTATCGACGCGTCCACCGGGGCCAAGCAGGTCCACGACGACGTGTGCGTGGGCTGCAAGGTATGCACCATCGCCTGCCCGTTTGGAACGGTGAATTACAACCAGGATACCGGCAAGGTCCAGAAATGCGACCTGTGCGGTGGTGATCCGGCCTGTGCCACGGCCTGTCCCACCGGCGCGATCACCTATGTGGATGCCGACTGGACCGGCCTGGACCGCATGCGTGCGTGGGCCGCCCGCGCCAATACGGCCGTTTCGGAATAAGGGGGAGAGACCATGGGCTGGAACAGGAAAGTGCTGCGGGTCAACCTCACCGAAGGAACCTGCACCGAAGAGCCGCTGAACATGCAGTGGGCCGACGAGTACCTCGGGTCCCGGGGGCTGGCCACCAAGTACCTGGTGTCGGAGATCGACCCGAAGGTCGATCCCCTGTCGCCGGACAACAAGATGATCATGTCCACCGGGCCGCTGACCGGCACGCTGGCCTCCACCGGCGGGCGCTACACGGTCGTCACCAAGGGGCCGCTGACCGGCGCCATCGCCTGCTCGAACTCCGGCGGCTTCTTCGGCGCCGAGATGAAGTTTGCCGGCTGGGACATGATCATCCTCGAGGGGCGCTCGCCCAAGCCGGTCTACCTCTACGTCGAGAACGACAAGGCCCAGCTCATCGACGCCTCGGATCTGTGGGGCAAGAGCTGCTGGGAGACGGAAGAGGCCATCAAGCACCACCACCAGGACCCGCTCGTGAGGGTGTCGTCCATCGGTCTGGCTGGCGAGAATCAGGTCTTGTTCGCCTGCATCGTCAACGATCTGCACCGAGCGGCGGGCCGCTCTGGCGTGGGCGCGGTGATGGGCTCCAAGAACCTCAAGGCGGTGGCCCTGCGCGGTACGAAGGGTGTGTCCGGCATCAAGGACATGAAGGCCTTCATGAAGATCACCGCCGAGAAGAAGAAGGTGCTCGCCGACAACGCCGTCACCGGCCAGGGCTTGCCCAAGTTCGGTACGCAGGTGTTGATGAACGTGATCAACGAGATGGGGGCACTGCCCACCCGCAACCACAAGGACGTGCAGTTCGAGAGCGCGGGGAAGATCTCTGCCGAGGCGATGCACGAAAAGCGCCCCACAGACGGCAAGACCCACCTGGTGACCAACGCGGCCTGCTTTGGCTGCACCATTGCCTGCGGCCGCATCTCCGAAATCGACAAGGGCCACTTCACGGTGGTGAACAATCCCAAGTACTGGGGAGCCTCGGGCGGCCTGGAGTACGAGGCGGCCTGGGCCCTCGGCGCGGCCAACGGGGTGGGGGACCTGGAGGCCCTGCAGTACGCCAACCTCCTGTGCAACGAGCAGGGCATGGACCCGATCTCCTTCGGCGCCACCATTGGTGCGGTGATGGAGCTCTACGGGATGGGCGTGCTCACGAAGGAGCAGATCGGCATCGAGGCGGAGTTCGGCTCCGCCGAGGCGCTGGCCCGCCTGACTGAAATGACGGCCCGCGGGGAAGGCTTCGGCAAGGAGATCGGTCAGGGTTCGCGCCGGTTGTGCACCAAGTATGGCCACCCCGAGCTGTCCATGACGGTCAAGGGACAGGAGTTCCCTGCCTATGACGCGCGGGGCATCCAGGGCATGGGCCTGACCTACGCCACCTCCAACCGCGGCGCCTGCCACCTGCGCTCCTACACCGTGGCCTCCGAGGTGCTGGGCATCCCGGTCAAGACCGATCCGCTCACCACCGAGGGCAAGCCCGAACTGGTCAAGGCCTTCCAGGACGCCACGGCGGTCTTCGATGCGGCGGGGATCTGCGTGTTCACCTCCTTCGCCTGGACCCTGGCCGACGTGCAGCCGCAGATCGAGGCTGCCTGCGAAGGCGACTGGTCGATGGACAAGCTCAACCAGATGGGTGAGCGCATCTGGAACATGGAGCGCCTCTTCAACAACGCAGCCGGCCTGACCCGCAAAGACGACGACCTGCCGCCGCGTCTCAAGACGGAACCTGCCAAGGTGGGGCCGGCCAAGGGGCTGGTCAGCGGCATCGACAAGATGCTGCCGGAGTACTACAGCATCCGCGGCTGGACGGAGGAGGGGGTCCCCACCCCCGCCACGCTCGCACGCCTGGGGCTCTGACCTGACGCACGCCTGCCGATGCCGCCCCGCTGGGCGGCATCGGCACAATCCTGTTCCGAGGAATCACCCATGAAACACCTAATCCTGGGCAATGGCCCGGCGGGCGTGGTGGCGGCCGAAACCCTGCGCAAGGCGGCGCCGCGCGACGAGATCGTCATGGTGGGCAGCGAGGACGAGCCGTCCTATTCCCGCATGGCCATTCCCTATCTGCTGGAAGGCAATATCGACGAATCGGGGACCTGGCTGCGCAAGACGCCGGACCACTTCGACCGTCTCGGGGTGCGCCAACTGCGTGGCCGCGCCGTGGCGGTGGACACACAGCAAGGCAAGGTGCTCTTTGCCGACGGCCATTTCGAGACCTACGACCGGCTGCTCGTGGCGACGGGCTCCCATCCGGTGCGACCGCCCATCCCGGGCGTCGATCTGCCGGAAGTCCAGACCTGCTGGACCCTCGCCGATGCCCGCGCCATCGCCAGCCATGCCAAGCCTGGTGCGCGGGTGCTGCAACTGGGGGCCGGCTTCATCGGCTGCATCATCATGGAAGCCCTGGCCAAGCGCGGCGTGTCCCTCACCGTGGTGGAGATGGGCGACCGCATGGTGCCCCGCATGATGACCCCCAAGGCCGGCGGCATGATCAAGCGCTGGGTCGAGGAGAAGGGCATCCGGGTTGTCACCTCGGCCGGGGTGGAGCGCATCGAGCGCGGCGATGCGCCCCTGTTGGTGAGCCTGTCCACCGGCGACAAGCTGCCTTGCGACCTGGTGATCGTCGCTGCGGGGGTGGCGCCCAACGTGGCCTTCCTGGATGCGACCCCGGTGCATGTGGCGAAGGGCGTGCTCGTGGACGCCCGCATGGAAACCTCGGTGCCGGGCATCTTTGCGGCAGGCGACGTGGCCGAGGCCCCCGACCTGTTCACCGGTGCCCACCTGGTGTCGGCGATCCAGCCCAACGCGGCCGACCAGGCCCGCGTCGCGGCGATCAACATGGCCGGCGGCAACGGGCGCATGCCGGGCGTGCTGGCCATCAACGTACTGGACACTCTCGGCCTGATCTCCACCTCCTTTGGCCAGTGGTGGGGCGACCCCGAAGGGCAGGGGGTCGAGCAGGTGGACGAGGCGGCCTTCCGTTACCTGAGCCTGCAGTTCAAGGGAGATGTGCTGATCGGCGCCACCTCCATCGGCATGACCCAGCACGTGGGGGCCCTGCGTGGCCTGATCCAGGGGCGGCTCAGGCTCGGAGCCTGGAAGGATCACCTGCTCGAGGCGCCCCAGCGCTTCTTCGAGGCCTACCTGGCGGCAACCCAGCCGGATGCAACGGCCCGCCGCCATCCGGTCGCCGCTTTCGCATGAGGGTCGTCTTCAAGCTCTTCGCGTCCCTGGCCGACCACCTGCCGGCCGAGCGGCGCGGCAATCTCGTGGAGATCGACGTGGCCCCGGGGACCACGGTGGGCGATCTGATCGTGCGCTATCGGGTGCCCGAGAAGAGTGCTCACCTGGTCCTGATAAATGGCCATTACATTCCGCCGGCAGCCCGCGCCGGACGGGCCCTGCAGGACGATGACGAGGTGGCCATCTGGCCCCCGATAGCCGGGGGTTAGGTTTGCGGAGCCAGGTGGATGAGCAGGTCGAAGCAGGCTTCGTGAGGGAACTGGGGGCAAGCCCGGCCGAATTCGAGCGGGGCCTCTACCTGGCCCTGCCCGGTGGCGTGTCTTCGCCGGCGCCGCTGGTGTATCGGGCGGACGACGGTGAGGCGGTGCTCGAGGTGGTCCTGACCGCGATGCCCGACCGGCGCATCGGCCAGTTCTGCATTCCGGTGACCCGGGCGCGGCTGCGTTTCCTGGCCGGCGATGCCCAGGCCTGTGACAGACTGCTGTCGCGTCTCGATCGGGCCATGCAGCGCGGAGGAGGCTGAGCTGCTGCGCCGCCAGATCGCTACGCCTTTTCCGGCCTGCCTTTCCGACCGTTCATGAACGCATTCAGTCTCGCCATCACCGAGGCCTTCTCCCTGCTCGCCGATCTCGACCATCGTGTCGCCGAGATCGTCCTGCTGTCGCTGCAGGTCAGTGGCCTGGCGGTGTTGCTGGGCACCCTGATCGGTTTGCCGCTGGGTGCCTGCCTGGGGGTGGGCCGTTTTCCGGGGCACCAGTTCCTGGTGATCGCCCTCAACGGTTGCATGGGCCTGCCGTCGGTGGTGGTCGGGGTGGTCGTGTATCTGCTGCTGTCCCGTTCGGGGCCGCTGGGCAGCATGGGCCTGCTGTATTCCCCGACGGCCATGGTGCTGGCCCAGACGGTGCTGGTGGCGCCCCTGATGGCCGCCATAACGCGCCAGACCATCGAGGATGCGTGGCACGACTACGAGGAAGAATTCCGGGTGCTGCGCCTGCGCTGGATCGACAGCGTGCGGGTGCTGCTCCACGACTGCCGCCACTCCCTGCTGGTGGCGGTACTGGCGGGCCTGGGGCGGGCCATGTCCGAGGTCGGCGCGGTGATGATCGTCGGCGGCAACATCGACCGCTCGACCCGTACCATGACCACGGCCATCGCCCTGGAAACCAGCAAGGGCGACCTGCCCCTGGCGGTGGCCCTGGGCCTGGTGCTGCTGGCGGTCATCCTCGTCCTCAACGGCCTGGCTTTCATGGTGCGCCAGTGGGCGATGCGCCGTTATGCCTGAGGGCGCGAGCGTGAGCGGTGCGGCCTCCATGTTTCCGCTGCGGGTGCGCGGACTGCGTTGGGAGGCGGGCGGGCGCCCCATCCTCGACGGTCTCGACCTCGACCTGGAGGGCGAAGGCATCACCATCCTGCTGGGGCCCAATGGTGCCGGCAAGAGCGTGCTGCTGCGCACCCTGTGTGGTCTGCTCGAGCCGCAGGCCGGGGAGATCGACTGGGGGGGCGGGCCGCGCCCGGAGGACGGCGTGGCCATGGTGTTCCAGCAGCCGCGGATGTTGCGCGATTCGGTGTGCGGCAACGTGGAGCTGGCCCTGCTGCCGCTGCGCCTGCCGGCCGCCGGGCGGCGGAGGCGGGCCCTGGGCGTGCTG
>WBTZ01000129.1 GCA_009026175.1 Zoogloea sp. | reverse complement strand
GCCTGGGGCCTGGGGGCGGTGGGGCCTCAATGGATGATGTGCGGGCTGTCGTGGCTGTGCAGGTTGTCCATGTCCGGCGCGGGGGCGGCATGGTGCATCACCATCCTCCAGCCAAGGGCGCCGCGGGCGAAGACGTTGGTGGCGATGATCGGCGGATGCAGGCGGTCGTCGCCTTCCACGTGCACATGCTGATGCACGGTGTGTACGGCCAGCATCATGTCGGTCCACCGTACCGGGTGGGTCGCGCTGACGGTGATGCGTGCGCCGCTGGCGAACAGCTGGCGCCAGGATTCGCGAATGGCGGTGAGCCCTATCAGGCGGATGCTGCCGGGGTGGATGCAGGCAACTTCATCGTCCTCCGACCAGACGGCCATCATCTGGTCCAGGTCGGCCTGGGCGAGGGCCGCGTAGAACGCGGCTTCGGCGTCCTCTGGGGAGGTGAAGATCGGACTGCTCATGCGTAGGCCTCTCGGGGGATGGTCCGGATGCGGGACGGGGGCGTTGCCGCCCCCGTCCCGTTAACCTGTGCCGCAGGGTCAGTGATGACCTTTGGGCAGCTCGCCGGAGAAGACGTACTTGGCGCCACAGTAGGGGCAGGTGGCCTGGCCTTCTGCCGTCACGTCGAGGAAGACGCGGGGATGCCGGGCCCACAGGGGGGCATCGGGCATCGGGCAGTGAAGGGGCAGCTCCTTCGCCGTAACTGCGATCGGCTGGGTCTTGTCCTGGTTCTCGGGCATGGATTTCTCCTGGATCTCTGAGCTTAGATGAATGACAGCCAGTGTTCGTACTCGGGGGCCTTGCCGTTCACGATCTCGAAGAAGCGGGTCTGCAGCTTCTCGGTGATCGGGCCGCGGCGGCCTTCGCCGATGGTGCGGCCATCGAGTTCGCGGATCGGGGTGACTTCGGCGGCGGTGCCGGTGAAGAAGGCTTCGTCGGCGATGTAGATGTCGTCGCGGGTGATGCGCTTGGAGATCACCTCGAGGCCGAATTCCTTGGCCACCTGGATCACCGACGAGCGGGTGATGCCGGTGAGGGCCGAAGCGATCTCGGGTTCGTAGATGGCGCCGTCCTTGATCACGAAGAGGTTCTCGCCGGCGCCTTCGGCCACGAAGCCGTTGGTGTCGAGGAGCAGCGCTTCGTCGTAGCCCGCTTCGGTGGCTTCCAGGTTGGCCAGGATGGAGTTGGCGTAGGTGGAGGCCAGCTTGGCGCGCGGCATGGTCACATTGACGTGGTGGCGGGCGAAGGAGGAGGTCTTGACGCGGATGCCCTTCTCGAGGCCGTCCTCGCCCAGGTAGGCGCCCCACGGCCAGGCGGCGATGGCCACATGGACGGTGGCACCCTTGGTGGAGATGCCCATCTTTTCGGAGCCGTAGAAGGCGATCGGGCGCAGGTAGCAGGACTCGAGCTTGTTGGCGCGGACTACTTCCAGCTGGGCTTCCATGAGCTCATCCTTGGTGTAAGGAATGTTCATCATGTAGATCTTGCCGGAGTTCAGCAGGCGCTGGGTGTGCTCGGCCAGGCGGAAGATCGCGGTGCCCTTGACGGTGTTGTACGCACGGACGCCCTCGAAAACGGACAGGCCGTAGTGCAGGGAGTGGGTGAGCACGTGGGTGGTCGCTTCGCGCCACGGCACGAGCTTGCCGTCGTACCAGATGAAACCGTCGCGGTCTGCCATTGACATTATGGGGATCTCCAGCTGTGTGCAGTAAATTCAAACCCCCGATTCTAGCGCATTCCGCGGACCTGCGGACCGCCGCCCGGAAGGGGTTAGAATGCCGGCTTTGCGCGTGGGGGTGCCCGTGAGACTCTGGAAACCTAATGTCACAGTGGCGGCGGTCGTCGAACGCGATGGCCGCTTCCTGCTGGTCGAGGAAGAGACGGAGGGCGGCTTGCGCTTCAATCAGCCGGCCGGGCACCTGGAGCAGGGCGAGTCGCTGGTTGATGCCGCCGCCCGCGAGGCGCTGGAAGAAACCGCCCACAGCTTCGTGCCACGCTTCCTGGTGGGCGTCTACCAGTGGCCGCGTCCCGACAACGACGTGACCTACCTGCGCTTTGCGTTTGGTGGTGATGTCGTCGGCTTTGATCCGGCGCGCCGCCTGGATGAGGGCATCGTCCGCGCGGTGTGGATGGACCTCGACGAAGTTCGCGCGACCCGGGAGCGCCATCGCAGCCCGCTGATCCTGCAGTGCTGCGAGGACTACCTGGCCGGCAGGCGGTATCCGCTGGACCTGATCCGTCATTACGACAGCTAGGTCGCGGCGTTGGCGATGCGGTGGCTCCTGATTCTGCTGTGCCTGTGCGGAGGCGGCCGGGCGCTGGCGGACGAGCAGGCGGTGGTGTGCTTCAACTATGGTTGCATGGCGCGGCAGGAAGTGAGTTTTGCCGAAGCCCGGATTGCCGAGCTGGGGCAGCGCCTGGGCTTGGCCGACACGCCGGTCGCCGAGCGGGCGATCCTGGCCCAGGTGGTCGGGCAGATGTACCGCTGGGCGGGCGAGCAGTCGCCCATCCATGCCGACCGGCCGGGAGATTTCCTCGATGATGCCGTGCATGGAATGATGGACTGTATTGATCATGCGGAGACCACGACGGGGTTTCTGCATCTGCTGGAAGGGCGCGGGTTGCTGCACTTCCATGTCGTCGAGCCCATCCGGCGACGGGTGCGCTGGCTGGTGAGCCAGCATTTTTCTGCCGTGATCCGGGATGTGGCCGGCGAGCCTCCGGGTCAGCAGTTTGTTGTGGATACGTGGTTCGGGGAACATGGCGATCCGGCCGTGGTGTTACCCCTGGAAGACTGGCTGGATGGAGAAGGACCGAATGTCTCGTAAGGAAAAAGTCGTCGTCGGCATGTCCGGCGGTGTGGATTCGTCGGTGGCCGCCCTGTTGCTCAAGCAGCAGGGCTACGACGTGGTCGGCCTGTTCATGAAGAACTGGGAAGACGACGATGACGATGAGTACTGCTCCACCCGGGCCGACCTGGTGGATGTGGTGTCGGTGGCTGACGTGCTGGGCATCGAACTCGAGGTGGTCAACTTCTCGAAGGAGTACAAGGAGCGCGTCTTTACAGACTTCCTGAAGGAGTACGAGGCGGGGCGCACGCCGAACCCGGACATCCTGTGCAACTCGGAAATCAAGTTCAAGGCCTTCCTGGACCATGCGATGGCCCTGGGCGCCGATCGCATCGCCACCGGGCACTACGCCCAGGTGCGCGAATGGACCAACGACGGGCGGACTGAGTTCCAGCTGCTCAAGGCGGAGGATGGGACCAAGGACCAGAGCTACTTCCTGTACCGCCTCAACCAGGCCCAGCTCTCCAGGACGCTGTTCCCGATCGGCCATCTCTACAAGCGGGATGTCCGCAAACTGGCCGAGGCGGCCGGGCTGCATGTGCATGACAAGAAGGACTCGACCGGCATCTGCTTCATCGGCGAGCGGCCTTTCCGGGAGTTCCTGTCCCGCTATCTGCCCGCCCGCCCGGGCGAGATCCGGACCCTCGAGGGCGACAGGGTGATCGGCCAGCACCAGGGGCTGATGCATCACACCATCGGTCAGCGCAAGGGGCTGCAGATCGGGGGTATCAAGGGCAATCAGGATGAGGCCGGCGAGCACGACGCCTGGTATGCCGCGGTGAAGGACGTGGCCAGGAACGTGTTGTACGTGGTCCAGGGGCACGATCATCCGGCTCTGCTCAAGGACCGCATGATCGCCGCGGACCTGAGCTGGGTGTCCGGGCGTGACCCCCGCACTCACTGGGTGTACACGGCCAAGCCGCGCTACCGCACCCCCGATGCGCCCTGCGAGATCGACAGCCTGGTTGAGGGGCGTGCCGAGATCGCCTTCGCCCAGCCCCAGTGGGCGGTGACGCCGGGGCAGAGCGTGGTGATCTACGAGAGCCGGGTGTGCCTGGGAGGCGGGATCATCGTCGCCTGAGCCCATTGCTCCGCAGATTGAAAACGGGCACCTCGCGGTGCCCGTTTTGTTTGTGCCCGGATCGTCCGTTTCAGGGGTTCTGGGCCAGGCGCAGGGAAGGATAGGACCAGTTGTTCTCCCAGGCGGCGCGGACGAGGTTGGGGTACTCGGGCTTGCCCAGGCTGCCGTTGTAGCGCCCCAGGGCGCGGAAGAGGTCGCCCTTTTCCATGTCCAGGTAGTGGCGCAGGATGGTGCAGCCAAAGCGCAGGTTGGTGCGCATGTGGAAGAGGTTGGTTTCCTGGTTGCCGATGAGCTTGACCCAGAAGGGCATCACCTGCATGTAGCCCCGCGCGCCCGCCGTCGATACCGCGTACTTCTTGAAGCCGCTCTCCACCTGGACGAGCCCCAGCACCAGCTGTGGGTCGAGGCCGGCCCGGGTGGCTTCGTAGTGCACTGTGCGCAGCAGTTCGGAGCGGTAGGCTTCGTCCGGAATCCGCTTGGCCAGCCGCTGGGACATCTCGTTGAGCCAGCGCGCCCGCTCCGGATTGCGCTGGAAGCTCGGGTCAAGAGGGGCCTGGTCGGCGACTGCCGCATGCAGTGCCGCCTGGGCGCTGGCGGCCAGCGGCTCGTAGAGCTGGTTGCCGGCATGGGCAGGCAAGGCGCCGCCTGCCAGCAGCAGGGCCAGCAGCACGGAGCCCAGGTTTTTGCGCAGGCCGGTCATTCGCATCAGCCCTTGAGTTTGGCGATGACGGTGGCTGCCACGTCGGCCACCGCCAGTTTGGTGGCTTCGGCGTCGCGGCGGCCCTGGTACTCGACCACGCCTTCCTTCAGGCCGCGGTCGCCGATCACCACCCGGTGAGGGGTGCCGATCAGTTCGTTGTCGGCCAGCAGGGAGCCCGGGCGCTCGTCCCGGTCATCCAGGAAGGCGTCGATGCCGGCTGCGACGAGTTCCGCGTAAAGCGCATTGGCCGCGTCGCGGACCGCTTCGGACTTGGCGTAGCCCATCGGCACGATGGCAACCTGGAAGGGGGCGATGGCGTCCGGCCAGATGATGCCGCGGGCGTCGTTGTTCTGCTCGATCGCCGCGCCGAGGATGCGCGACACGCCGATGCCGTAGCAGCCCATCTCCATGACCTGCTCCTTGCCCTGTTCGTTGAGGAACTTGCAGGCCAGGGCTTCGGAATACTTGGTGCGCAGCTGGAAGATGTGGCCGACTTCGATGCCGCGGCAGATCTCGAGCGTGCCCTTGCCGTCGGGGGAGGGGTCGCCGGCCACCACGTTGCGCAGGTCGGCCACTTCGGCCTCGGGGAAGTCGCGGCCGATGTTCACGCCGGTGTAGTGGTAGTCGTCCTCGTTGGCGCCGGTGACGAAGTCGGCCATGGCGGCTACGCTGCGGTCCATCACCACGCGGCCCTCGAAGCCGACCGGGCCGAGGGAGCCCGCGTTGGCGCCGAAGGCGGCAAGCAGGGAGGCAGGCGAGGCGAAGGTCAGCGGGTTCTTCACGCCGGCGATTTTCTGGGCCTTCACTTCGTTCAGCTCATGGTCGCCGCGCAGCAGCAGCAGCACGGGCTTGTTGCCGGAGGCTTCGTCGCCGTCCACCACGATGGCCTTGACCGTGGCGGTGGCCGCCACCTTCAGGAAGGCTGCCACCTCGTCGATGGTCTTGGCGCCGGGCGTATGCACCTTGGTCAGTGCCGCCGAGGCGGCCGGGCGCGGTGTGGCAGGCGCCAGGGCTTCGGCCAGCTCCACGTTGGCCGCGTAGTCGGAATCCGGGCAGTAGGCGATGTCGTCCTCGCCGGTTTCGGCGATCACGTGGAATTCATGGGAGCCGGTGCCGCCGATGGAGCCCGTGTCGGCCGCCACCGCGCGGAACTTCAGGCCGAGGCGCTGGAAGATGCGGTGGTAGGTGTCGTACATGTTGCGGTACTCCCGCTGCAGATCCTCGAAGGAGCTGTGGAAGGAGTAGCCGTCCTTCATGACGAACTCGCGCCCGCGCATCACGCCGAAGCGCGGGCGGATCTCGTCGCGAAACTTCATCTGCACCTGGTAGAAGTGCTTGGGCAGCTGGCGATAGCTCTTGAGTTCGCGGCGAACCACATCGGTGATGACTTCCTCGTGGGTGGGGCCGATCACGAAGTCCCGGTCATGGCGGTCCTTGAAGCGCAGCAGTTCGGGGCCGTAGAAGTCCCAGCGGCCCGACTCCTGCCACAGTTCGGCGGGCTGTACGGCGGGCATCAGGACTTCGATGGCGCCGGCCCGGTTCATTTCTTCCCTCACGATGGCTTCCACCTTGCGCAGCGCGCGCAGGCCCAGGGGCATCCAGGTATAGACGCCGCCGGCAAGGCGCTTGATCAGCCCCGCACGCATCATCAGCTTGTGACTGGTGACTTCGGCGTCGGAGGGGGCTTCCTTGAGGGTGGAGAGGAAGAACTGGGAGGCTCGCATGGCGGAATCCGTTATAAGTCAGTCCGTGATTTTACCGTGCACGCGCCCAGCCGCCAGTGCCTCTGTTGCAGCGCACCGAATCGGGGCGTTGTTCTTTCACGACAGGGGGAAATGTGGAAGAATTCCGGACAGTTCATGAATTAAAGGTTGCACCATGCTCGACCGTGAAGGCTATCGGCCTAACGTCGGCATCATTCTGGTGAATGCGCGCAACGAGGTTTTCTGGGGCAAACGGATACGAGAACATTCCTGGCAGTTTCCGCAAGGCGGAATCAAGCACGGCGAGTCGCCGGAACAGGCCATGTACCGTGAGCTCTTCGAAGAAGTCGGCTTGAAGCCTGAGCACGTCCGCATCATCGGCCGCACGCGCGGCTGGTTGCGTTACGAGGTGCCCAAGCACTGGATCAAGCGGGAATGGCGCAACACCTATCGGGGGCAGAAACAGATCTGGTTTCTGCTTCGGTTGGTGGGGCGCGATTCCGACGTTTGCCTGCGAGCGAGCAATCATCCGGAGTTCGATGCCTGGCGCTGGAGTTTCTATTGGGTGCCGCTGGATGCGGTGATCGAGTTCAAGCGGGGGGTGTATCAGTCCGCGCTCATGGAGCTGGCCCGCCTGTTGTTCCGGGACCGGATCTTCGAGGTGCCCGAAAGCTACCGGTTGTTCGATCGGCCGCAGGATCGGGCCGAGCCGCTGCCGCCCAGCGCCTGAGTCGCGGAAACTCGGCGGCGGTGCTCGTGTCAGATTGTCATTCCTGGATTCGCCGTCATTGCACGGCGTTCGGCCCGCTCCCTGCCGGGAGCGGGTTTTCCCATGCTGGGCCAGAACGGGAGGAGACACCATGGAGCGCCTTAACTATCAGCCGATCAAGCAGTTCCGGGTCAAGAGCGGGACCTGCGAGGTTGCCGATGCCTGGAGCCTGACAAAGGTGACGGCGGCGTCGCCGGCCATCGAAGTGATGACCGACCTGCGACGGATTCCCGCGGCAACCATCGGCGATGCCCTGTCGCTGGCTGAAACCAATCAGAGCATGATCCTGCGGGGGGTCCGCCTGTTGTTCGTGACGGATGCCGGGCGTCGTATCGTCGGCATCGTCACGGCGAACGACCTGCTCGGCGAGAAGCCCACCCGTGTGGCGCAGGCGCGGATGATGCGCCATGAGGAGCTCAGCGTCCGCGATATCATGGTGGCGACAGAGGAACTGGATGCCGTGCATCTTGCCGACGTGCTTCGCTCCGAAGTCGGGCATGTGGTGGCGACGCTGAAGGCCTGCGGGCGCCAGCACGCACTGGTGATGGAAGAGGGGGCGGATGGCGGTCTCGCCGTACGGGGAATATTCTCGGCATCCCAGATCGCGCGCCAGATGGGGATTCCGTTGCAGACCGCCGAAGTGGCACGTACTTTTGCGGAGATTGAGGCGGCGATTGCCGGATGATTCCGGCCTGTTTCGCCGGCCGGAACGCAGGGCAGTTTGCCTGCCTTGCGACCGGCATCTTTGAAAGTGTTTATGCCAGACAAGATTTCCGGGTTCTCCCTTGGCCGGCGGATTGCTGCCTGCTGCGTGCTCGCCCTGTTGCTGGGGGCGTGTGCCACCGAGAGGAAGTCTCTCTTCGACGAAGAGGTCACACCGGAATGGAAGGAGTTGCCATTGCAGTTGCCGGCCTTCCCGGCGCCCGGCAGCCTCATACCGTTCCAGGTCAGCCCTGATTCGAGCGCATCCTTCTTCATTGACGAAAGATCCCTGTCCCAGGGGGCCGACGGCATCGTCCGCTACACCTTGCTGGTGAGGGCCGCTGGCGGTGCGGAGAATCTCAGCTACGAGGGCATCCGGTGTGCCACCGCCGAGCGAAGGCTCTACGCGCTGGGGCGGGGCTCCGAGTGGGTCATGTCCCGCAACGATGCCTGGCAGCGTATTGTCGATAACGCCTTCAATCGCCAGCATGCGGTGCTGGCCAAGGACTTCTTCTGCCCGCCGGGCAGCGTGCTGCCAGATCGCGAGGCGATCGTCCGCCAGCTCAGGAATGCAGCCCGGCTCCGCTAGGCACCCGCTCACTCTCAGGATTGAATCCCATGCTCGACCAGCTCATCATCGGCTTTGACAAGGCCTTGCGTACTGTTTTTGCGCCTGCGGGGACGGTCCGGCCCGTACCTGGCGGCGACTTGCCGGAAGCGGAGCTTTCCGACGAAGAAAAGCGCCGGGCTGCGTCCCTGATGCGGGTGAACCATTGTGGCGAGATCTGCGCGCAGGCCCTCTACCAGGGGCAGGCCATGATGTCGCGCGACGAGGGTATCAAGCGTGCCCTCGAGGGGGCGGCTCAGGAGGAGACCGAGCACCTCGCCTGGACCGAAAGGCGGATCGCCGAACTGGGGGGGCGCAAGAGCCTGCTCAATCCCCTCTGGTACGGAGGTTCGCTGGCCATCGGCATGCTCGCCGCGAAATTCGGTGATGGCGTCAATCTGGGCTTCCTGGCGGAGACCGAGAGGCAGGTCGAGGCCCACCTGAAGAGCCACCTGGACCGCCTGCCCGAGCACGACCTCCGTACCCGGGAGATCGTGGTGCAGATGAAGGTCGATGAGGCTGCCCATGCTGACACCGCCCTGCGTCTGGGGGCCGTGGAGCTGCCCGGCGTGGTCAAGGCAGCCATGAAAGCCAGCTCACGGGTGATGACCGGGGTGGCCTACTGGGTCTAGCGGCCTTTCTCCCCGGTGCATGGGGCGGCGGCTTCAGGCCTCGACGATTTCCCAGGTGTGTTCGATTTCAGCTGTCTTGCCCAGCATGATGGTGGCTGAGCAGTACTTCTCGTAAGACAGCTTGATGGCGCGCTCGACGCTGTCCGGCTTGAGGTTGCGGCCTGTGACCTTGTAGTGGAAGGCGATCCGGGTGAACACCTTGGGGTCGCTCTCTGCCCGATCGGCCTTGAGAGTGACGGCGCAATCGGTGACGTCCTGCCGGCTGCGCTTGAGGATCAGGACGACATCGAAGGCCGTGCAGCCCCCCGCGCCGGCCAGCATCATTTCCATCGGGCGGGGGGCGAGGTTGCGGCCGCCCGCTTCAGGGGCGCCATCCATCATGACCAGGTGGCCTGACCCGGTTTCGGCCATGAAGCTCATGCCGTCGACCCACTTCACCACGCATTCCATAACTCTGTTTTCCTTTCCTGTGTCCTGACTGTCGATCGGTCTGCGGGCCTTGCCCTGTCCGGGAGCCCAGCCCGGATTGTAGCCGGGGTCGGGAGGGTAAGAATCCGTTCTTTTGCTGCGTTGCAACATGGAATCTGTCCGCGCTGTGAGGACTGTCGGGGTTTGGCCCTCCTTTTGTCAGGGTTATCCCCAATTAAAACAGCGGCTTGGAGCGGGTTCTTGGTTCATAAATTGCATTTATAAGTGGATCAAAAGATTTATGCCGCATTGCACAAAAAAGACTTGCACGGTGTGGGTGGGCTGGAGATAATTGCCTCAGTCCAGTTGCTTTTGTTGTCTGGAGCGACTGAAGAGTGTCTCCTCCACCCTCCTCCTTTGGTGTGGATTTAGCGCAGATCTCCCCGATCTGCGCTTTTTTTTATCTCTCGTCAGGGTTTGACATGATCGAAAGCTCCGCTGTACAATCCGCGGCTTTCCGAATTATGGTCGTTCCCGGTGTCGGGAAAAGTCTGAGGGATCTTCATGAAAACGTTTTCTGCCAAGCCGCATGAGGTCAAGCGCGACTGGTTCGTCGTGGATGCGACGGATCTGGTCCTTGGTCGGCTTGCTTCCGAAATTGCTCGTCGCTTGCGCGGCAAACATAAAGCCATCTACACCCCGCACGTCGATACCGGTGACTTCATTGTCGTCGTTAACGTCGAAAAGCTGCGTGTGACCGGCAACAAGGCTCAGGACAAGAAGTACTATCGTCACTCCGGCTATCCGGGCGGCATCTACGAAACCAACTTTACCAAGCTGCAGCAGCGCTTCCCCGCTCGCGTGCTGGAAAAGGCCGTCAAGGGCATGCTGCCCAAGGGCCCGCTCGGCTACGCCATGCTCAAGAAGCTCAAGTGCTACGCCGGTGGCGAGCACCCGCATTCTGCGCAGCAGCCCCAAGTTCTCGCGATTTAACAGGAGCCGATGATGGCTGTGACTTATAACTACGGTACCGGTCGCCGCAAGTCGGCTGTTGCCCGCGTCTTCATGAAGAAGGGCTCTGGCAATATCGTCGTGAACGGTAAGCCGGTTGACCAGTTCTTCTCCCGCGAAACCGGCCGCATGATCGTGCGTCAGCCGCTGGTTCTGACCAACTTCGTCGATTCCTTCGACATCCTGGTGAACGTCACCGGTGGTGGCGAATCCGGTCAGGCTGGTGCCGTTCGTCATGGCATCACCCGCGCCCTGATCGACTACGATGCCGAACTGAAGTCGCCCCTCAAGAAGGCGGGTCTCGTTACCCGTGACGCTCGTGAAGTCGAGCGTAAGAAGGTTGGCTTCCGCAAGGCGCGTCGCCGCAAGCAGTTCTCCAAGCGTTAATCTGCTTGGCAGTTGTATCAAAAGGCCGCCTTCGGGCGGCTTTTTGTCATCTTGAAGTGATATCTTTTCGTGCGCATTCTGGGTTGCCGTCCGACGGCAATCTTCAACTCTGGGGGAGAGCATGATCAAGGTTGGTGTGGTGGGTGGTACGGGATATACCGGCGTGGAGATTCTTCGCCTGCTGGCGCAGCATCCGGAAGTTGAGCTGAAGGCCATCACCTCGCGCGGTGAGGCGGGGCTGCCTGTGGCGGACATGTTCCCGAGCCTGCGCCGTCGCGTTGATCTGCGCTTCGTCGAGCCGCAGGCTGCTGATCTGGGTTCCTGCGATGTCGTCTTCTTCGCGACCCCGAACGGTATTGCCATGCAGCAGGCGCGTGCCCTCGTCGATGCCGGGGTCAAGGTGATCGATCTGGCGGCGGATTTCCGTATCACTGACATCGCCGAATGGGAGAAGTGGTATGGGATGACCCATGCCTGCCCCGACCTGGTTGCCGAGGCGGTCTACGGCCTGCCCGAAGTGAATCGCGAGGTGGTCAAGTCGGCGCGGGTTGTGGCCAATCCGGGCTGTTATCCGACCGCCGTCCAGCTGGGCTTCCTGCCGTTGGTCGAGGCGGGAGTCGTTGATGTGGGCAGCCTGATTGCGGATGCAAAGTCCGGGGTGTCCGGTGCTGGCCGGAAGGCCGAGACCCACATCCTGTTCTCCGAGTCGGCCGACAACTTCCAGGCCTATGGCGTGGCAGGGCATCGCCATCTGCCTGAGATCCGCCAGGGCCTGTCGCGGGCGGCTGGGCAATCTGTCGGCCTGACCTTCGTGCCGCACCTGACCCCGATGATCCGCGGCATCCATGCGACGCTTTATGGGCGTCTGACAAAGGACGTGGACCTGCAGGCGCTCTTCGAGGAGCGCTATGCCGGCGAGGCCTTCGTGGATGTGATGCCGAAGGGTGCCCATCCCTCGACCCGTTCGGTGCGCTCGGCCAACATGTGCCGGATCGCGGTGCACCGTCCCCAGGGGGGCGACGTGGTCGTGGTGTTGTCGGTGATCGACAACCTCGTCAAGGGCGCGGCGGGTCAGGCGGTGCAGAACATGAACATCCTGTTCGGTTTGCCTGAAACGACCGGGCTTGAGCAGATCCCCTTGATGCCTTGAACTAAAATCGAGTATTTTAGTCAACTATACGCATCGGGGTGGCTTGACCGTCGTCGGGGCCCTGACCATAATTTCAAGATACATCTGAAGGAGTAGTCCAATGAACGCCGTGACCGAGATGCCCGTGCCGCTCGTTTTTACCGATAGCGCTGCAAGCAAAGTCAAGGACCTGATCATTGAAGAAGGCAACCCGGATCTCAAGCTCCGCGTGTTCGTTACCGGTGGTGGGTGCTCCGGCTTCCAGTACGGTTTCACCTTCGACGAGATCCGCAATGACGACGACACGGTAATGGAGAAGGATGGCGTGATGCTGCTGATCGATCCGATGAGCTACCAGTACCTGGTTGGCGCAGAGATCGATTACTCCGAGGGCCTCGAAGGCTCCCAGTTCGTCATCCGTAATCCGAATGCGACCAGCACCTGTGGCTGTGGGTCGTCGTTCTCTGCCTGATCGATATCTGCGACTGCGGGTTTTCGAATGAACAACGGGGGCCTCGGCCCCCGTTTTCATTGTGGCGGTCGCGGCCTCAGTCGATCTGGGCGGCTTGGGTCGCCTGAATCCGCGTGAGGCTGGCGGCAAGGGGTTCCATCTGGCTGCGGAAGCGTGTCAGGGCGCTGCCCGAGAGCGGTAGCGCGTCGGGCAGGCGCACCGTCAGGGGGTCCTGGTGGATGTTGTTGATGCGGAACTCGTAGTGCAGGTGAGGGCCGGTCGCCCAGCCCGTGCTGCCTACCCGGCCGATCGTCTGTCCCTGGTTGATCCTGCTGCCCTGCTTGAGTCCGCCGGCAAAGCTGCTGAGGTGCCCATAGGCTGTCGTGTAGCGGTCTCCGTGGCGCAGGACCACGAAGTTTCCGTAGCCATTCTGGCGTCCGACAAACTCGACCGTTCCATCTGAAGTCGCCTTCACTGCCGTGCCGTGAGGGGCCGCGTAGTCGACGCCCTTGTGCTCACGCCAGGTGCCGAAGACGGGGTGCAGCCGCATCGAGAAGCCCGAGCTGACCCGTGAGAACTCCAGCGGAGAGCGCAGAAAGCCGGCCTTGTGGCTGCGCCCGTCGGCGTTGTAGTAGTCGGTGTCGCCGTTCGGGTGGGTAAACAGGAAGGCGGCGTGGCGGTGCCCCTGGTTGATGAACTCGGCGGCGAGGATCCGCCCCGTCTTCACGGCACGCCCCTGGTGGTACAGCACCTCATAGATCACGTTGAAGCGGTCGCCGCGGCGCACGTCGGTGTGGAAGTCGATGTCGTCGCCGAAGATCTGTGACAGTTCCTCCGCGATGCTGTCGGGCAGGCCGGCATTGTCCATGGCCGCGAACAGGGATGACTGAACTACGCCACCCTGCATGTGGGTGCGCACGTCCAGATTCGCTGTCTGCGGAGTGATGCGCAGTCTGCCGTCTGCGCTCTCCAGTGTATGGATGACCTCCGAGCCCGGGCGCTGCAGCGAGGCAGAGTGCAGATTGCCCTCCGCGCTGGTGGCGACGGTGATCAGCGTTCCGGGGGCGGTGATGCCCTTCAGCTGGTGGTTGGCTGCGAGGGCGTTGATCTGGGTGCTGAGGAGAGGGGTGCTGACGCCGAGTCGTCTCAGTGCGCCAGCAAGGCTCTCGCCGGACCTTATGCGGTCCTCCCGGATGAAGGGGCGGGGGTCGGTCTGTTCAATCTGAATCGCGGGCGCGGCCAGAGTCTGGACGATTGTCTCGGTCTTGATGGTCTGTGCATCCCCTCCGGGGACCACGGCAATGGCGGTAGCCATGCCTGCCGCCGAGATCAGCGCAAGCCCCGATACGCTCCAGCGCCTGGCCGGGGTGCTTTCGCGCAGCATTTTCAGATGCGCTAGAATCAGCCACTTTTCTCCAAGCATCGGACTTTCCAAGCAAAATAAGCCGCGAAGTCTAACAAAAACGATGCGAGTCTGGACTTGCGCAAGGACAAATATGACCGATATCACTGCGGCCCTGGAGCTGATCAAGCGTGGGGCCGACGAGCTCCTCATCGAAGCCGAGCTGGTGGAAAAGCTCAAGAAGGGCCAGCCTTTGCGCGTCAAGGCCGGCTTTGATCCGACTGCGCCCGACCTGCACCTGGGGCACACGGTACTCATCAACAAACTGCGTCATTTCCAGGAGCTTGGCCACCAGGTGCTGTTCCTGATCGGTGACTTCACCGGGATGATCGGTGATCCGTCGGGCAAGAACACGACCCGGCCGCCCTTGACCCGAGATCAGGTCCTGGAGAACGCCCGCACCTATCAAGAGCAGGTTTTCAAGATCCTTGATCCCTCGAAGACCGAGGTCTGTTTCAACTCGACCTGGATGGAAGCCTTGGGTGCGTCGGGGATGATCCGGCTTGCCGCGCAGCACACCGTAGCCCGCATGCTGGAGCGCGATGATTTCGCCAAGCGTTATGCCGGCCAGCAGCCGATCGCGATCCATGAGTTCCTCTACCCGCTCTGCCAGGGATATGACTCGGTCGCCATGAAGGCGGACATCGAGCTCGGCGGCACGGATCAGCGCTTCAACCTGCTTGTCGGGCGTGAGCTGCAGAAGCACTACGGGCAGGCGCCCCAGTGCGTCCTCACCATGCCCCTGCTCGAGGGGCTGGACGGCGTTAACAAGATGTCCAAGTCTCTGGGGAACTACATCGGGATTTACGAGCCGCCGACCGAGATCTTCGGAAAGGTGATGTCCGTCTCGGATGAGTTGATGTGGCGTTACTACGATCTGCTCTCGTTCAAGCCGATCAGCGAGGTTCGTGCCCTGCGGGCTTCCATCGAAGAGGGTAGGAATCCGCGCGACGTCAAGGTTCTGCTTGCCCAGGAGCTGGTGGCCCGCTTCCATGGCCAGGCCGCTGCTGTTGCGGCCCTGGAAGACTTCGAGGCCCGCTTCCAGCGCAATGCGATCCCTGACGACATCCCCGAGGTGACCGTGGCTGCCATTGAAGGAGGGCTCGGTGTTGCGGCCATCCTCAAGCAGGCGGGGCTGACCTCCAGCACGTCGGAGTCCCTGCGCATGATCGATCAGGGTGGGGTACGGATTGATGGGGAGAAGCTGACGGACAGGTCTGCTGTCGTCAAGGCGGGCGATGTGGTCGTGCTGCAGGTAGGCAAGCGCAAGTTCGCCCGTGTCACGGTGAGTTGAATTTGTTTTTTCAATCCTCTTGACGTTCTTTGATAGCTGTATATAATTCGGCCTCTTCGCTGCAGCGCAAACGGAAACGTGGCGCTGGGGCGGTGAAGAGGGTTCTGGAGTTGATCCGGGTCCTGCGTTGAGCGGGTTTGTTTTTGAGCGAGTTTGCTGGAAACAA
>WBTZ01000128.1 GCA_009026175.1 Zoogloea sp. | reverse complement strand
GCGCCAGGTGCACCCCGGCGGCCAGGTGGTCGCCAGCGACATCGCCGAGGCCATGCTCGCCGAAGGCTGCCGGCGCGCCGGCGCGGAAGGGCAGCCCGACCTGCTCGCGACGGCCTGCGATGCCGAGCACCTGGCCTTTGCCGACGGATGCTTCGATACCGCCCTGATCGGCCTGGGGCTGTTCATCTTTCCGGAGCCGGCCAGGGCCCTGGCCGAGTTGCACCGGGTCCTCCGCCCGGGGGGCATGATCGCGCTGTCGGTGTGGGGCCGCCGCGAGTCGGTACCGCTGATCAGCCGCGCCCAGGACTGCATCGCCCGCCTGCTGCCCGCCCCGCGGGTGCCCCGGCCGTCGGTCTTCCGCCTCGGCGAACCGGCGGTGCTGGAGGCCTTGCTGCGGGACGCCGGCTTCGGCGCAATCCGCATCGAGGCCCACACCCTGCGCTGCCGTTTTGCCGACGCGGAGGCCTACTGGCAGGCCTTTCTCGACCTGGCCGGCGGCGCCGCAGAATCCCTGGCGCGCCTCCCGGACGCCACCCAGGCCCGCCTGCGCAACGAAGTCGCCGCAGAACTGATATCGCACCGCTGCGGCGATGAGGGAACAGCCTGCGAAGTCGAAGGAGAGGTCCTGATCGCCAGCGCCCGGCGCTAGGCGTCGCCTTCTTCCTCCGCTCCTCCGCCGCCCCCCTTCACCACGGCGAAGCGCGCGAGGGTCCGCTCCCGGGCCCGCGCGTGGTCCACGATGGGCGCCGGGTAATCGCTGCCGATCTGGCAGGCGGCCAGCTTCTGGTCGATGGGCGGCAGGGTCCACGGGGCATGGATGTACTTGTCGGGCACCTTCGCCAGCTCTGGCAGATAGCGGCGGATGAAGGTGCCATCCGGATCGAAACGCTCCGACTGGGTCACCGGGTTGAAGATCCTGAAATAAGGCTGCGCGTCGCAGCCGGTGGACGCCGCCCACTGCCAGCCCCCGTTGTTGGCCGCGAGGTCGAAGTCGTTCAGATGTTCGGCGAAGTACTGCTCGCCGAGGCGCCAGTCGATGCCCAGGTCCTTCGTCAGGAAGGAGGCGACGATCATGCGCAGGCGGTTGTGCATGTAACCGCTGTGGTTGATCTGGCGCATCGCCGCATCGATGACCGGATAGCCCGTGCGGCCTTCGCACCAGGCCTCGAACAGGGCCGGCGCCGCATCCCACGTGAGCTGGTCGTACTCCGGGCGGAAACTGGCGCCCACCACCCGGGGGTGGTGCCACAGGATCTGGAAGTAGAAGTCGCGCCAGATCAGCTCGGACAGCCAGGTCTCCGCCCCCTCCCCGCCCGCCGCCTGCGCGGCGCGCGCCAGCTCGCGGATCGACACGGTGCCGAAGCGCAGATGCACGGACAGGTAGGACACCCCCTTCATCGCCGGGAAATCCCGCCGTGCCTTGTAGCGCCCCATGCGCTTGAGAAAGTCCTCGAACAGCCGCCGCCCCGCCGCCATGCCGGGCGCGATGCCGAGTTCAGCCAGGTTGGTCGGCTCAAAGCCAAGGCTCTCGAGGGGCGGCAGCACCTCCCCGGCCGGCGGGGGCGCCAGATGCCCGGCGTACCTGTCGATCGGATAGGCCTTGAGATGGAAGCCGGTGAGGGTCTTGAGCCAGGCCCGCTTGTAGGGCGTGAACACCGAGAAGGGCGAGCCGCCCTGGGTCAGCACCTCGCTCTTCTCGAAGATCACCTGATCCTTGAAGTCCTGAAAGGCGCAGCCCAGCACCCGCAGCCGCTCCGCCACCTCCGCGTCACGGGCGATGGCGGCGGGCTCGTAGTCCCGATTGGCGAAGACCGCATCGACGCCCAGCGAGGCCGCCAGCGCCGGGATGCAGTCCCGCGCGGCAGCGTGGCGCACGATCAGGCCACCCCCCCGGGCCCGCAAGGCGGCGTCGAGCTCGACTACACTGCCATGGATGAATTCCACCCGGCGATCGGCACGGCGCGGCAAGGCGTCGAGGATCTCCGTATCGAAGACAAAAGCGCAATACACCCGCTCGTGGGATTTGAGGGCATGGTGGAGCGCAGCATGATCGAAGTCGCGCAGATCGCGACGAAACCAGACAAGGGCAGCAGTCATGGAACCAATGGCACGGGCAATGGACAGAAGGGACGCAAGCATGCCCCAAAAGTTGCCACTACAATCGCGCACCTCGGCTTAAAATAACGCCCGTGACTACGACGACCATCAATCTGACCGACCACTTTCTGATTGCCATGCCTGCCATGGCCGATCCGAATTTTTCGCGCACCCTCACCTACATTGCCGAGCACAACGAGAACGGCGCCATGGGGGTCATCGTGAACCGCCCCACCGACATGCGGCTGGCGACGCTGTTCGAGCGCATCGACATCCCCTTCGAGCAGCCGGACTTTGCCGATCTGCCCGTGTATTTCGGCGGCCCGGTGCAATCCGACCGGGGCTTCGTGCTGCACCGCCCGGCGGGCAAATGGCATTCCACCCTGACGGTCAGCGACGACATCGGCCTGACCAGCTCCCGGGATGTGCTGCAGTCCCTCGCCGCCGAGGGCAAGCCCGCCGAAGTCCTGGTGGCCCTGGGTTATGCAGGCTGGTCGTCCGGCCAGCTCGAGCACGAACTGGCCCAGAACGCCTGGCTCACCGTCCCCGCCGACCTGACCATCGTCTTCGACCTTCCCCCGGAGGAACGCCTCGCGGCGGCCATGCAGCTCCTCGGCGTGGATTTCGCCAAGCTTTCGGACGTTGCCGGACACGCCTGAGTGGGAACCGTCATTGGCTTCGACTTCGGCCTGGCACGCATCGGCGTGGCCGTGGGCGAAACGGAAACCGGCCACGCCCACCCCCTGGCGGTGATCTCCGACGAGGCCAATACGGCCCGCTTCGCCGCCATCGAGAAGCTGCTGGCCGAATGGAAACCCGCCTCGCTGGTGGTCGGGCTGCCGGTCCACCTCGACGGCACCGAACACGCCATGACGGTCCGCTGCCGGCGCTTCGCCAACCAGCTCCACGGCCGCTACGGCCTGCCGGTGGCCCTGGTGGATGAGCGCCTGTCCTCCGCCGAGGCCGAGGAACGCCTCGCCGAAGCCGGACACCACGGCTGGCGCAAGCAGAAGCCCAGGCTGGATTCCGCAGCCGCCCAGATCATCCTGCTCCAGTACTTTGAAAGTGCCCGACATGCAGCTCCCTGAAGCCGATCAGCTCATCGCCACGCTGGCCGAGTCCATGCGCCCCCGCGTCACCGCCGATACCTGCCTGGTCGGTATCCACACCGGCGGCGTGTGGCTGGCCGAACGCCTGCACGCCCTGCTCGGCCTGTCCCAGCCCCTGGGCAGCATCGACGTGAGCTTCTACCGCGACGACTACTCCGCGAAAGGGCTGCACCCCCAGCCGCAGGGCTCGCGCATCCCCTTCGACGTGGAAGGCAGCCACATCGTCATCGTCGACGACGTGCTCTACACCGGCCGCACCACCCGGGCCGCCCTCAACGAACTGTTCGACTACGGCCGGCCATCCCAGGTTGACTTGGCGGTGCTGGTCGACCGCGGCGGTCGCGAGCTGCCCATCGCGGCAAGCTTCTGTGCCCTGACCCTGCCGGCCCCCCTGCCTGCCGGGCAAAACCTCCAACTTGAGCGCGACGACTCCGGCGCCCTCACCCTGAGGCTGATCCATGCGTAATCCCCAACTCAACAAGCACGGCGAGCTGCAGCACCTGCTGACCCTCGACGGCCTGCCCCGCGCCATCATCACCCAGATCCTCGACACCGCCGCGCCCTTCACCGAAGTGGCCGAGCGGGAGGTCAAGAAGCTGCCCCTGCTGCGCGGCAAGAGCGTCTTCAACCTGTTCTTCGAGAACAGCACCCGCACCCGCACCACCTTCGAGATCGCCGCCAAGCGCCTGTCCGCCGACGTGATCAACCTCAACGTGGCCACCTCCTCCACCAAGAAGGGCGAAACCCTGCTCGACACGGTGGACAACCTGTGCGCCATGCACGCCGACATGTTCGTGGTGCGCCACGAGTCCAGCGGCGCCCCCTACCTGATTGCCCAGCACCTGGAGAACACCGGGCGCGACCACATCCACGTGGTCAACGCCGGTGACGGGCGGCATGCCCACCCGACCCAGGGCCTGCTGGACATGTACACCATCCGGCACTACAAGAAGGAATTCCACAACCTCACCGTCGCCATCGTCGGTGACGTGCTGCACTCCCGGGTCGCCCGCTCGCAGATCGCGGCGCTGACCACCCTCGGCGTGCCTGAAGTCCGCGTGATCGGCCCCAAGACCCTCCTCCCGACCGACGTCGAGAAGATGGGCGTGCGCGTCTTCCACAGCATGGAAGAAGGCCTCAAGGGAGTAGACGTGGTGATGATGCTGCGCCTGCAGAACGAGCGCATGAACGGCGCCCTGCTGCCCAGCCCGCAGGAATTCTTCAAGGTCTGGGGTCTCACCGCCGAGAAGCTGGCCCTGGCCAAGCCCGACGCCATCGTGATGCACCCCGGCCCCATGAACCGCGGCGTCGAGATCGACTCCGCAGTGGCCGATGGCGGGCAGGCCGTGATCCTGCCCCAGGTCACCTTCGGCATCGCGGTGCGCATGGCCGTGATGAGCATGTTGGGCAGCCACTGAGCAGAGACAGGTTCCAGAGAATGAACATCCATATCCAGAACGGCCGGCTGATCGACCCGGCCAACAAGATCGACGCACGGCATGACCTGTTCATTGTCGACGGCAAGATCGCCGGGGTGGGCACCGCCCCCGCCGGCTTCAGCGCCCAGCGCACCATCGACGCCAGTGGCCTGGTGGTGGCCCCCGGGCTGATCGACCTGGCCGCCCGCCTGCGCGAGCCCGGCTTCGAATACAAGGCCACCCTCGAGTCCGAGATGGATGCGGCCATGGCCGGCGGCGTCACCAGCCTGGCCATCCCGCCCGACACCGATCCGGTGCTGGACGAGCCCGGCCTGGTGGAAATGCTCTGCTATCGTGCCAAGAAGCTCAACCGCGCCCACGTCTATCCGGTGGGCGCCCTGACCATCGGCCTCAAGGGCGAGCAGCTCTCCGAGATGGCCGAGCTGGTCGAGGCCGGCTGTGTCGCCTTCAGCCAGGCCAACACCCCCATCCTCGACACCCGCGTGCTCGGCCGCGCCATGCAGTACGCCGCCACCTTCGGCTTCCGGGTCTGGCTGCAGCCCCTCGACATCTTCCTGGCCAAGGGCGGCGTCGCCCACGACGGCGAGGTGGCCTCCCGCCTGGGCCTGCCCGGTATCCCGGCCAGTTCCGAGATCATCGCGCTCTACACCTACCTGCGCCTGGCCCGCCAGACCGGCGCCCGCCTGCACATCACCCGCCTGTCCTGCGCCGAGAGCCTGGACCTGATTGAACGGGCACGGGCCGAAGGCGTGGACGTCACCTGTGACGTGGCTGCCCATTACCTGCACCTCAGCGACATGGACATCGGCTACTTCAACCCCCATTGCCATGTAATCCCGCCCTACCGCAGCCAGCGCGACCGGCAGGCACTCGCACAGGCCGTTGCGGACGGCCGCATCAACGCCATCTGCTCCGATCACACCCCGGTGGACGACGACGCCAAGCAGGCGCCCTTCAGCGAGTCGGAGCCGGGCAACACCGGGCTCGAACTGCTGCTGCCCCTGACCCTCAAGTGGGCCGCGGAGTACAAACTGCCGCTGATCGATGCGCTGGCCCGCATCACCTCCGAGGCGGCAAAGATTGCCGGCATCGCCAAGGGCGGGCACCTCAGCGTCGGCGCCCGGGCCGACGTCTGCATCTTCAATCCTGATGTACACCAGCTGATCAGCCGGTCCATGCTCAGGAGCCAGGGGAAGAACACCCCCTTCCTGGGCCTGGAGCTGCCCGGCAAGGTGCGTTACACCCTCGTCGAAGGCTCAGTGATGTACGACACCGAAATTTGACAAATATTCAAATTTCAAGAAGCAGAAAAACAAAATTGGCGCTTTATGCGCCTTTTTTGTTTTTGTGAAGTTAAATTTGTCACACATTGTGAATGAAACACTCAACAACATAAATAATCGCCCCCCAGCGCCGTAACGGATGCAGAGCCCGGAATGGGCCCATACGAAGACCATAAACCACCCGTTACCGGATCCTGCGTCCAGCGCACCCCGGGGAGAGAGATTGTGATCAGCGCGTCTGTCGAGAAAGCCGCGGAACGCCTCCGCAAGGCGGTTCCCATCATGGTGAAACATGGCATTCCCGTTACACCTGTCAATTACGCCCTCTGGTACACCTACGTCTCCAACGACGACCCCACCCTCAACCGCCGCATCGACGACATCGTCGCCACCTATGGCACCGTGCCCTTCAGCCGGGCGGCAGACCTCTTTCGCGAACATGTTTCACCAGACGGCGAGCACGATGCGGCACTTGCCCGCGTCAAGGAAGACCTGGAAAAGATGGTCCAGGGAATCGGCCAGGAGCTCAACGCAACCCTGAGCGGCACCCGTGACTTCAACACCCTGCTGGACGAATGCAGCCGTGATCTGCGCAGCCCGCCCAGCTCCGGCAACAGCTTCGAGGATGTCTTCGGCACGGTGGAAAAGCTCCTGCAAGGCTCCACGGCCATGCACGAAAGCAGTGCCCGCTTCGAACAGAAGCTGAAGACCGCCAACGCCGAAATCCGCCGCCTGCGCGACGAGATGGACGCACTCCGTCACAACGCAATGCATGACGAACTGACCGGGGTCAACAACCGCCGGGCCTTCGATACGGAACTCGCCCAACTCGCCCAGCAGGCTGCACGGGGGGTGCCCCTGCATCTGGCCATGCTGGATATCGACCACTTCAAGCAGTTCAACGACCGCTTCGGCCACCAGGTGGGCGACCGCGTCCTGAGTCTGGTCGGCAAGCAGTTGAACGACACCGGCAAGCTGGGCGTCTCGGCCTACCGCTACGGAGGGGAGGAATTCGCCCTGGCCTTCTGTGGCGGCTCGGCTGATCAGGCTGTCGAGCTGTGCGAAAACCTCCGCATGTCCGTCGAGCGCCTGGCGCTCAAGGACAACCGCAGCGGAGAGCGTCTTGCCCACATCAGCATCTCGATCGGCCTGGCCAGCTACCGGATCGGTGAAAGCACGGACGAGTTCGTCGCGCGTGCCGACCATGCCCTGTACAAGGCCAAGCAAGGCGGACGCAATCGGCTGTGCCGGGCAGAATGAAGCTGCATCCGGCGGACCAGGCCTTCAAATGAAAAATGCCCGCCGGAATCCGGCGGGCATTTTTACTCGGGCACAGCAGCTCAGGGCTGCACTGACTACTTCTTGTCCCCCTGAAGCGCCTTCTCGAGCGCCTTGGCGGCATCGTCATCAGGCGCAGCCGGTGCTTCGATCCCCGGAGCCGGCTTCTCCTCCTCCTTCTCTCCGCCATCGAACTGGACCGGCGCATCCTCCTGGGGCGGCTCGTCCGGCACGGTGATCTCCACCTGGTCCGTATCCACCACCTGCTGGGTATCCAGGCCCATGGTCACGAGCTGCGGGAAGACGATCAGGATGCCCACCATGAGGATCTGGATCAGGACAAAGGGTACAGCCCCCCAGTAGATCTGGGTGGTCTTGACCGAGGCTGGCGCCACAGAACGCAGGTAGAACAGCGCAAAGCCAAACGGCGGGTGCATGAAGGAGGTCTGCATGTTGACCCCCAGCAGCACGCCGAACCAGATCAGGTCGATCCCCAGCTTTTCGGCCACGGGCGCCAGCAGCGGCACCACGATGAAGGACAGTTCGAAGAAGTCGAGGAAGAAGGCCAGCAGGAAGATCAGGATGTTCACCACGATCAGGAAGCCCACCTGGCCGCCCGGCAGGTCAGCCAGCAGATGCTCGACCCACAGGTGGCCTTCGACACCATAGAAGGTCAGCGAGAAGACCCGCGCACCCACCAGGATGAAGACCACGAAGGTGGTCAGCTTGGCCGTGCTTTCCATGGCCTGCTTGAGCAGGGACAGGGTGATGCGCCTGCGCATCAGGGCCATCACCAGGGCACCGAAAGCCCCCATCGCCCCACCCTCGGTCGGCGTGGCGATGCCCAGGAAGATCGTCCCCAGCACCAGGAAGATCAGCATCAGCGGCGGCACAAGGGTGGTCAGCACACGCAGCATGAGCTTGCTGCCGCGCAGTACCCGCGCCTCCGGCGGGAGGGCCGGCGCGGCATCCGGCTTGAGAATGGCGACGCCCGCCACGAACACCACGTAAAGACCGGTCAGCACCAGGCCCGGAATCAGCGCGCCCTGGTACATGTCGCCCACCGAGCGGCCGAGCTGGTCGGCCATGATGATCAGCACCAGCGAGGGCGGAATGATCTGGGCCAGCGTACCGGAGGCTGCGATGACCCCGGTGGCAAGGCGTTGGTCATAGCCGTAGCGCATCATGATCGGCAGGGAGATCAGGCCCATGGAGATCACCGACGCGGCAACCACGCCGGTCGTGGCCGCCAGGATCGCGCCCACGAAGATCACCGCAAAGGCCAGCCCGCCCCGCACCGGCCCGAACAACTGGCCGATGGTGTCGAGCAGATCCTCCGCCATCCCCGATCGCTCGAGGATCAACCCCATGAAGGTAAAGAAGGGAATGGCCAGCAGGGTGTCATTCGACATGACCCCGAAGATGCGGTCGGGCAAGGCCTGGAACAGGGCCGGGGTGAGCATGCCGAGCTCGATCCCGATCAGGCCGAAAACGATGCCGTTGGCCGCCAGCGCAAAGGCGACCGGATAACCAAACAACATGAACAGGACCAGCGACCCGAACATCAGGGGCGCCATGTTGGCTGCGATGAATTCCATTTAGACGGTCTCCCCGCGCTGCTGCTTGATGGCCTTCGCCAGTTCCTCTTCGGCTGAAGGCACATGTTTCTTGGCGTTCGGATCTTCGATCAGACCCTGCAGAAAGGCGATCCGCTTGATGAACTCGGACACCGCCTGGAGGATCAGGAGCCCGAAGCCCAGCGGCACCAGGCCCCGCACCGGCCAGATGATCAGGCCACCGGCATTGGAGGAGTATTCGTTATTGAGATACGAATTGATGAAGATGGGCCAGGACAGGTAGAGCACGGCAATCGCCATCGGCGCCAGGAAGAACAGGGTGCCGATGATGTCGATCCAGGCGTGGGCCCGCGGGGACAGATGGCCTGAGATGACGTCGATGCGGACGTGCTCGTTGCGCATCAGCGTATAGCCTGCGCACAGCAGGAAGATCGCCGAGAACAGGTACCACTGGATCTCCAGCAGACCGTTCGAACTGTAATTGAAGGCGTAACGCACGAAAGCGTTGACCGCGCTGATGAGGGTTACGATCAGGACCAGCCAGACCGCTGCCTTTCCGACGCGCTCGGTGAGGGCATCAATTGCACGAGATAGTTTGAGCAGGGCTTGCACGTCCCACACCTCCTTGTAGTTTTGGTCCCGTATCGTGATCCGGCATCGCAGGGCTGGGCGCACCTGCGCACTGGGGCGGGATTATCGGCGAGATTCCCGTTCCAGCAATCAGGGATTACGCCTACCGCGGCGCCAGGGCGGCCGCCCCCAACATCAGCATCTCCACATGCGATACTTCACCCCCTTCCCGTCTCTTCATTTATAGCCGCATGAGCACCCGCATCTGCCTTGTCCGTCATGGTGAAACGGCCTGGAACGCCGAACGCCGCCTCCAGGGCCATATCGACATCCCCCTCAACGAGAAGGGCCAGGCGCAGGCCCGCGCCACCGCCGCCGGCCTCGCTGGAGAGTGCTTCGCCGCCGCCTACTGTTCGGACCTGCAACGGGCCCGCCAGACCGCCGCTGCGATCGTCACCCGTTGCGGTCTCGCCCCCGAATTCGATGCTCAATTGCGGGAGCGCCATTACGGCGCATTCCAGTCCCTGACCTATGACGAAGCCAGGACCCGCTTCCCGGACGCCTACCAGCGCTTCGAGAGCCGTGATCCAGCCTTCGTGTTCCCGGATGGAGGAGAAAGCCTGCAGGAATTCGCGGCACGCATCCACGCCGCCCTCCACCGCATCGCCCAGGCCCACCCCGGCGAGCAAGTGCTGGTGGTGACCCACGGCGGGGTCCTCGACATTGCGCATCGCCTCGCCACCGGCAAGCCCCTGGAGGCCCCCCGGGACTTCACCATCCCGAACGCCGCGCTCAACTGGATCGAATGGCACGGCACAGCCCCGAGCGACTGGTCGCTCATCGCCTGGGCTCGGCAGGACCACCTGGCCGACACCCTCGACGAGCTTCCCAACGCCTGATCGCGGCAGCCGAGGACCACCCTGCCCTCAAGAATTCCCCGGGATTGTCGTATGCATAAGCAGCCCTTCACTAGGTTGCTGCGAGCTCATCATGCTGACCCTGAATCGACAATCCCTCGTTCGACAAATAGCAATAACCGGTGCTGCAGTCAGCCTGGCTGTCTTTGCCATCCTGATCGGCTTTACCACCCACTTCACCCGCGAAGCGGCGCTGGCCAAGACGGACGAAGAACTGTCGCACCAGATTGAAGGCATCATCCAGATGCTGGAGTTGAGCCACGACAGCGCCGTGGCTCACGCCCGGAAAGGCCTCGACCGGGTGAAGGACACGCTGGGCACCCTCAAGGTCGGCCCCGAGACTCAGACACAGGGCAGTTACCAGCTGCCCGTCGTGCACAGCGGGGACCGGCTCGTGAACGGCAACACCGCCCTGCTGGAAGCCCTGCGCAAGCAGACCGATGCCGACCCCGCCCTGCTGCTCCGCTCCGGTGACGAACTGGTCCGCGCCGCCACCCTGCTCAAGACCAAGGACGGGAAGAGCACCGAAGGCACGCCCATCCCCGCCGGCAGCCCCGAGGCCAAAGCCCTGCTGGCCGGCAAGCCCTACGCCGGCGTGGTGAAACGCTCCGGCAAGTACTACGTGTCGGCGATCGAACCGATCATGGACAGTTCCGGCAAGGTGGTGGGTGCCCTCGCCGCCCGGGTCAGCATCCAGCAGGACATGGACCGCCTGATGCAGGCCGTGGCCTCCATCAAGTCGGGACAAACCGGCTACGCCTACATCCTGACCACCGAAAGCGACCCTGCCAAAGCCGAGTTCATCTACCACCCGACCCTGACCGGAAAGATGATCGGCGAACTCGCCCAGCCGACGCTGATCAAGATTGCAGAGGAGCAGATCAGCAAGAAGGAAGGGCACCTGACCTATGCCTGGCCCCACACACCCGGCGGCACCGATCTGGACGACAAGATCGTCGTCTACCGCTCATCCCCGTCCTGGGGCTGGGTGGTCTCCACCGGCAGCTTCATCAACGAATTCACCGTCGAGGCGCGCAAGCTCCGCAATACCCTGATCGCTCTGTGCCTGGGCGGAGCCCTCATCCTGGCCGGCACGCTGTATGCGATCACCCGCAATCGGCTGGCGCCGATCAAGGACATGCTGGAAGCCAGCCGGCGGATGGGCGAAGGCGACCTCACCGTGCGCTTTCCCGACGCGCCGGCCAACAGCGCCAATGAGCTCGACCAGATCGCCCACGCCCTGGGCGGCACCATCGGCAAGATGGGCCAGCTGATCGGCGACGTCATCCAGACGACGAGCACCGTCAAGGACGCTGCACGCGAGGTCCGGCTGGGGTCCGACCAGGTGGTGAGCGGCACCACCGCCCAGAGCGAGGCCGCCGCCAGCCTGGCTGCTGCCATCGAGGAACTGTCGGTCAGCATCACCCAGGTCTCCGACAGTGCAGCCGTCGCCCGCGACTTCACCCAGCAGGCACAGGGCCATGCCGACGACGGCAGCAACAAGGTCCGCGTCGTGATCAGCGGCATGGATCGCATCGCCAGCGAGATCGGCAAGGCCGGTGAAGCCGTCAACCTCCTCTCGGAGCGCTCCGCCCGCATTTCCAACATCGGCAAGATCATCAACGAGATCGCCGACCAGACCAACCTGCTGGCCCTCAATGCGGCGATCGAAGCCGCCCGGGCCGGCGAAAGCGGCCGTGGCTTCGCCGTGGTCGCAGACGAAGTCCGCAAACTGGCCGAGCGCACCGCCAGCTCCACCCGGGAGATCTCGGCGACGGTGTCCGAGGTGCAGGGCGAGGCCCAACGGGTCGTCACGATGATTGCCGGAGTGGCCCGTGAGGTCCAGGGCGGGGTCGAGTCCGCCACCGCCTCCGGAGAGGTCCTGGAAACCATCCGCAACGAAAGCGGGCGCACCACCGGCGCCGTGCTGGACATCGCCAGCGCCACCCGCGAGCAGAGCGCCGCCAGCCAGGAAGTGGCGCGCGGGGTGGAGCGGATCGCCCGGATGGCCGATCAGAACAACCAGATCACCCTCCACACCCACGAACAGACCACCACGCTCGAGCGTCTGGCCAGTGACCTGGAAGCCAAGGTTGGCCATTTCCGCGTCTGATCCGGCCGCCCGCCAGCCGGGCGAGGCACCCGGGGCTTTCGGCAAGCCCCGGGTGCCGTGCTAAACTCCGCTTTTGACTCACGCACCCGCCGGATAGCCATGTTTTCCAAGCAAAATACCCTCGCCAAGGTCGATCCTGAACTGTGGCAAGCCATTGAGGCCGAAAACCGCCGTCAGGAAGATCACATCGAACTGATCGCCTCCGAAAACTACGTGAGCGCCGCCGTCATGGAAGCGCAGGGCTCCCAGCTCACCAACAAGTACGCGGAAGGCTACCCGGGCAAGCGCTATTACGGCGGCTGTGAATTCGTCGACCTGGCCGAGCAGCTCGCCATCGACCGCCTCAAGACCCTGTTCGGTGCCGAAGCCGCCAACGTCCAGCCCAACTCCGGCTCCCAGGCCAACCAGGCCGTACTGATGGCCTTCGCCAAGCCGGGCGACACCATCATGGGCATGAGCCTCGCCGAAGGGGGCCACCTGACCCACGGCATGCCGCTGAACATGTCCGGCAAGTGGTTCAACGTCGTCGCCTACGGCCTCGACAAGAACGAAGAGATCGATTACGACAAGATGGAAGCGCTGGCCCGCGAGCACAAGCCGCGCATCATCATCGCCGGCGCCTCCGCCTACTCCCTGCGCATCGACTTCGAGCGCTTCGCCAGGATCGCCAAGGAAATCGGTGCCATCTTCTGGGTGGACATGGCCCACTACGCCGGCCTCATCGCCGCCGGCTACTACCCCAACCCGGTGCCCCACGCCGACGTGGTCACCTCCACCACCCACAAGACTCTGCGCGGCCCGCGCGGCGGCATCATCCTGATGAAGGCCGAACACGAGAAGGCGCTCAACTCCGCCATCTTCCCGGGCCTGCAAGGTGGCCCGCTGATGCACGTGATCGCCGGCAAGGCCGTCGCCTTCAAGGAAGCCGCCACTCCCGAGTTCAAGCACTACCAGGAGCAGGTCCTCGCCAATGCGCGGGTGATGGCCCGGGTGCTGGGCGAAGAGCGCGGCCTGCGCATCGTCTCCGGCCGCACCGAGAGCCACGTCTTCCTCCTCGACCTGCAGTCCAAGAACATCACCGGCAAGGAAGCCGAAGCCGCCCTCGGCCGCGCCCACATCACGGTCAACAAGAACTCCATCCCCAACGATCCGCAGAAGCCCTTCGTCACCTCCGGCATCCGCATCGGCTCGCCGGCCATGACCACCCGGGGTTTCACCGAGATCGAGGCCGAGCGCATTGCGCATCTCATCGCCGACGTGCTCGACAAGCCCAACGACGAAGCCACCCTCGAGAACGTGCGCGCCAAGGTTGCCGAACTGTGCCGCAAGTTCCCGGTGTACGGCGCGTAAGCAGCGACAGCCGCAGGCAGGGACGCTAGCGCATGCATTGCCCTTTCTGCGGCGCCGAGAATACGCAGGTCACCGACACCCGTGAAAACGAAGACGGTGACATCGTACGGCGCCGCCGTCGCTGCCTCTCCTGCGACAAGCGCTTCACCACCTATGAGCGCATCGACCTCAAGATGCCTCAGGTGGTCAAGAAGAACGGCAGTCGTGCCGACTACAGCCGGGACAAGCTGCTCGGCAGCCTGAAGCTGGCCCTGCGCAAACGCCCCGTCACGGCTGAGAGCGTGGACGCCGCGGTGGACCGCATAGAGGCCAAGCTGCTCTCCTCCGGCGAACGCGAGATCGCCTCCGAACGCATCGGCGAACTCGTCATGCGCGAGCTCAAGAAGCTCGACAAGGTCGCCTACATCCGCTTTGCCTCCGTCTACAGGGCCTTCGAGGACGTGGATGAATTCTCCGAAGTGATCCGCGAAGTCACCACCCGTCCCCGCGGACGCCCCCCAAAAGCGACCTGATTCCCATGAGCGCCACCGCCGACGATTTCCGGTGGATGGCCCGCGCCCTCGAACTGGCAGCGCGCGGACTGTTCACGACCACCCCCAACCCGCGCGTCGGCTGCGTGATCGTGCGGGATGGCCAGATGGTCGGAGAGGGCTGGCATGTACGTGCCGGCGAACCCCACGCCGAGGTCCATGCCCTGGCCATGGCCGCGGACTCCGCCCGCGGAGCCACCGCCTACGTGACCCTCGAGCCCTGCTCCCACCATGGGCGGACCCCACCCTGCGCGGATGCGCTGGTCAAGGCGGGCGTGCAGCGTGTGGTGGTGGCCATGAGCGACCCCAACCCGCTGGTGTCCGGGCGCGGCCTGCAGCGCCTGCGGGACGCCGGCATCGAGACGCTCACAGGCGTCCAGGAAGCCGAGGCCCGCGAACTGAACATTGGCTTCATCTCCCGCATGACCCGCGGCCGCCCGTGGCTGCGCCTCAAGGCGGCCGCCACCCTCGACGGCAAGACCGCGCTGGAGAACGGAGTATCCCAGTGGATCACCGGCGACGACGCACGGCGCGACGCCCATCGCTGGCGCGCCCGCTCCTGCGCCGTGCTCACCGGCATCGGGACGGTCCGTGACGACGACCCCCAGCTCAACGTCCGCGCCGTCCCCACCGAACGTCAGCCCCTGCGGGTGGTCGTCGATGCGCGGCTCGACACACCGCTCAATGCCCGCCTGCTCGACGGCGGGCCGGTGCTGATCGCCGCCGCGGTGGACAATCCGGAGCGCATCGCCGCCCTGCAGCGCCGGGGGGCCGATGTGGTCGTGCTGCCCAACGATGGCGGCAAGGTGGATCTGGATGCCCTGATGATCGAACTGGGGCGCCGGGGCCTCAACGAGGTCACCGCCGAAAGCGGCTTCAAGCTCAATGGCTCGCTGCTGCGCGAAGGCTGCGTGGATGAGATCGTGCTGTACCTGGCGCCCTTCCTGGTCGGCGACGCGGCACGCGGCCTGTTCAACCTGCCAGTCCTGAGCTCTCTCGCCGACAAGCGCCCGCTGGCCATCCGCGACGTGCGCATGGTCGGTCAGGACCTGCGC
>WBTZ01000127.1 GCA_009026175.1 Zoogloea sp. | reverse complement strand
CACCCGCCCCCCACTCCGGCCCCGATTCCAGCAAGGAAATTGCTGCACTGCGAAAATCCTTGCGGGAGGCCCGCATCGCCGCCCGCGAATCCCTTCCGGATCCCGAGCGCCAACATCATTCCAGGCTCATAGAAGCCCATCTCGACGCGTTGATCGCCCGGCTCGCGCCGCAACGCCTGGCCTTCTGCTGGCCCTGGCGGGGCGAGGTGGATCTGGTGGCGTGGGTCGGCCGCTGGCTGGCCGGCGATCCAGCCCGCGAGGCTGCCCTGCCGGTGGTGGACGCGCCCGGCCAGGCGATGCGCTTCCTGCGCTGGCACCCGGAAGCAAGCATGGAGCGGGATCATCACGGCATTCCGGTGCCGGCAGGCGCCGCGGCCGTGGCCCCGGAGGTGGTGCTGATCCCCTTGAACGTGTTCGACCGGGCCGGCTACCGGCTGGGCTACGGCGGAGGCTATTTCGACCGCACCCTGGCGGCCCTGCGGCCGGCCCCGATCTGCGTCGGGGTGGCGTTCGAACTGGCCCGCGCCGACACCGTCCACCCCCAGGACCACGACCAGCCGATGGACTGGATCGTGACCGAGGCCGGGGTCGACAAGGCCTTCAGCGGGTGACCGGGCGGACGCCCTGCAGGGGGCTGCCGAGAATGGCCGAACGGATCACGTCGATGGCGCCGCTGCGCGGATAGGTGACCCGCCAGGCCAGGGCGATCCGCCGGAAAGGTTCCGGCGCCTCGAAGGGGCGCACCGTCAGCAGGCTGTTGCCGCCGGGCAGCGGATCGGCGGCACTGCTCGGCAGCACGGTGATGCCGGCCCCGGTGGCCACCATGTGGCGGATGGTTTCCAGCGAGCTGCCTTCCAGGGTGCGTTGCAGGCCCTCGCCGCTGCGACACATCGGGCACACCTCCAGCACCTGGTCGCGGAAGCAGTTGCCCGCCCCGAGCAGCAGCAGGGGCGCCTCGGCCAGGCGGGCGGCGGCGATGCGCTCATCCTTCTCCCAGGCGTGGCCGGCCGGCATCAGGACCCGGAAAGGCTCGTCATAGACCGCCTGGGTGACAATGCCCGGCTCCTCGAAGGGCAGGGCCACCACGATCACGTCCAGATCGCCACGCTTCAGCGATTCGGCCAGGCGGGCAGTGTAGTTTTCCTGGATCAGCAGCGGCATCGAGGGCGCCGCCTCATGGACCCTGGGAATCAGGTGGGGCAGCAGATAGGGCCCGATGGTGTAGATCACGCCCAGCTTGAGCGGCCCCGACAGGGGGTCGCGCCCGGCGGTGGCGAGCTCCTTGATCTGGCCGGCCTCGAGCAGCACCTTTTCGGCCTGGGCCACGATGCGGGCCCCGATGTCGGTGATCTTGACGTCCGCCGCGCTGCGCTCGAAGAGCGTCACCGCGAGTTCGTCCTCGAGCTTCTTGATCGCCACGGACAGGGTCGGCTGGCTGACATTGCAGCGTTCAGCCGCATGGCCGAAGTGGCGCTCCCGGGCCAATGCGACGAGATAGCGGAGATCGGTTAACGTCATCGGGTCACCCCTGTCTGCGATAGAGATTAACTATACATCGCCCATACCGAAAGCACATGACGCGCTGCACCGAATGGCCATGCCCCCTCTTGTACTCCGGACCAACGCCCCCATTTCATCGCCGGGCCACCCTTCATCGCCGGGCCGCCCCAAGATGAAGGCGCCCCCCCGGGGGGCAGCGACCCGCGCAGCGGGGAGCGTGGGGGCCACCCTTCATCGCCGGGCCGCCCCAAGATGAAGGCGCCCCCTCGGGGGGCAGCGACCCGCGCAGCGGGGAGCGTGGGGGCGTATTTTTGTAAGCGCTTGTTTAAACACGGAACAGGGCGCCCCGCCGGCCGTCCATTCCCAGGCCACAAACTGGAGCATTCGATGAAACCCGTAATGGTCAAATCCACCCTTGCTTTCTCGGCCATCGTCCTGGCCCTGACCGGCTGCCTGCAGGAAGGCGCCATTTCACCGTCCCACGCGGCCAACACCGCCACACCAGCGGCCCCCGTCCAGGCCAGCGGCCCGGTCGCGCAGGGGCGCTATGGTCTGCCCGATTTCTCCGCGCTGGTCGAACAGGTCGGCCCCGCAGTGGTGAACATCAGCGTCACCCAGAAGGTGGCCCGCGGCGGCGGCACCTCCGGTGAAGACCCCTTCGCTGACGATCCCTTTTACGATTTCCTGCGCCGCTTCGGCATTCCCGCCCCCGGCACGCCAGGCAATGGCGGCGGGAGGGGCGGCCGGGCCCCCGAGCAGATCCAGCAAGGCGTGGGCTCGGGATTCATCGTCAGCGCGGACGGCTACGTACTGACCAACGCCCACGTGGTGGACGGCGCCACCGAAGTCACCGTCAAGCTCACCGACAAGCGGGACTTCAAGGCCAAGGTCGTCGGCAGCGACAAGCGCACCGACGTGGCCCTGCTGAAGATCGACGCCACCGGCCTGCCTTTCGTGAAGACCGGCGACGCAGAGCACAGCAAGGTCGGCGAGTGGGTGGTGGCCATGGGCTCGCCCTTCGGCTTCGAGAACACCGTGACCGCCGGCATCATCAGTGCCAAGGCCCGGCGCCTGCCCGACGAGAACTACGTGCCCTTCATCCAGACCGACGTGGCGATCAACCCGGGCAACTCGGGCGGTCCCCTGTTCAACCTGGCCGGTGAAGTGATCGGCATCAACTCCCAGATCTACTCCCGCTCCGGCGGCTTCATGGGCATCTCCTTTGCCATCCCCATCGACGTGGCGCTGAAGGTCAAGGATCAACTGCAGAAGTACGGCAAGGTCTCCCGGGGCCGCCTCGGCGTGACCATCCAGGGGCTCGACGCCGAGCTCGCCCAGAACTTCGGCCTCGACAAGCCCTCGGGCGCCCTGGTGGCCAACGTGGAAGCCGGCTCGCCGGCCGAGAAGGGCGGCCTGCAGACCGGCGACGTGGTCACCGCCGTGAATGGCCAGAAGGTGGACAGCTCCGTCGATCTGCCGCGCATCATCGGCGAACAGAAGCCGGGCACCACGGTCCGGCTGACGGTGTGGCGTGATCGCAAGAACCGCGAGGTCAATGTGGTCCTGGGCGAACAGGCCGCCGAAAGGACCCTCGCGGCCAGCCCCGACCGCAAGGGCGAGAGCCCCAGCGCCAAGCTGGGCCTGACCGGACGGGCCCTGAGCCCGCAGGAAGCCTCGCGCCTCGGCGTGCCCGGCGGCATCGTCGTCGAAGGCGCCAGCGGCCCGGCGGCCAAGGCCGGGCTGCAGGGCGGCGACGTGATCCTCGGCATCAACAACCAGGCGATCACCAGCGTGGAGCAGTTCCGCAAGCTGCTCGACGCCGCCGGCAACCGCTTCGCGCTGCTGGTCCAGCGGGGCGGCAGCCGGATCTTCATCGCCGTGCGGCTGGGCTGAGCCTTTCCCGATACCGCAGGCTCCGCCATGGAGCCTGCGGTAAATCCGTTGCGGCGACGAAACACATCACGCTCAATTTGAGCACTAATCCACAAGAAGGAGGTTGAGGGCCCCCTATAATCTGTGACCGGGGTAATGTTCTGGCCTGAGCGCCCCCCGATCCCACAAGAAACCACACATTCCGAGATGCCCTTGCTTCCCGACAGGCGGTTCCTGTGCACCTTACTGACTGGACCTGCGGTCGCCCTGGCAGCCGACGCCGTTTCGCCGCCGGGTGCGGAAGCCCCGTTTTTTGAGGATCTGCCCACCGTCCTCTCGGCCTCCCGCCTGCCCCAGGCCCTGAACGAGGCCCCTGGCGCGGTCACCATCCTCGATCGGGAGTTCATCCAGGCCACCGGCTACCGGGATGTGGCGCGCCTGCTGCGCCTGGTGCCGGGCATGCAGATCGGCCAGGAGCGCGGCCATTCCCAGTGGGTGACCTACCATGGGCTGGGCAGCGACTTCCCCACCGAAATCCAGGTCCTGATCGATGGCCGCTCGGTGTATGCCCCCAACTCCTCCGGCGGCGTGGACTGGTCCGCCCTGCCCCTGACGATCCAGGAAATCGAGCGCATCGAGATCGTGCGGGGCACCAATTCCAACGCCTACGGCGCCAATGCCTTTCTCGGCGTGATCAACATCATCACCCGTCACAGCCACCAGGAGCATGGTGCCTCCGGACAACTGAACACCGGCAACCGCGGCATCGCCGATGCCCAGGTCAGCTGGACCGGCGGGGGCAACGGCGCCGGGGTGCGGCTCTCCGCCGCGCGAACCCGGGACGGCGGCTTCCGCGATGTCCACGATTCGCGCCTGAGCCAGACCCTCAGCCTGCGCAGCGACTACCGGATCGACGCCCGCGACGAGTTGACCCTGCGCGCCGGCTACAACCACATCAGCCGGGATGCGGGCTACGCAGACTCCATCTACAACAACAACGGCGAGCGCACCGCAGCCTCCGAGAACAGCACCCTGCATCTGACCTGGCGGCGGACCCTCAGCCAGGACGAGGAATGGCTGGTCAGCCTGTACCGCAATCACGAGTCGTCGATCGACCAGTGGCTGGCCAGCTCGGCGGCCTTCCCTGCAGTCCCGCTGAACCGCAATCGCCAGAGTGACCGGAGCAATGCCGAGATCCAGCACCGCTTCGCCCTGAACCCCCAGACCCGCATGGTCTGGGGCCTGGAGGGGCGGCGCGACGAGACGTCGGCGCCCTTCCTATTTGCCGGTGGCCCGCCCCCCTCCATCAACCTGTACCGGGCCTTCTCCAACCTGGACTGGCACATCACGCCGGGCTGGCAGCTGAACCTGGGCGGTCTCCTCGAGAAGAGCGGCGACAAGGCGGCACAGTTCGTTCCCCGCGCCTTCATCAACTGGCAGAGCAGCCCCACCTCGACCCTGCGCGCCGGCTATGCCCGTGCCTGGCAGCAACGCAACCTGTTCGACATCTACGGGGATGTGCGGGCCTACGCACCGGGCAGCGACCCGGCCACCAGCAAGCCGATCGCCTGGCCCTACGTGCCCAACCCCAATCTGCGCACGCCCTCCGTCGACACCCTCGAGATCGGCTACCTGGGGCGCTTTCCGTCGATCGACGGAACCCTTGACCTGCGCATCTTCCACGAACGGATCAGCCACTTCGTGATCCGCCGCAACATCCCCTCGCCGGTCGGGCCGCTGGCGCTGGTCGGGCTGCCCTCGTCCCAGTTCGACAACCTGGGCTCGCCGGTCGTCCTGCGCGGCCTCGAATACCAGTTCCGCACGCGGCCACGGCCGGGCACCGAGATCCTGCTCAGCCACACCCTGATCGATCGTCACACCAACGAACCGGAAGTGGCCGCGCGCACCGCCCCCTACTCGGCCTCCCTCACCTGGCTGCAGGACTACGGCGGCGGCTGGAAGAGCACGGCCAGCGTCCTGCGCATGGGCTCGCTGGCCGGCGGCTATGGCTACGTCCCCGGCTGCGCCTACACGTCCGCCGATTACACCAGCCTCGACCTGCGCCTGGCGCGGGCTTTCCGGCTGGATGGCAGGAAGGTGGAAATGGCGCTCAACGGCATCAACCTCGGCGGACGCCACCAGGAGATCGCCGACCGCTCCGAGCAATGCCTGCCCCAATATGTGAACAAGCCGGTCAACCCGGCTTCACCGATGGTCTGGATGTCGCTGGCGGTGGAGCTCTAAGCCCGCGACGGATGGCAGCAGGCGCCGCCATCCGGGCGTCGGCTTCCGCTCAGGGGGTGTCCGAGCCCACCGTCTTGCGGATGAACACCGCGCGCTGCACATCCTTCACCCATACCAGGCCGTCGCCGGTCTGCCCGGTGCTCGCCACCTGGACGATGTGGTCCACCAGCAGGTCCGCGATGTCGTCCGGCGCAATGATCTCGATGCGCACCTTGTCCGTGAAGTCGGTCAGCACCTCCTTGATGGAGTGCGGGGTGTGCCGTGCCGTCGCCCCGCAGCCTGCCGCCTTGGTGACCGTCATGCCGGGAAAGCCCGGCAGGGCACGCAACACCTCGCGCAGGCGTGGCAGCTTCTGGGGACGGATGATTGCCAGTATCTCTCTCATGTTGCATTCCTTCTGATGCGGGGCGGGCCCCAAGCCCGCCCCGGGGTATCACGCCTCGTAGGGCGTGTCGTCAAACCACTTGTAGAGGGTGGGCAGCACCACCAGGGTCAGCAGGGTCGAGGTGATCAGGCCGCCGATCACCACGATGGCCAGCGGACGCTGCACTTCCGAGCCCGGCCCGGTGGCGAACAGGAAGGGGATCAG
Source organism: Zoogloea sp. (assembly GCA_009026175.1). Taxonomy (GTDB): domain Bacteria; phylum Pseudomonadota; class Gammaproteobacteria; order Burkholderiales; family Rhodocyclaceae; genus Zoogloea. The sequence goes on along the minus strand of WBTZ01000127.1, from coordinate 9,245 downwards.
CGCCAGCAGGGCCACCGTCGCGGTCATCATGACCGGCCGGAAGCGCAACACCGCGCCCTGCACCACCGCCTTGGCCACCGGCATGCCCTCCGTGCGCAGGCTGCGGATGTAGCTCACCAGCACCACCCCGTTGAGCACGGCGATCCCCCACAGGGCGATGAAGCCCACCGAGGCCGGCACCGACAGGTATTCACCCGTCACCAGCAGGCCGAGCACCCCGCCCACGCTGGCAAAGGGCAGCACCAGGATGATCAGGCTGGCCAGCTTGAGCGACCCGAACAGCAGGAACAGCAGGAAGAAGATCGCCGCCACCGTCACCGGGATGATGATGGTCAGGTGGCCCATCGCCCGCTCCAGGTTCTGGAACTGGCCGCCCCACTCCAGGTAATAGCCTTCCTTCAGCTCCACCTTGGCGTCCACCACCTTCTGCAGCTCGGCGACGAAGCCGCCGAGGTCGCGGTCCTTCACGTTGATGGCGACCACCACGCGGCGCTTGGCCAACTCCCGGGAGACCTGGGCCGGGCCGTCCACCACCTTGATGGCGGCCAGGTTCTCCAGGGCCACCTGGGCACCGCTGGGCGCGCTGACCAGGATGTTGCCGATCTTCTCGACGTTGTTCCGGTAGTTCTCCGGCAGGCGCACCACCGACGCGAAGCGCCGCTCGCCCTCGTAGATCTCGGTGGCCTGCTTGCCACCGATGGAGGCCTCGATCACGTCGTTCACATCGGACACATTGAGGCCGTGGCGGGCAATCGCGGCCCGGTCGATCTCGATGGACAGGTATTGCTGCCCGGTGACCCGCTCGACGCGGATGTCGGTCGCCCCCTGCACCGAGGACGCCACCCGGGCGATCTCGTCGGCCTTCTTCTTGAGCAGGTCCAGGTCATCGCCGAACACCTTGACGGCCACGTCCGAACGCACCCCGGTCACCATCTCGTCCACCCGGTCGGAGATCGGCTGGGCCATCACCACCTGGGCACCGGGCAGCACCTTGAGCTTCTCGCGCATGGCATCGGCGATGTCGTCCTGGGTCCACCCGTCGGGCCACTCGTCACGCGGCTTGAGGCTGACGATGGGGGTCGACTCGTTCTGCCCCTGCGGATCGGCCGGCGACTCGCCGCGGCCCACCCCTGAGATGGCCGACTTGACGCCCGGCACTTCCATCACCAGCTTCATCGCCTGCATTTCCATCTTGATGGACTCGTCCAGCGAGATGTTGGGCACCCGGTTGATGCCGGGCACCACCGAGCCTTCCTTCATCTCGGGGATGAAGGCGGTGCCCAGCAGCGGGAACATGCCCAGGGTCGCCACCAGCAGCACGATGCCGCCCACCACCGTCTTGCGGCTGTTGGCCACCGACCAGTGGAGCATCTTCAGGTAGGGCGCCTTGAGCTTGGCGATCAGCCAGGTGTCGTGCTCGGCCCCCCCCTTGAGCAGGTAGGACGACAGCACCGGGGTGAGGGTCAGGGACAGGAACAGGGACACCGCCAGGGCGATCGCGATGGTGTAGGCCAGGGGCGCGAACATCTTGCCCTCCATGCCCTGCAGGGTCATCAGGGGCAGGAACACCAGGATGATGATGCTGACCCCGAAGATCACCGGCGTGGCCACCTCGCGTACCGCATCGAAGATGATGCGGATCTTGCTCTCGCCCTTGTCGGCAGCATGGCCGAGGCGCCCGAAGGCGTTCTCCACCACCACCACCGAGCCGTCCACCATCAGGCCGATGGCGATCGCCAGGCCGCCCAGGGACATCAGGTTGGCCGAAATGCCGTAGTGGTTCATGGCCATGAAGGTGAGCAGGGGTGTCAGCACCAGGGTGGCCACCACGATCAGGCTGGAGCGCACGTCGCCGAGGAACAGGAAGAGCACCACCACCACCAGCAGGATGCCCTCCATCAGCACCTTGGTGACGGTCCACAAGGCGGCATCCACCAGCTCCGAACGGTCGTAGTAGGGCACGATCTTCAAGCCGTCGGGGAGCATGCCCTTGTCGTTGATCTCGGCCACCCGGGCCTTGATGCGGCTGACCACCTCCTTGGCGTTGCCGCCGCGCAGCATCATCACGATGCCGCCGACCGACTCGGTGACACCGTTCTTCACCACCGCCCCCTGGCGCACCTCATGGCCAAAGGTCACCTCGGCCACGTCGCGGACATAGACCGGCGTGCCGCCCACCTCCTTGAGCACGATCGCCCCGATGTCGGACAGGCTCTTCACCAGACCCACACCGCGGATCAGGTACTGCTCCGCATACTGCGGCAGGACGCCGCCGCCGGAGTTGGCGTTGTTGCGGGCCACGGCTTCGTACACATCACGGATGGTGAGGTGGTGATGACGCAGGCGGTCCGGGTTCACCAGCACCTGGTACTGGCGGGCATAGCCGCCCTGGGAGTTGATCTCCGCCACGCCGGGAATCGAGCGCAGCAGGGGCCGCACCACCCAGTCCTGGACGATGCGCCTCTCGGTCAGCTCCTTCTCGCTGAGCTCGCGGTCGCCGTCGTCCGGATGGTCGAGGGTGTATTGATACACCTCGCCCAGGCCGGTGGACACCGGGCCGAGCACCGGCACGATCCCGGTCGGCATGCGGCTGCCGACTTCGAGCAGGCGCTCCATCACCAGCTGGCGGGCGAAATACACGTCCGTGGTCTCGGTGAACACCAGGGTGATCAGGGACAGGCCGGGCTTGTTGAGGGAACGCATCTCCTCCAGCCCGGGAAGGCCGGTCATGGCGATTTCCAGCGGCACCGTGACGAAGCGCTCCACCTCTTCAGGGGAGCGGCCCTTGGCCTCGGTGGCGATCTGGACTTGTACGTTGGTGACGTCGGGGAAGGCATCCACCGACAACTTGCGCGCCGCGTTGAGGCCGAAGACCATCAACACGACCGCCACCACCACCACCACCAGGCGCTGCTGGAGGGCGGTTCTGACGAGGGATTCGATCATGGCCGGTCCTTATTCCAGTTCCTTGCGCTTGCGCTCGTTGTTCAGGTGGAAAGCCCCCGACACGAGAATGCGCTGCTCCGGCTTGAGCCCGGACAATACCGCCCGCTTGCCGTCCATGTCCGGCCCGAGCCGCACCGGCGTCAGGCGGAACTGCTGGGGCGCCACCTCGACGAAGACGTTGTCGGCATCCGCATCGCGCACCACCGACTCGGCCGGGATCACCACCCGCTCCACCGGCGCCGCCTTGATCAGCATGGTGGCCAACATCGCCGGTTTGAGCTGACGGTTGGCGTTGTCCACCACGCTGCGCACCGCCACGGTCCGCGTCTCGGGGTTCACCGTGTCGGCGACGAAGATCAGCTTGCCGGCCAGGCGGGAGCCCAGCGCCGGCACCTCGATGTCCACGGTCTGGCCGGCCTTGACCAGGGCGGCCTGCTGTTCGGGCACCTCGGCGGTCACCCACACCCGCGACAGGTCCGCCACCACGTACAGCGCATCGGCAGGCTGCACCACCTGCCCCTGGGCCACCTGGCGGTCCACTACCGTTCCCACCATGGTCGACGCAACCGAGGTCACGGAATTGATGGCGCCGGTGGCGCCCAGCTTGTTGATGGCGGCAGACGACATGCCCAGCACGCGCAGCTGGTCGGCCGCCCCGCGCTGCTCGGCCGAGGCAATCGACAGCTCGCTCTCGCGGCGCTGCAGCTCGGCCTTGCCGATCACGTCGGCGGCGAAGAGCTGGCGTGCCCGCTCGACGCTGCGGGCCTGCAGGTCGGCGTGGGCGCGGGCCTTCAGGTAGGTCAGCTGGGCCTCGCCCAGCTCGGTGCTGTTGATCACCGCCAGGGAATCCCCCACCCGGACCTGCTGGCCCAGGTGGGCCTGGATCTCGATGACCCGACCGGTCACGGTGGCACCGATGCGGGTCACCCGGGTCTGGTCGAAGTCGACCTTGCCGGCCACCCGCAGCGTGTCGGAAATCTGGGTCTGTCCGGCGGGCATCACCTTGATTTCCGCACCAAAAGCGGGCGGAACCGTGACCAGCCCGGGGTCAGGCGGCGAGACCTTGATCTCGGCCCCGGTTCCCTCGCTGAGGGTCGTGGCACTCCCGTTGTCGGTGGCCTTGGCGGCGGGCCTGGACGCTTCCTTGCAGCCACCGAGGACGAGGGCGGCCATCAGGATGGCCAGGTGAATCGGCTTGAGCTTCATGGTTGGGATCCGGATCATTGGGCAGCGCGCAGGCGCTCGATTTCGATGACGGCCAGCTGCAGTTCGTAGCGGGCGGAGATGAGTTCATTGCGGGCGGCGCGGAACACGCGCTGGGCGTCGAGGTAGTCGAGGATGCCGCGCTCACCGAAGCGGTAGGCAGCCTCCGCCACCTTGAGGGCGGCCTCCGCCTCGCGCAGGATGCCGTTCTCCAGCGCATTCACCTGGTTGCGGGCAATCTCGTAATGGCGATAGGCCGTTTCCAGGGCCTGCAACAGCAGCAGCTCCTGGTTGTCGCGGTCGCTGCGGGACTTGCCCAGCAGGGCCCCGGCCTCGGCCACCGGCCCGGTCCGCCGGTCCCACAGCGGAACCACCGCGAACACGCCGATGCGGCTGTTGCGGGTCTCCACGTCGCGGTCCTCGGCCACCTTCAGGGCCACTTCCGGATGGCGGCGCAGCCGCTCCAGCTCCAGCTGGCTCTCGGCCCGGCGCACTTCGGCGCGGGCACGGGCCAGCTCCGGGTTGCGGGCCAGCACTTCCTCGCGCAGGGTCTCGAGGCCCGGCACGGCAGGGCCGGCGGCCAGCGACCCATCCACCTCGAAGTCAGCCGGCAGGCCCGGGCCCACCATGCTGCGCAGCAGCGCCTTGGCCTGGGCGACCCGCAGGCCGGCACTCTCGGCCGCCTTCTGGGCGTTGAGGAGTTCGGTGTCGGCCTTGATCAGCTCATAGCGCGGCGCTTCACCAGTCTGGACGCGGACGGCGACCCGCGCACGGATCTGCTCGGCGAGGCTCAGGTCCTCACTGGCGGCCCGCTGCTCGGCCTGGCGACGCAACAACTCGAAGAAACGCTGGTCGAGACGTGCCAGCAGATCCACCTCGAAGACGCGGCCTTCGGCCTGGCGGGCCTCCAGCCCATGGCCGGCCGCACCGACACGCGCCTCGCGCTGCCAGGGGTTGTCGATACGCTGCGTGATCTCGAGGGTCTGGGAGGCGCCCGCGGCGGCACCGGGCACCCGGGCCTGGGTCCGGCCGGCCAGGAACTCCACCTCCGGATTGGGATAGGCACCCGCGGTGACAACCTGGGCACGCCCCGCATCCACCATGGAGCGGGCAGCCTGCAGCGAAGGGTGGGTGGCCCGGGCCGCATCACGCAGGGCCTGGAGCTTGTAGGGCTCGGCGGCCGGCGCAACGGCCAGGGCGGAATGGGCCAGCGCCACGAAGGCGAGGGCCGCACAAAATCTGATTGACATAAATATCCTTCAGCGCCCAGCAGGGCACTGCCGATGACAGCGGAAAGCAACAGGCACGAACAACCCGTCGGCGAACGGCCCCCTCCGGGGGCAAGGTCAGCCCAGACGAGGAGGTGGCGAGATTTGCCGGGGTGTCACCGAGAGCCAGTGGCAGAGCACGTGGCGCGGAGGATCTTCAAGCAGAAATTGGGCCTGCACGCGGATCTCGCAGGCCAGGGCGGGGCAATCCAGGGGGTCCGGCGCGTCCAGATCCAGGCTCGCCTCAAGAACGGGCGACACCTGCTGGACCTGCTCGGCCAGGTCGGCGAGCTCGGCGGCGGCCTCCACGTTGTCGTCGGCCATGGAGGTGCCTGCCCAGAAAAGGACAAGACAGGCCATCAACAGGGAAAGGAGCCGCCGAATGGATCGCATTGCAACAAAAGACCGGAGGGGGGTCGCCAAAGTTCCGCATCCGCTTACGATTACGTGGGGGCGACGAAACGTGGGCGTGACTATAATCGCACTTTTTTCGCTTTCCCTTCCCATCATGTTGCGTCGCATCATCCTGCTCCTGCTGGTCCTTCCGGCCCTCGCCTTCGCCCAGATGACCCCGCCGACGGTCGCGGCCAAGGCCTGGGTGCTCCTCGACGTGGGCTCCGGCCAGACCCTCACGGCAGAGAAACCCGACGAGCGGATCGAGCCGGCCTCGCTGACCAAGCTCATGACGGCCTACCTGAGCTTTGCCGCCGTCAAGAACAAGACCATTTCCCTCGACCAGATCGTCCCGGTGTCCGAGCGGGCCTGGAAGGTCCCCGGCTCCAAGATGTTCATCGAGCCGAACATGCCGGTCACCGTGAAGGAGCTGATCCACGGGATGATCATCCAGTCCGGCAACGACGCCTGTGTCGCCCTGTCGGAAATCATCGCCGGCTCCGAAGAGAACTTCGTGCAGCTGATGAACAAGGAAGCGGCCCGCCTCGGTCTCAAGAACACCCACTTCGAGAACTCAACCGGCCTGCCCCACCCCTCGCACCTGACCTCGGTGCGTGACCTGGCCACCCTGGCCACCGCCATCATCCGCGACTTCCCCGAGTTCTATCCGATCTATTCCATCAAGGAATACACCTACAACAAGATCAAGCAGCCCAACCGCAACCGCCTGCTCTACATCGACCCCACCGTCGACGGCGTCAAGACCGGCCACACCGAGAGCGCCGGCTACTGCCTGATCGCCTCGGCCAAGCGCAACGAGCGCCGCCTGGTGTCCGTCGTGGTCGGCACCGCCAGCGACAGCGTGCGCGCCCAGGAATCCCAGAAGCTGCTCAACTGGGGCTACCTGGCCTTCGACACGGTCAAGGTCTACACCGCCAACCAGGCCGTGCAGGAATTCCGCATCTGGAAGGGCCAGGAGAACATGGTCAAGGCCGGCTTCCTGAACGATTTCGTGCTGTCCCTGCCGAAGGGTGACGGAGACAAGCTGAAGGCCAACGTGGTCAGCCAGCAGCCCCTGATGGCGCCGGTGGCCAAGGGCCAGGCGATCGGCACCCTGCAACTCAGCCTCGACGGCAAGCCGGTGGGCGAGTACCCCCTGGTCGCCCTCGAGGAAGTCCCCGAAGCGGGCTGGTTCGGCCGCCTGTGGGATGCCATCCGCCTGTGGTTCAAGAACCTTTGAGCGAGACGCCGATGACCGAAGAACGCACCACCCTGCTCGAATTCCCCTGCGAATTTCCCATCAAGATCATGGGCGCGCGGGTGGATGGCTTCGCCCAGACGGTGCTCGAGGTGGTGCTGCGCCACGCCCCGGACTTCGACGCCGGGGCGATGCAGATGCGGCCCTCCGCCAAGGGCAATTACCTGGCCATCACCTGCACCCTGAACGCCACCTCCCAGGCCCAGCTCGACGCCCTGTACCGGGAGCTGTCGTCCCACCCGATGGTCAAGGTCGTCCTGTGATCGTCCGCCGCCCGGGCCTGGTGCCCTACGAGCCCACCTGGCGGGCCATGCAGGCCTTCACCTCCAGCCGCGACGCCAGCACCGAGGACGAGCTGTGGCTGGTCCAGCACCCGCCGGTCTACACCCTCGGCCAGGCGGGCAAGCCGGAACACCTGCTGCAGGCCACCGAGATCCCCATGGTCAAGATCGACCGGGGCGGCCAGATCACCTACCACGGCCCCGGCCAGGTGGTGGCCTATCTGCTCCTCGACCTGCACCGGCGCCACCTCAAGGTGCGCGAGATGGTGAATCTGCTGGAACAGTCCCTCATCGACTGCATCGCCGACTACGGCCTGAACGCCGAACGCAAGGACGGCGCCCCCGGGGTCTATATCGCGGGCGAGAAGGTGGCGGCCCTCGGCCTGCGGGTCAGGAACGGCTGCACCTACCACGGGCTGTCCCTCAATGTCGATATGGATCTCACACCATTTACGTGGATCAATCCTTGCGGCTATAGTGGGCTCAAGACCATACAACTCAAGGACTTCGGTGTGACCGAGGCACCCGACGAAGTCGCCGAGCGGCTTCTCGGCCACCTCCGGCGACATTTTCCCGACGTCCCCCCCACTGCCTGACCAAAGGACAACCGCCCCATGGATTCCGAGAGCCGCAAGCAGCGCGGCGCCGCCAAGACCGCCCGCATCCCCATCAAGATCGTTCCCGCCGAACGCCTCAAGAAACCCGACTGGATCCGCATCAAGCTCGGCGCCGGCGCCGAGGTCGAACGCTTCAACGAGATCAAGGACACCCTGCGCGAACACAAGCTGCACACGGTCTGCGAAGAAGCCTCCTGCCCGAACATCCACGAATGTTTCGGCAAGGGCACGGCCACCTTCATGATCATGGGTGACATCTGCACCCGCCGCTGCCCCTTCTGCGACGTGGGCCACGGCCGCCCCGAGGCGCTGGACGCCAACGAGCCGGCCAACCTGGCCAAGACCATCGCCGCGATGCGCCTCAACTACGTGGTGATCACCAGCGTGGACCGGGACGACCTGCGCGACGGCGGCGCCGACCACTTCGTGCAGTGCATCAGCGCCACCCGCGAAGCCAGCCCCAAGACCACCATCGAGGTGCTGGTGCCCGACTTCCGCGGCCGCATGGAGATCGCCCTGGACATCTTCGACCGGGCCCCGCCGGACGTCATGAACCACAACCTGGAGACCGTGCCGCGCCTCTACAAGCAGGCCCGCCCGGGTTCCGACTACGCCTACTCCCTCGAGTTGCTCAAGCAGTTCAAGGCCCGCCACCCGGAGGTCAACACCAAGTCCGGCCTGATGGTCGGCCTCGGCGAGACCGATGACGAGATCCTCGAGGTGTTGCGCGACATGCGCGCCCACAACGTGGACATGCTCACCATCGGCCAGTACCTGCAACCCTCCGGCGGCCACCTGCCGGTGCTGCGCTACGTCCATCCCGACACCTTCAAGATGTTCGAGACCGAAGCGCTGAAGATGGGCTTCAAGAACGCCGCCTGCGGCCCCATGGTGCGCTCGAGCTACTGGGCCGACCAGCAGGCCCACGGCGCCGGGGTCGTGTAACTCCGCCGCCCCTGCATCACCGAAGGCCGGATGTCCGCACCGCGCGGCATCCGGCCTTCGCACGTTCACGACACGGCCGGACTCCCCGGCCCCCTGCAGCGCCCACCCCGCGACGTTTTGCCACTCGCGGGACAGCGCCCGGCCCGCGGACAATCCGCGCTTTGCCATCCTGCGCAGGAAGTCCCGATGCATTCAATCCGTCCCAGGCCGGCCACGCTCGCCGTGATGCTCGCAGCCGCCTTTCCCCTCCTTGCCGCGCCCGCGGCCCGGGCTGAAGAGCAAGCCCCCGAATTGCCGGACGTGGCCGTCACCGCCCCCCGGATCAAGCCCCTCC
>WBTZ01000126.1 GCA_009026175.1 Zoogloea sp. | reverse complement strand
ACCCGCCCCCGTACCGGCCGCCAGGCCCGGCAGCCCGGAGGCGCTGCGCCGCTACGACCTGCTGCTGGCCGGCTTCGACCTCCTCGACCAGGCCATCGCGGTCTTCGACGCGGCACCGCGGCTGGTCACCTGGAACAAGGCCATGCTGCGCCTCCTCGACTTCCCCGAGGACATGGTGCGGGTCGGCACGCCCTTTGAAGACTTCGTGCGCTTCAACCTCCAGCGCGGCGAATATGGCAATGGCGGCCTCGCCCCCGACGAGATCGAACGCATCGTGGCCGAACGCATGGCCGCGGTCCGCGCCTTCCAGCCCCACCACGTGGAGCGCACCCGCCCCAACGGCCAGGTCCTGGCGGTGCGCGGAGTCCCGATTCCCAACCTGGGCTTCGTCACCCTGTGGACCGACATCACCGAGCAGCGCCGCTACGAACAGCTCATCGAGCGCCAGAACGCCGAACTGGAAGACCGCGTCCACGCCCGTACAGCGGAACTCGAAGCGGCCACCACCCGCCTCGACAACGTGGCCGCCCAGCTCGCCCGCAGCGAAGAGCGCCTGCGCCTGATCATGGACGCCATCCCGGCCCTGATCGCCTACGTGGATGCCGGCGAACGCTACCGCTTCGCCAACAAGGGCTATGCCGAGTGGTTCGGCCTGGACAAGGACAGCATCGTCGGCCGCAGCATCGCCGAGGTCTTCGGCGCCGAGGCCTACGCCCAGATCAAGCCCTACCTGGACCAGGCCGGCACCGGTGAACAGGTCAGCTACGAGTATTCCCGCAGCAGCGCCTCGGGGCGGCAGGTCTATGCCCGCAGCGCAGTGGTGCCCGAAGCATCGATAGCCGGCGGCGTGCAGGGCTTCTTCGTGCTGTCCATCGACATCACCGAGCAGAAGGCCAGCCAGGCCGCGCTGGTCCAGGCCCAGAAGATGGAAGCCGTCGGCCAGCTCACCGGCGGCCTCGCCCATGACTTCAACAACCTGCTCACCATCATCACCGGCAACCTGCACACCCTGCGCGACAAGCTGCCGGCCCACCAGGGCTTCGAGGACTACCTCGAGCCCGCCCTGTCGGCAGCCCGGCGCGGCACCGAACTGATCCGCCGGCTGCTCACCTTCTCGCGCCAGCAGCCTCTGGCGCCCAGCCCGGTGGAAGTCGGCGCCCTGGTGCATGGCATGACCCAGCTGCTGTCCCGCTCCCTCACCGAGCGCATCGCCATCCACCTGGAGCTTCCCACCGAGAAGCTCTACGCCCTGGTGGACCCCCACCAGCTCGAGAACGCCCTGCTCAACCTGGCCATCAACGCCCGCGACGCCATGCCCGAGGGCGGCACCCTGACCATCGCCCTGGCGCGCCGGCACGTCTCGCCCAGCCTGGCCCTGCTGGTAGAAGTGCCAGCGGGCGACTACGTCCAGTTCGACGTGTCGGACACCGGCACCGGCATCGCCCCCGAACTGCTGCCACGCCTCTTCGAGCCCTTCTTCACCACCAAGGCCTTCGGCGCCGGCAGCGGCCTCGGGCTGGCCATGGTGTATGGCTTCATCCGCCAGTCAGGCGGCAACATCCGCATCCTCAGCGCGCCGGGCAAGGGCACCAACGTCCGCTTCATCGTTCCGATGACCGACGCCCCGCCGGCAACGCCGGCGCCCCCCCGCCACGCGGCCGCCCGCGACGGCAACGAACAGCGCCTGACCCTGCTGGTGGAGGACGAGCCGGAAGTCCGCAAGGTGATCCGCCAGCAACTCACCGAGCTGGGCTTCCCGGTCATCGAAGCCAGCAACGGCCTCGAAGCGCTGAGCATGCTCGAAGCCGTCGAGGACATCGCCCTGCTGGTGTCCGATACGGTGATGCCCGGCATGGGCGGGCGCGAACTCGCCAGCGCCGCCCGGACGCTACGGCCACGGCTGCCCATCCTGCTGATCACCGGCTACGCCACCGGCGACCCCACCCCGGGCAGCCCGGACATCCCCACCCTGCGCAAGCCCTTCGACCGGGCAAGCCTCGGCGCCGCCCTCGCCGCCCTTGAATACCCGGAGACCCCGGCACCATGACCACCCCCGACAAGGACAGCCCCCTCATCTTCATCGTCGAGGATGAAGCCGACATCGCCCGCCTGATCGCCGACACCCTCGGTGAATACGGCTTCCGCTGCGAGACCTTCGCCACCGGCCGCGCCCTGCTCTCGCGCACCCGCCGGGCCCAGCCCGAGCTGGCCATCCTCGACCTGGGCCTGCCCGACATGGACGGCCTGCAGGTGCTGCGCGAACTGCAGGAGCAGCACCCCTGCGCCGCGCTGATCCTGACCGGCCGCGACGGCCTGACCGACCGCGTGCTGGGCCTCGAGCTGGGCGCCGACGACTACCTGGTCAAGCCCTTCGAACCGCGCGAGCTGGTGGCCCGGGTGCGCTCCATCCTGCGCCGCTACCAGAAGGCGGCCGCCAGCGAGCCCACCGGCCAGACCGGGGCGCGCTTCTCCGGCTGGCATTTCGACATCGGCCGGCTCAACCTCAGCGCCGACGACGGGCGGGAGATCTCCCTCTCGGCCGCCGAGGCGGCCCTGCTGCAGACCCTGCTGCGCAAGCCCAACAAGATCCTGACCCGGGAGCAACTGATCGGCGAACGCGACCTCGACCCCTTCGACCGCAGCATCGACGTGCGCATCTCGCGCCTGCGCCGCAAGCTGGAGGACGACCCGCAGGACCCGAAGATCATCAAGACCGTATACGGCGCCGGCTACCTGCTGTGCGCCAGCGTGGAATGGGAATGAGGGAGTGCGCGCCGTCCGGTGCCGCCGACGCATCCCTACGCCACCGCATCGTCCCGTAAAATGGCGTTTCCTTTAGGAGGGAAACCCAAATCATGACAAGACCATTCAAAGTTCTCGGCGTCCAGCAGATCGCCATCGGCGGCCCGTCCAAGGACCGCCTGCGCACCCTGTGGGTGGACATGTTCGGCCTCGAAGTCACCGGCACCTTCAAGTCGGAACGCGAGAACGTCGACGAGGACATCACCGCCATGGGCAAGGGCCCGTTCAAGGTCGAGGTGGACCTGATGCAGCCCCTCGACCCCGAGAAGAAGCCGGCCGTCCACACCACGCCGCTGAACCACGTCGGCCTGTGGATCGACGACCTGCCCAAGGCCGTCGAATGGCTCGGCGCCAACGGCGTGCGCTTTGCGCCGGGCGGCATCCGCAAGGGCGCCGCGGGCTATGACATCACCTTCCTCCACCCCAAGGGCAACGAAGAATTCCCCATCGGTGGTGAAGGCGTGCTGGTCGAGCTGGTCCAGGCGCCGCCCGAAGTGATCGAGGCCTTCGCCAAGCTGGCCGGCTGATCGCTCACCGCACTCCCGGCGGGCCGGCCTTCGTGCGGAAGGGCCGGCCCGCCGCCGTTTACAGCATCTTTGCCTGGAAGGTATTGCAGGCGCCGAGCTGGCCACTCTCCATGCCGCGCTTGAACCAGCGCACCCGCTGTTCCGAGCTGCCGTGGGTGAAGCTGTCCGGTACCGCGAAACCCTTGGCCTGTTTCTGCAGGGCATCGTCGCCGATGGCAGTGGCGGCGCGCAGGGCCTCTTCCACGTCACCCGCCTCGAGAATGGCGCGGGCCTTGTCCGCATTCTGCGCCCATACGCCCGCCAGACAATCGGCCTGCAGCTCCAGCCGGACCGACAGGGCATTCGACTCCTTTTCGCTGGCCCGGCTGCGGGCAGCCATCACCTTGCCGGAGATCCCCAGCAGGTTCTGCACGTGATGGCCCACCTCATGGGCGATCACGTAGGCCTGGGCAAAGTCACCGGGCGCCTTGAAACGGCTCTTCAACTCCTGGTAGAAGGACAGGTCGATATAGACCTTCTGGTCCGACGGGCAGTAGAAAGGCCCCATCGCCGCCTGCCCCGTGCCACAGGCGGTCGGCGTCGAGCCGGAGAACAGCACCAGGGTCGGTGCGATGTAGTCGCGGCCGTTGAGCTTGAAGATCTGCTGCCAGGTGTCCTCCGTCTCACCCAGCACCTTGCGCACGAAAAGGGTTTCCGGGTCATTCGCCGGCGGCGCCTCGGAACGGGTCTCAGCCTGCGGCGACGGTGCCAGCGCCGCCTGGTTCAGCACTACACTCGGATCGACGCCGAAATACATCGCCACCAAGGCCAGCACGATGGTCCCGAGGCCAATGCTCTTGCCGCCGATCGGCAGACCACCCCCGCCCCCCCGGCGGTCCTCGATATTGTCGCTTTCCCTGCTGTTGTCGAAACGCATCATCAGTTCCTTTGTGTGTGAGGAGTGAAGAGTGACCGGGGTGAGCCGGGGTTTCAAGTTACCGCCTCGGCCGACCATGTCAATTACTGTGTCCGGCGTATCCCGCTGAAACGCCGCGCACCGTCATATCGCCATTTTGCGGCGCAACATTTTCCTTGTGTGTCCTCGTGTTTCCATTTATAGTGGCCGATCTGGTGTAAAGCGGTTACACCAAGTCACATCGTCCCTGACCCTCTTCATATCTCCCGTACCAGACGAGAGGTGCCCCTGATCGGTTAGTGCCGATATGCCAGCCTGGCAGCTTCAGGGTCGCCCCTGTTCCGCGCGCATTTCTGCGCAGCGGAACGTTGCCGTTTTTTCTCGCGGGAACCGCACCTGCCACAAGATATAAGGAAGCGAACATGGATTTCGCCAGCCTCGGCCTGTCCGAGCACATTGTCAAAGCCGTTAACGAAGCCGGCTATACCGAACCCACCTCCGTCCAGCTGGCCGCCATCCCCGCCGCGCTTGCCGGCAAGGATCTCGTGGTCTCCAGCCAGACCGGCTCGGGCAAGACCGCAGCCTTCATGCTGCCCTCCCTGCAGCGCCTGACCATCGAGTCCCCGCTCAAGGCCCGTGGCCCCCGCGTGCTGGTGCTCACCCCCACCCGCGAACTGGCCGTGCAGGTCACCGATGCCACCAAGCGTTACGGCAAGAACCTGCGCTACGCCAAGGCCGTCAGCGTGGTCGGCGGCATGCCCTACCCGGTGCAGAACAAGCTGCTGTCCAGCCCCTACGAAATCCTGGTGGCCACCCCCGGCCGCCTGATGGACCAGATGAACAGCGGCCGCATCGACTTCGGTCGCCTGGAAATCCTGATCCTCGACGAAGCCGACCGTATGCTCGACATGGGCTTCGTGGACGACATCGAGGCCATCGTGGCCAAGCTGCCGGCCAACCGTCAGACCCTCTTCTTCTCCGCCACCCTCGATGGCCAGGTCGCCCGCATGATGCAGCGCCTGCTGAAGGACCCCGAGCGCATCGAGATCGACTCGGCCCAGACCCGTCACGAGAACATCGAGCAGCGCCTGCTGGTGGCCGATGACATCAGCCACAAGAACCGTCTGCTCGACGGCATCCTGCGTGACGTGGGCGTCGAACAGGCCATCGTGTTCACCGCCACCAAGCGTGACGCCGATGCCCTGACCCTGAACCTGGAGTCCCAGGGTCACTCCGTGGCCGCCCTGCACGGCGACATGAACCAGCGCATGCGCACCCGCACCCTGGACCAGCTGCGGCGCGGCCATCTGCGCGTGCTGATCGCCACCGACGTGGCCGCCCGCGGCATCGACGTGCGCAGCATCAGCCACGTGATCAACTATGACCTGCCCAAGGTTGCTGCCGACTACGTGCACCGCATCGGCCGTACCGGTCGCGGCGGCTCCAACGGCATCGCCATCAGCCTGGCCGAACGCCGCGATGTGCGTCTGCTGCGTGCCATCGAACGCTACACCCGCCAGCCCCTGGCCGTGCACACCATGCCCGGCCTCGAGCCGCGCAGCACCATGCCGGCCGACGAGCGCCGCCCCGGCGGCCCCCGTCGTGACGGCCGCGGCTTCGGTGGTGGCGGTGGCGCCCGCTTCGGCGACAAGCGCCCCTCCGGTGGCTTTGGTGACAAGCGCCCCGCCGGTGGCTTCGGTGGCGGTGCCGGTGCCGGCCGCTTCGACCGGGAACGCCGTGACGACAGCCGTCCGGCCAGCCCCTGGGCCGGCCAGAGCGAAGGTCGCCGCGACATCCGCGATGCAGCACCGCGTCGGGCAGACAGCGCCCCGCGTCACCCCGAGCACCGCACGGAGTTCCCCCATGTAGCCAAGCGCAGCTCGAACCACCAGAACAGCGGTGGCGGCTTCGGTGGTGGCCGTAGCAGTGAATTCGCGGGCAAGCCCCGTGCCGGCCGCACCTTCAACCGCGACCGGTAAGCAGCACCTGCTCCACGCCAAGGGGGGCGCCTGAGGGCGCCCCCCTTGGCGTTTACCGTGCGCCTCATTCGAGGAATAAGCCCGAAAGCCCCCTTACTTCGCAAGGCCAATCCCCCCCGCCCCGTCTATGATGGGAGGAAAATCGTTTTGGGAGCCGGCACCCGTTCCGGCTGATAGCACCATTTCAAAGGGGAAAAACCATGAAAATCACCAGTCCCATCGTCGGCGAGGTGGATGTCTCCGCCGATCGCATCCTGAATTTCCCGGCCGGCCTGCCCGGCTTTGAAGCCTGCCGCCAGTTCACCCTGCTGCACTCCGAGGAAGTGGAATCGCCCACGCTGTTCGTGCTGCAGTGCCTGGACGATCCGGAAGTGGCCTTCAACGTGACCACCCCTGATGTGCTCGGTCTCAATTACGAGTTCTCCCTGAACGACGATGAAGTCGCGGCCCTGCAACTGGGCAACCCGGACGACGCCAGCCTGCTGCTGATCGTCAGCCCCGGCGAACCTGGCGAACAGCCGGTCCGCGCCAACGTCATGGCTCCGCTGGTCATCAACACGGCCACCCGGCGCGGCCTGCAGAAGATCATCGGCAAGGTGGATGCAAGCGTCACCCTGAAGGCAGTGGCCTGAGCCAGGCCGGCAGAAGATTCCAGGGCGCCTGTGGCGCCCTTTTTTCATCTCTTGGGCCGCCGGGGACCGCCCGCCTCAGGGGAAGCACGTCCCCAGACTGGCAGCAGGGCGCCTCATCCAGCCGCCGTCACCGAGGCAAGGCTGTGCCTTATCACCGGGCATCGATTTGAAGACCGGTCAAAATGGGTATAGTGTTCCAACAGCGTCCAAGGGGTTTGTCAGCGATGATCGACTACCACGTGCATGAAGTCCCGCCGGGCTTCCTCAAGAAATGGCAGCACACCCTCGACGAGGTCGCCGAAGCCCTTGAGGTCCCGGCAGCCCTTGTCATGCGGGTGTGGCCAGAGCAGATCGAGGTCCTCCTGTCCAGCCTGAGCGCGGGCAACCCCTACGAGGAGCACGAGAAGGCCGATCTGGGAACCGGCCTGTACTGTGAAACAGTCATGGCCAGCCGGGCCCTTCTGGAAGTTCCGGACGCCCTGAACGACCCTGCCTGGCGCAACAACCCCGACGTCAAGCTGAACATGATCAACTACCTTGGCGTCCCCCTCGTGTGGCCGGACGACTCCATCTTCGGCACCGTATGCGTCCTGGATGCCAGGGCCCGGCAGTATTCGGCAGAAGCGCAGGAAGCACTCTGGAAGATCAAGGCCCTCATCGAGGCCGACTTCGCCGGGATTTTCCACGGAGACACCGCCCCGGACGCCATCGATGAACGCGCCAGGACGATCCGCTCCGAAATGGCGGGCATCCTGGCCAGGCTGCGCAGCCCCCACTGACCCCTGACCGAACACCCGCGACGTGAGCCAAGACCCACCCCGCTCCGCCACCGTTCCAGCGCATTACCTGAACAAATGGCAGGAGGTGGTCGACCTCGCTGCCCGCCTGTACGGCGTTTCCGCCGCCCTGCTGAGCACGACCGGGGCCGGCGACTTCAGCTGCCTGCTGGCCAGCGGGCCGCTCGTCGAGCAGGCCCCGGACACCGGTCAGGCCTCCATCCGGGGAGATCTCTTCACTCCCGCGGTGGTATCCGGCAAGTGCCCCCTTCACGTACCCGACGTGCAGTCGGACCCGTTGTGGGCCGCACAGGCCGGCGACGGCACGCCGATACGCGGCTACCTGGGCCTCCCCTTGCTGTGGCCTGACCGCAGCCTGTTCGGCGTACTGAGCCTCATCAGCGACAAGCCCCTGCCTGTCGATGAACTCCACCAAGGCCTGTTTGCCCAGTTCAGAACCCTCATCGAGGGCGATTTCCGGGTGATCCACCTGATGCGCGCCCTCGATCGTCACACCACGCGCTTCGAGCAGACCGTGATGGAGCGCACCGAAGAATTGCGCCAGGCCAACCAGAGCCTGGAACACGAACTGGGTGAGAGGCTGAAGGCCGAGCGACAGGCCCGTGACAGTGAAAAGAGCCTGCAGGACGTCCTTACTGTAATCCAGGAGGGCGTCTGGGACTGGGATCTGCCAGCCGACCGGATCAGCCACAATCAGCAGTGGTACCGGACCCTCGGCTATCCGCCCGACGAAGTCCCGGCGACCTACGCCAGCTTCTTCGAATTCGTCTTTCCCGAGGACCGCGCGATGGTGATGGAGCGGGTCGAGCGGATCCGGCGCGGTGAGGTCCGTGACTACTTTTCCGAGCACCGGCTGATCAAGAAGACCGGGGAGGTCATCTGGGTCCGCGACCGGGGCCGGATCGTGGCCTGGGACGACGCGGGCAGGCCCACGCGCATCCTCGGCAGCTTCGCCGACATCACCGAGGGCCGTCTCGCGCAGATGCAGCTCGCCGGACAGCGGGACACCCTCGAAGAACTCGTCGTGATCCGTACCCGCGAACTGGAAAGCGCCAAGGAAGCGGCCGAAGCCGCGAACCTGGCCAAGAGCGCCTTCCTGGCCAACATGTCCCACGAGATCCGTACGCCGCTCAACGCCATCACCGGCATGGCCTACCTGATCCAGCGGGGCGGCCTGACCCGCCAGCAGGCCGAGCAGCTGGCCAAGCTGCAGACTGCCGGTGACCATCTGCTGGAGATCATCAATGCCATCCTCGACCTGTCCAAGATCGAGGCCGGCAAGTTCGAGCTGGAGCTCCAGCCGGTGGACGTCCCGCGGATTCTCGCCAGCGTGGGCACCATGGTGCGCCAGCGCGCCAGCGAGAAGCACCTCTCCCTGGTCACCGAGGCCGAGCTGCTGCCCGAGGGGCTGGAGGGAGACACCACCCGCCTGCAGCAGTGCCTCCTCAACTACGTGACCAACGCCATCAAATTCACCGAGCACGGCCGGGTGCTCATCCGGGCCCGCCTGGTCGAAGAGACCCCCGACGACGCCCTGATCCATTTCGACGTGCAGGACTCGGGGATAGGCATTGCGCCGGCCGTGCTGCCCCGCCTGTTCTCGACCTTCGAACAGGCAGACAACTCCACGACCCGCCAGTACGGCGGCACGGGGCTCGGCCTCGCCATCACCCGCAAGCTCGCCCGCCTGATGGGCGGCGACGCCGGCGCGGAGAGCACACCGGGCAGCGGCAGCACCTTCTGGTTCACCGCCCGCCTGAGCCGGGGCAAGGAAGACGCCTCCCGCCAGAGCGCCGGCGATGAGGACGAGGAACGCCTGCTTGCCGAGTTGCGCGCACGCCATGCAGGCAAGCACGTGCTGATCGTCGAGGACGAAGCGACCAACCGGGAGATCGCCCGCTATTTCCTCAACGACGCCGGCATGTCCGTGGATATGGCCAGTGACGGAGAAGAAGCCGTCGAACAGGTCCGCAGGAACGACTACGACCTCATCCTGATGGACATCCAGATGCCCCGCCTGGGCGGCCTGGAGGCGACCCGCAAGATCCGCCAGCTCAAGGGGCCCGCGGGGCCGCGGATCGTCGCCATGACGGCCAATGCCTTCACCGAAGACCGCAACCGCTGCCTCGAGGCCGGGATGAACGACTTCATCTCCAAGCCCATCAACATCCGGCAGTTCTTCACCAAGCTGCTGCAGTGGCTCACGCCTGCAGACGAACCCCTGCACTGATCGCCCCGCGGGCCGCCTCTGCGAACAGGCAGCCCGCAGGCGAGGATCGGGTTCAGGGATAGAGCAGGAAGGGCCGGCGGGCCTCGCTCCAGGCGCGTTCGTCCGCCAGCGCCAGCGCGTCCAGGTCTCCCGGCCGCGCGGTGGCATCATCGACCCACTCCCGCAGGATCTCCGAGCCATTGATGAGATCGATGGCCAGGCGGTCGTGCTCGTACTCGTAGGGGAAGTCCCGCCACAGCAGGTAATCCCGGTTCAGGTGGCGGATCGCCTTGAAGGCCAGGGCCTGCAGGCGCCACGGCCGGAAGGTGGCATGGTCGTAGTGGGCGGGATCCTCCACGTGGATCTGCACCCCGCTGCAGAGCTTGCCCGCGTGCTTGTGGAAGGTCGGCTCGAACCAGCAGTCGCGCAGGCGGCAGCCTTCCAGCCACCGGGGCGCAAAGGCCTGCATGTGGGCGATCACCTGGCGCGCATCGATGTCCGGCGCACCGAAGAGCTCCAGCGGCCGCGTGGTACCGCGCCCCTCCGAAAGCGTCGTGCCCTCCAGCATCACAGTGCCCGCATAGGCCCGCGCCATCGACAGGTTGGGGGCGTTGGGGCTGGGGTTGATCCAGCTCCGCTCGCCGGCCGGCCAGCCGTAGCCCGGCGCCGCATGCGGGTCCCAGCCCTGCATGGTGATCACCTCGCACTCCACGTCGAGCTTGAGGGTGGCGACGAACCAGCGCGCCAGCTCGCCCATGGTGAGACCGTGGCGCATGGGCAGCGGCCCGGCCCCGACGAAGCTCTCCCAGCCCGGCTGCAGCAGGGTGCCCTCCACCGGCCGGCCGGCCGGGTTGGGGCGGTCCAGCACCCACACCGCCTTCTTGTGGTGGGCGGCGGCTTCCAGCACGTAGCGCAGGGTGGTGATGAAGGTGTAGATGCGGCAGCCCAGGTCCTGCAGATCCACCAGCAGCACGTCGAAGCGGTCCATCATCGGCGCGGTGGGGCGGCGCACCTCGCCATACAGGCTGAACACCGGAATGCCGTGCACCGGATCGAAGAAGTCCGGCGATTCGACCATGTTGTCCTGCTTGTCGCCGCGCAGGCCGTGCTGGGGACCGAAGGCCGCCGACAGGTGGATGTCGGGCAGCGCCGCCAGGGCATCCAGGGAGTGGGTCAGGTCGCGGGTGACGGAGGCCGGGTGGGCCAGCAGGGCCACCCGCTTGCCGGCCAGCGGACGGCGCAGGGCGGGATCGGCGAGGAGCCGGTCGAGACCGAACTGGATCATGGGGTCGGACCTTTCAAGACGAGGGCAAAGCCGTCGCGGTGGTGGAAATCGGGGTGGCCCGGCGGATGCCGCAAGGCCCAGTAGCGGTGGCTGCCATCGGCCAGCTCCACCACCGCGGTGAGTGCCAGGTGGTATTCCCCGGCGGGCAGGCAGGCGGCGGGCAGCACCGCCTTCAAGAGCAGGCCCGCGGCGTCGGTGCCCACCTCGATGCACGGAGCCGGCAGGGCCGGATCGGCCACCCGCTGGCGATAGGAGGCGAAATCAAAAGCCATCCATTGCCCGCCGGGCGAGAAATTGAACTCCCGGTAGGCCTCTCCCCCGGCTGCGCCCACGAAGAGCTCGCAGCAGGTGTGGGCCCACAGCCGGTCCCGGGACAGGGCCTGGCCGGCCTGGGGAATCCGCATCCCGGCGGGGTCGCCCGACAAGCGCCACGTCACCGCGAGCCCGCCCTCATCCGTGGCGGCCAGCGCCACCTGGATCCCCCGCACGCACGGGTCCGGCGCGGCCGGGTGGCATTGCAGCAGCAGGGCGCAAGGCCACGCAGTTGACGGCAACGCAGATGAAGCGGACGGCACGGGACTCGGGGTGACAGCCATGGATGCAGCACAGGGTATCGGACCCTGCAGTTTAGCGGGTTCGCCCCGTCGCGTTAAACTCCATCGAAAATCCGCGGTCAATCCGCTTCCGCCTCACAAGCCCGCCCCCCTGTGCCACAACCCGCATCCATGCCCGCTTCCAAGCATCCTCCGCAACGCAGCCTGCTGGACAGGCTGCGCCAGGTTGCCCTCTTCGAGCTGGGCGGCCTGGTGCTGATCTGCCCGCCCTTCGTCTGGCTCTCGGGCGTTCCGGTGGCCGATTCCGCCGCCCTGCTGCTGGTGCTGGCGCTCATCGCCGCCGTCTGGAACGCCGGCTACAACACCAGCTTCGACTGGATCGAGGGGCGGCTCACCGGGCGCACCGCCGACCACCGCCCGTGGCGCCTGCGCGCCCTCCACGCCGTCGGCTTCGAAGGCGGCCTGCTGCTCATGACCCTGCCGGTGATCGCCCTGTGGACCGGCATGCCCTGGCTCGACGCGCTGATCGCCGACGTGGGCCTGGCCCTCGCGTACATGGTCTATGCCTTCGGCTTCAACCTGAGCTACGACCGGCTCTTCCCGATCGCCCCTTCAACCTCCCGCTGAGCCCCCACCATGCCCACCACCCACCTCGTCATCACCGGCATGCAGTCCGACGACTGCCTGCGCACCGTCATGAATGCCATCCAGGACCTGCCCTGCATCGGCTACGTGGACATCTCCCTCGAAACCGGCCAGGCCGAGATCGAACACACCCCCATGGTGTCGGAAGGCGATATCCGCGCGGCCATCGAAGAAGCCGGCTTTCCGACGCGCTAGGAGGAGCCGGCTATAATCCGGCGCTTCCCATTCCTGGATCTCACCGTGTCCGAGCGCCTCAAAGTCCTTCCCCAATACCTGATCCCCAAGCAGGCCCTCACCGTGCTGGCCGGCAAGCTGGCCGGCGCCCGGGCGGGCGGGCTCACCACCGGGGTGATCCGCTGGTTCGTGGGGCGCTACGGGGTCAACATGGCGGAAGCGGCCGAACCGGACATCACCGCCTACCCGAGCTTCAACGAATTCTTCACCCGCGCCCTGCGCCCGGGCGCCCGCCCCCTCGCGGAGGCCGACTTCCTGTGCCCGGTGGACGGCGCCATCAGCCAGTTCGGGCGCATCGACCGGGACCGCATCTTCCAGGCCAAGGGCCACGACTACTCCACCCACGCCCTGGTGGGCGGCGACC
The DNA here is from genome assembly GCA_009026175.1 of Zoogloea sp. Classification (GTDB taxonomy): domain Bacteria; phylum Pseudomonadota; class Gammaproteobacteria; order Burkholderiales; family Rhodocyclaceae; genus Zoogloea. The sequence goes on along the minus strand of WBTZ01000126.1, from coordinate 2,571 downwards.
GGGATCTGGCGATCCAGTTCCAGGACGGCGAGTTCGCCACCCTCTACCTCAGCCCGCGCGACTACCACCGCATCCACATGCCCTGCGACGGTCGCCTGACCCGCATGATCTACGTGCCCGGCGCCCTGTTCTCGGTGAATCCCACCACGGCCCGCGGCGTCCCCGGTCTGTTTGCCCGCAACGAGCGGGTGGTGTGCGTATTCGAGAACGACGAGATCGGCCCCTTCGTGCTGGTGCTGGTGGGTGCCACCATCGTCGGCAGCATGGCCACCGTATGGCATGGCGTGGTCAATCCGCCGCGGCCCGGCGAGATCCGCGAATGGGACTACGCCCCCGGCCAGGTCTCCCTCCGGAAGGGCGACGAGATGGGCCGCTTCCTGCTCGGCTCCACGGTGGTGATGCTCTTCCCCAAGAAGCGCCTCGCCTTCAATCCCGACTGGGCTCCCGCCCGCGCCATCCGGATGGGTGAGGCGATGGGCGCCCGGGGGTAGGGGCGGCTTCAGCCGCCCACGGACTTCGATCTGACACCTGCGGGCGGCGGAAGCCGCCCCTCCAGCCCCTCGGCACCCCAGGAGACGCCCTTGCCCGCGCTGCCCCTCATCGTCCTCGCCCAGCTGTTCGGCACCTCCCTGTGGTTCTCCGCAAACGCCGCCGGGGATGATCTGATGCGGGCCTGGCAGCTCTTGCCGGCCGACCTGGGCAAGCTCACCAATGCGGTGCAGCTGGGCTTCATCCTCGGCACCCTGAGCTTCTCCCTCACCGGGCTGGCCGACCGCTTCCCGGCCAGCCGCATCTTTGCGGCCTGCGCCGTGCTGGGGGCTGCGGCCAACGCGGGTTTTGCACTGATCGCCGGTGGGCTCGGCGAAGCCATGGCCTTCCGTTTCGCGGTGGGTTTCGCCCTGGCGGGGGTCTACCCCCTGGGCATGAAGCTGGTGGTCAGCTGGGTGCCGGAACAGGCCGGCCCAGCCCTGGCCTGGCTGGTGGGCATGCTCACCCTCGGCACCGCCCTGCCCCACGGCGTGCGCTTCCTGGATACCGGCTGGAGCTGGCAAAGCACGGTGCTGGTGTCCTCCGGCCTGGCCCTGCTCGCCGCCGGGCTGATCGCCCGCCTGGGCGACGGCCCCCATCTCAAACGCAAGCCCGGGACCCCGCCCCTGCGCCTCGGGCGGGTGCTGCACGCCTTCACCGAAACCCGCTTCCGGGCCTCCGCCCTGGGCTACTTCGGCCACATGTGGGAGCTCTACGCCTTCTGGACCCTGGTGCCCCTGCTGGTGGGCGCCGTCAATACAGGCAAGGCGGCCGGCCCGGCCTTCGCGGTGATCGGCATCGGCGCCGCCGGCTGCGTGCTGGGCGGCTTTGCCAGCCGGCGCATCGGCAGCGCCCGCGTCGCCGCCATCGCCCTGGCCCTGTCCGCCGCCTGCTGCGCCGTCTATCCCCTGCTGGCCGGCGCCCCGCAGTGGCTGCTGGCGGCGGTGATGCTGCTGTGGGGCGCCAGCGTGGTGGCCGACTCGCCCCACTTCTCGGCCCTGTCGGCCCGCGCCTGCCCGCCGGAGATCGTCGGCAGCGCCCTGGCTTTCCAGAACGCCATCGGCTTCGCCATCACCATGGTCTCCATCGCCCTCACCACCCGTCTGTGGCCGCAGGCCCACGAGCAGGTGGCCTGGCTGCTGCTGCCGGGGCCGCTGCTCGGGCTGCTGGCGCTGGCGCCCTTGTGGCGAAAGGGCTCGCAGCAGGGCTGACGGCCTGCCCTGCGGGATCACTGGAGCCCGGCTTTGCCATTTCCAGCCGCTTGTGGCGCAATGGCTGCTCCCTCCTGACGCCACGCACCCCATGCCTGCCCCCCACGCCCATCCGAACCTGCTGGTCCGTCAGCTACAGGCCCGGCCCCGCCTGTTTCTGTCGATCACCCTCGGGGTGCTCATCTACCTGCTGCTGCCCGGTGAGACAGTGCATCGGGAAACCACCCGGCTGCTCTTGTCGTGGAACGGAGGGGTGGGGCTGTATCTTGCTCTCGCGGCGGTGATGGTGGCCCGCGCCACGCCGGAGCAGATGCACTCCCGCGCCAGGCTCCAGGCGGAAGGACGGGTGATGGAGCTGAGCCTGGTCATCCTGGCCACCATCGCCTGCCTGGCCGCGATCTTCGCCGAGCTGGTCGTGGTCAAGGATCTGACCGGGTTCCCACGCACCGGGCATGTGCTGCTCACGGTGCTCACGGTGAGCCTGTCGTGGGCCTTCATCCACCTGATGTTCGCCCTGCACTACGCCCACGACTTCTATCGGGCGCTTGGCCACAGCGGCAGCGGCGGACTCCAGTTCCCGGGGGAGGACATCCCCGACTACGGGGATTTCCTGTACTTCGCGGCGGTGATCGGCACCTCGGGGCAGACCGCCGACGTCTCCTTCGTCTCCCGCCCGATGCGCCGCCTGGGCCTGCTGCATTGCGTGATCGCCTACGCCTTCAACGCCACCCTGCTTGCCCTCACCGTGAATATTGCGTCCGGGCTGATCTAGCAGGGGGCGCGCCTGCGTCGTGATGCGCCGGGGTGAATGCCGCCCCCGGATGCCGCCCCC
>WBTZ01000125.1 GCA_009026175.1 Zoogloea sp. | reverse complement strand
GCGCAGGCCCGTGTCGAGCAGGCCCGCGCCCAGCTCGCCAACGCCCGCGCCCGGGCGGCCCTGCTGACCCTCACCGCACCGTCGGCCGGGCTGGTGCTGACCCGCAAGGCCGAGCCCGGTGACGTGGCCGCGGCCGGCAAGGTGTTGCTGGAACTGGCCGAGGCGGGCGAAACCCGCGTCTATGCCACGGTGGACGAGAAGAACCTGCGCCTCCTCGACAAGGGCCAGAAAGCCCGTGGCGTGGCCGATGCCTTTCCCGGCCAGCCTTTTGACGCCGAGCTGTACTACCTGGCACCGGCGGTGGACCCCCAGCGGGGCACCGTGGAGACCCGCTTCCGCGTCGCCTCACCGCCGCCCTTCCTGCGCCCAGACATGACCGTCTCGGTGGAGACCGTCACCGGCCACCGGGACGCCACCCTGGTGCTGCCCAGCGAGGCGGTGCGCGACCTCGATGGCGGCAAGCCGTGGGTCCTGGTGGCCCGCGATGGTGTTGCGGTGAAGGCCGAGGTGGCCGTCGGCCTGTCGGGCATCGGCCGGGTGGAGATCACCCGGGGCCTGTCGGAGGGCGAGCGGGTCATCCTGCCGGCCTCCGGTGCCCTGGAGGGTGACGCGGTACGCCTGCGCGAGCCGAAGCAGCACAAGGCCGGCGGACTCCAGGTGCCCCAGGGCATGAGCCGCTGACACCCGTGAAACTGCGCCTTCCCTTCGCCCCCCTGGTGGCCCTGCGCTTCCTGCGGGAGGGGCGCATGCAGACCCTGCTGATCCTGGCCGGCACCACCGGCGGGGTGGCGGTGATCGTCTTCCTGACCCAGCTCATCACCCAGCTCCAGGCCCAGATCGTGGACCGGGTGCTGGGCAGCCAGGCCCACGTGGTGATCCGTCCCACCGAGGAGGCCAACCGCCGCGCCATCGACGACCAGGGCTTTGCCAGCCTGGTCGAGCCCCGCGCCCAGCGCCTGCGCTCGGTGGACCAGTGGGAGAGCATCGCCCGCCTGGCGGCCGGCATGGAGGGCGTCACCGCCGTGTCCCCGGTGGTCACCGGGCCGGCCTTCGCGGTGCGTGGCCAGGCCAACAAGTCGGTGGCCCTGATGGGGGTGGATGCCGAGCGCTACCGGCGCATCGTGCGCATGGAGGAATACATGGTGGCCGGCCGCTTCGCGGTGGACGGCACCCGTGCGGTGATCGGCTCCGAGCTGGCCAAGGACCTGGGCATCCGCCTGGAGGACAAGCTCCGGGTGGCCCTGCCCAACGGGCGTGACGAGCAGTTGCAGGTGGGCGGCATCTTCGACATCGGCAACAAGGACCTCAACCGCCGCTGGGTCTTCGTGACCCTCCCCCTGGCCCAGAGCCTGCTGGACCTGCCCGGCGGCGTGTCCAACCTCGACCTCACGGTGGCCGACATCTTCGACGCGCAGGCCGTGGCCGACCGCCTGCGCGGGGCCACCGGCCTGACCGTGGACAGCTGGATGCAGACCAACGCACAGCTGCTCGCCGCCCTGCGCAACCAGACCGTCTCCAACAACCTGATCCGCAGCTTCGTGGTCATCATCGTGGCCCTGGGCATTGCCAGCGTGCTGGTGGTGAGCGTGGTGCAGAAGCAGAAGGAGATCGGCATCCTGCGGGCCATGGGGGCCAGCCGCTCGATGATCCTGCAGGTCTTCCTGATCCAGGGCGCGGTGGTGGGGGCGGTGGGCTCCCTGTTCGGCAGCCTGCTGGCCTTCACCCTGCTCAACGTGTTCTCGTCCATCTACCGCAATGCCGACGGCTCGCCCCTGTTCGCTGCCGAACTGGAGCCCCGCTTCATCCTGATGGCCGCCCTGGTGGCGACCCTGGTCGGCCTGGCCTCCGCCCTCATCCCGGCCCGCCGCGCGGCACGCATGGACCCGGTGCAGGCGATCCGCTCATGAGCACCCCGACCATCGCCCCCGTCATAGAACTGGCCGGCCTCACCAAGGCCTACAACATCGGCACCCCGGTGGAGACCGAGGTGTTGCACGGCATCGACCTGAGCCTGGCGGAGGGGGAGTTCGCTGCGCTGATCGGCCCCTCCGGCTCCGGCAAGAGCACCCTGCTCAACATCATCGGCCTGCTCGAGCGACCCACCGGCGGGCGCCTGTCCATCGGCGGGCGCGACACGGCCAGCCTGAGCGAGGCCGAGATCACCCAGCTGCGCGGGCGCAGCATCGGCTTCGTGTTCCAGTTCCATCACCTGCTGCCGGCCTTCACCGCCCTCGAGAACGTGATGATGCCCACCATCATCGCCCGCGGTGCCGCTGACGACGAGGCCGAGACCATGGCCCTGGCGCTGCTCGACGCAGTGGGGCTCAAGGCCCATGCCCACAAGAAGCCTTCGCAGCTCTCCGGCGGCCAGCAGCAGCGCGTGGCCATTGCCCGCGCCCTGGGCCTCAAACCCCGCCTGATCCTGGCCGACGAGCCCACCGGCAACCTGGACACGCATACCGCCGATGACATCTTCGCCCTGCTCCGGGAATTCAACCGCCAGACCCGCTGCGCCTGCCTGATCGTCACCCACGATCCGCGCCTGGCGGAACGCTGCGACCGCATCGTGCGCCTGGTGGACGGGCACATTGCCGGGTCGGTGTGACACGCCTCACTGCCCTGGCACATCACCCTTCAGGTGGCCCGGAGTGGTGACGATATAATTCGCCACACATATTTGCACCACGGCGACTCCTCCACCATGAAGGCCAGGACCACCCTCTACGATCTGCTCGGACTGACCCCCGAGGCCAGCGAGGCCGACATCCACGCGGCCCACGTCCGCCTGTTCAACCACTACAAGTCCGGAACCCACGGGCTGCAGCCGATGGATGCGGAGAACCAGATCAAGGTCATCAAGGAGGCCTACTGGATCCTCTCCGACCCGGGGCGCCGTGACGCCTACGATGCCAGCCTGGCCGCCCCGGTCCCGCCGGCCAGCGATCTGCCGCCGGTGACCGGCAGCGTGCCGCTGAAGGTCGAGATCGCCGACGTCAAATGGACGCCGGGCCGCATCATGCTGTCGATCATCGGTGGCCTCATGATCATCGGCATGAGCATCCAGATCTTCTTCTCGGTATTCGCCTTCAAGCAGGCCGGCCGGGTGGCCAGCGGCGAAGCCGCCGCCGAGGCCCAGGAGCGCGTGATGGCCGCCGAGAAGCGCCAGATGTACGGCACCCTGGACGACAAGGAAATCGCCGCCCAGGAGGCCCGCGAAGCCGAGGAGCGGGCCGAATCGCGGCGCCGCGCCGAAGAGCAGCGCCTCGAGTACGCGCGCAAGGAAGAAGAACGCAAGCGCGAGTGGGCGCTGCGGGAGCGCGAGCAATACGCCGACCGGGTCTCCTCCGATCTGGAGCGGGCCGAGCAGTCCGCCCGCCAGAAGGCCGAATGGGAGAAGCGCCAGAAAGAGGAGGCCGCCCGCCGCGCCGACATGGAAGAAGAGCGCCGCATCCAGGAGCGGGTCGCCCGCGAGCGCATGCGCTGGCAGCAGGAGCTGCAGCGCTGATCCCCCCGCGCATTGCCCTCAACCGACTGTGCAGACGATGACCCAGACCGACACGGCAGCCCTCGCCCCCTACCTGAGCGCCAGCCGCTACATGGATTTCGATCACCCGGCGGTGGCCGCGCAGGCTGCCCGGCTTGCTGAAGGTGCCTGCGACGTGGAGGACATCGCCCGCCGCTGTTTCAGGTTCGTCCGCGACCAGATCCGGCATAGCTGGGATTACCGCCAGAATCCCGTCACCTGCCGTGCCTCCGATGTCCTGCATCACGGGACCGGCTATTGCTACGCCAAGAGCCACCTCCTGGCGGCCCTGCTGCGCGCCAACCGGATTCCCGCCGGCTTGTGCTACCAGCGCCTGCCTATCGGCGACGAAGGCGCGCCGTATTGCCTGCATGGGCTCAATGCCGTGTACCTGCCCGGCCACGGCTGGTACCGCATCGATGCCCGTGGCAACAAGCCCGGGGTGGCCGCCGACTTCTGCCCGCCCCGGGAGGCGCTGGCCTTCCCGGTGGCGGAGCATCACGCCCGGGATCTGCCCGAGATCTGGGCGGAACCGCTGCCAGTGGTCACCGCCGCCCTGGAGCGCCATCTCGATGTGGCCGAGCTGTACGCCAACCTGCCCGATGTTCCGCTGATCGACTGAATTCCTCGCGGCCCCCGCCCCCGGGGGCAAGGCTTGGGTCTGCCGGCCCGATCCCCCATAATCCGGCATGACTTCGCAAACCACCCCGCTGCCGGACGACGCTTCCGGCCTCGCCCAGGCCCTTTCGCCCGACGCCCTGCCCGACGCCACCTTCGTGCCGCCGCCGGAGGCCTTCACCCCCGAGCCCTTCGAGCGCCTGGACCTGCCCGCCGCCGTGCTGGCCAACCTGGACAGGCTCGGCTACCACACCATGACCCCGATCCAGGCCGCGGCGCTGCCCGTGGCCCTGGGCGGCTACGACCTGATCGCCCAGGCACGCACCGGCAGCGGCAAGACCGCCGCCTTCGGCCTGCCCCTGCTGCAGCGCCTGGACGGACGCCGCTTTGCCGTACAGGCCCTGGTGCTGTGCCCGACCCGCGAGCTGGCCGAGCAGGTCAGCCAGGAGCTGCGCCGGCTGGCCCGCGCCGAGGACAACATCAAGGTCCTCAGCCTGTGCGGCGGCTCACCGATCCGTCCGCAGGCCGACAGCCTGGCCCACGGCGCCCACGTCGTGGTAGGCACCCCCGGGCGCCTCCTCGACCACCTGGGGCGGGGCACCCTGCAGCTCGACACCCTGAGCACCCTGGTGCTGGACGAAGCCGACCGCATGCTCGACATGGGCTTCTTCGACGACATCGCCCAGGTGGTGGCGGCCTGTCCGCGGGGGCGCCAGACCCTGCTCTTCTCGGCCACCTATCCCCCCGGCGTGGTGCGCCTGGCACGCCAGTTCATGCGCCAGCCGCAGGTCATCGCGCTGCCCGAGCAACATGCCGAGGACACCATCCGCCAGCGCTTCTACGAGGTGGCGGCGGAGCAGCGCCTGCACGCGGTGGGCCTGCTGCTGCGCCATTACCGGCCCGACAGCACGCTGGCCTTCTGCAATACCCGCCAGCAATGCCGCGATCTGGTCGAAGCCCTGGCCGCCGACGGCGTGCAGGCCCTGGCCCTGCACGGCGAGCTGGACCAGCGCGAGCGCGACCAGGTGATGGTGCGCTTCGCCAACCGCAGCTGCAGCGTGCTGGTGGCCACCGACGTGGCGGCACGCGGCCTCGACATCGCCGGGCTGGCGGCGGTGATCAACGTGGACCTCAGCCACGACCCGGAGGTGCATGTGCACCGGGTCGGGCGCACCGGGCGCGCCGGCGAGGACGGCTGGGCCCTGAGCCTGGCGGCGCCCAATGAAAAGCCGCGGGTGGCGGCGATCGCCGCGGCCCAGGGGTTCGCGCCGGTGTGGGAATCCCTCGCCGACCTGGAAGCGGAGGCGGCCCCGCCCCTGCAGGCGCCGATGGTGACCCTGCAGATCCTCGGCGGCCGCAAGGACAAGATCCGCCCGGGCGACGTGCTGGGCGCCCTCACCGGCGAGGCCGGGCTGGCGGCGGCACAGATCGGCAAGATCAACGTCAACGACCAGTCCACCTACGTGGCGGTGGCCCGCGAGGTGGCGGCCCGGGCCCTGAAGCGGCTGGGCGATGGCAAGATCAAGGGCCGGAAGGTCCGCGTGCGCCTGCTGGACGAGTAAACTCGCGGTTTCCGCAGCTGGAGCTTCCCCCGCCATGGCCGACCCCATCGACACCTCGCGCAATCGTTTCCCGGACGCCGACGTGGCGGCGGTCTACCGCGTCATCGCGGAGCGTCGCGACATGCGCCACTTCCTCCCCGACCCGGTGGACCCGGCCCTGCTGGGGCGTCTGCTGTGGGCTGCCCACCACGCGCCCAGCGTCGGCTACATGCAGCCCTGGCGCTTCATCCGCATCACCGACCGGGGCCTGCGCGAGCGCATGCACACCCTGGTGGACGCGGAGCGGCGGGCCACTGCGCGGGCCCTCGGGGAGCGGGAAGAGGAATTCATGCACCTCAAGGTGGAGGGCCTGCTGGAGGCCGCCGAGGTGGTGGTGGTGGCCCTCTCCGACGGGCGCGAGAAGCATGTCTTCGGTCGTCGCACCCTGCCGGAGATGGACCTGGCCTCGGTGGCCTGCGCCATCCAGAACATGTGGCTGGCGGCCCGCGCCGAGGGCATCGGCCTGGGCTGGGTGTCGATCTTCGATCCGGTCGCCCTGGCCGAACTGCTGCACATGCCGGTGGGGGCCCGCCCAGTGGCGATCCTGTGCATCGGCCACGTGGAGGCCTTCTACCCGCGGCCGATGCTGGAGATCCACCAGTGGGCCGAGCGAATGCCCCTCGAGACCGTGGTCTTCGAGAACGGCTGGCGTGACGAGGTGCCGCAGCCCTCAGCCGTGTGAGTCCCGCCGCCGCCCGGTCAGGTGGCGGCTGGCCAGCCAGGTGGCACCCACCAGCAGGATCACGAAACTGGCCAGTTCGAGGGCGTGGATGAACATGGATGCGGGGTGCCTTCCGTCCTGCAGCACATCGGGAAGCGTCGTGTACAGCACCGGCAGGGTGGTCAGGACCGCCACGCCGGGCGCCGCCCGCCGGTACAGCCAGGCCAGCGGAAAGCAGGCCACGGCCGCGCTCAGGGTAGCCGCCAGGAAGCCCTGGCTGATCAGGATGGGCAGCGCCAGGCGGCGGTCTTCCGGCACGGGCATCAGCACATCCGCCAGCCCGATCGATTGCCCGTAGAGAATGAAGCCGGCCAGCATCACCGCCGGCAGCAGGACGATGCGCAGCGCCTGGCGTGCCACGGTGGGAAGCTTCATCGTCTGTGCGCCCTCAGCCGGCCAGCGCATCGCCGAGGGCGCCGCTGCTGCGGCCGTCGCCCAGGGGCAGCAGCTTCTGCAGGGCCTGGATGTAGCGCTGCAGGGCATCCAGCCCGGTGGGGGTCAGGGTGTAGCGGGTCTGGGCCCGGCCGGGGCCCTCGCTGCGGCGCAGGGACACGTAGTCGGCCGCGATCAGCTTCTTGAGGTGTGACTCCAGGTTGCCGTCGGAGACGCCGAGATTCTGCTTGAGCTCGCTGAAGCTGGCCTCCCCGGCCCCGGCCAGGAAGGCGGCGAGCTGGGTGCGCAGGGGCTGGTGGAGGAGGGGGTCGAGCACTTCCATGGGCGGGGTGGCCCGCGTGGTGGCGGGCATCGGTTCCTATTTCAGGTTGAATTCTGCCCGCATCGAGCCCGGATTGCGTCCGTCCTTTTCGCCGGGCACGCGGATTTCGAAGTTGCCGCCCACCACATCGTGGCCGGCTTTCCAGTTCTTGCCGTCAAGGCTGGCCCAGTGCTTGTAGGTGTAGAGGTCCTGGCGGGTGCGCACGGTGAGGGTGCTGCGGGCCTCGCCCTCGAGGAGGCTGCCATGGATGAGGGCCTCCACCGGCAGGGGCGCGCCGGCCGGGTAGAGCAGGATGTAGGGCTGGCCGGCCGGGGCCGTGTCGCCGAAACGTACGACGGGCAGGCGGTCCAGTTCGTCCGCGGTGGGGGCGCCGAAGCTGGCGCAGCCGGCGAGGGTGAAGGTGGCCAGGGCGGCCGTGGCGAGACGCAGGGTCATGGTGAAACTCCTTGTGGTGAAAGAGGTGATGCTCACTGGCGGGCGGCCCCGCCCTTGAAATCCACGACCAGGGCGGATTCCACCTGCGGGCCGTGGGCTGGATCGAGGCTGGCCTTCATCCAGGGGATGGAGATCCAGTGGGTTTCCCGGGCCAGCACCCAGGGGCCGCCGGGGGCGCGTACGTCACCGGTGGGCTGGCCGTCGCGCAGGAGGATCTCCAGGGGCTGGTCGAGGGTCAGGGGCAGGATGGCGTCGGGCGCGGGCCGGAACAGGTCGCCAGAAACGTCCACCCGGACAGGCACCCGGGTCCCGGCGGGCAGGCTGACGATATGCAGGCCGCCGGTGCTGGCGCCGGCCTGAAAGGCGGCCAGGGAGCTGATCGGCGCCTCCGGCGGCATCAGGCCCGAGGCGTAGCGGTGACCGAGCAGGGGGGTAGCCAGCACGGCCACCGACCACCCGGCGGCCTGGGCCAGGCGCAGCGCGAAGGGGCGCTCGCGGCCATGGTCGAGGAGCAGGGACAGCAGGGGCAGGCCGAGCCCGAACACCGACGCGGCGATCCATTTCATGGTCTCGAAGGGCAGCCGCGCCGCCAGGCCGGCCACCCCGATGGCGATGATGATGCCGCCGGCCCACTCCAGCACTTCCTCCGAGAACAGGCCATGTACGTAGAGGGACAGGCCGATCATCACCAGCCATACGGTGCACAGCATGTAGGCGCCGCCGAAGAAGAAGGTGGCGAAGGTGAACAGGGTGCCGATGCCCATCAGCAGCCACAGCAGCTTGACCACCTGGCGATGGATGAAGGACCAGGTCTCGTCGCGGGCTGCCTTGACCCGCCGGGTGAGGTGCCAGTCGGCCCAGCCGGCCCCCCCCAGCACCAGGCCGATCCAGGCCAGCCAGGCGAGAGCCCGCCGGGTCGTGTCGGGGATCTGCTCGGCGGTCAGGATGAGGTCGCTGGACAGGAACAGGCCGGCACCGGCGAGGCCCCACAACACCAGGCTGTGGCGTTCCATGCGGAGGTTGCGCTGGCCGCGGACGAGCATGGACTGGATGCTGTCGAGCTGGCGGGTGATCGGGTCGGCCATGGGGGACTCATTCCTTCGGCATTTACTCTGTGATTCAGAGTTTATAGCTCTGCATTTCAGAGTGTCAACGTCATGAGCATCCGCCGAACGGTCTGGCGCCGCCGCGGCGAGCCGCTACAATGCCGCCTCTTTTCCTTCAGTACGGATTACTCGCCGCCATGTGGTTCCGCAATCTCCAGATCTACCGCCTCCCCGTGAATTGGGGCCTGAGCTTCGAGGCCCTCAACGAAAAGCTCGCCGCGCGGCCTTTCGTGCCCTGTGGCAGCCAGGACATGGCGACCCGGGGCTGGAGCTCGCCGACCAAGGATGACCGCTTCGTGCTGGCGGTGCAGGGCCAGTTCCTGCTTGCCCTGACCGTCGAGCAGAAACTGCTGCCGTCCTCGGTGGTGAACGAAGTGGCCGCCGACAAGGCCGAGCAGATCGAGGCCCAGCAGGGCTTCAAGCCGGGCCGCAAGCAGATGAAGGAAATCAAGGAGGCGGTGCTGCAGGAGCTGCTGCCCCGCGCCTTCACCCGCCGTCGCAAGGTGTACACCTGGATCGACCCGGTCGGCGGCTGGCTGGTGATCGACGCTTCCAGCCCGGCGCGCGCCGAGGAGGTGCTGGACGCCCTGCGCGACACCCTCGACGAGCTGCCGGTGAAGATGGTCAAGACCGAGCTGTCGCCGGTGTCGGTGATGACCGGCTGGCTCGCCGCCAACGAGGCGACCGGCAACTTCACCATCGACCTGGACTGCGAGCTGCGCGCGGTCACCGATGAAAAGGCCGCGGTGCGTTACGTGCGCCACGCCCTCGACGGCAAGGACGTGCAGGACCACCTGGCCGCCGGCAAGCTGCCGACCCGCCTGGCCCTGACCTTTGATGACCGGATCTCCTTCATCCTCACCGAGAAGATGGAGATCAAGCGGGTGGCCTTCCTGGATGTGATCAAGGAAGAGGCCGAGCGCCAGGCCGATGCCGCCGACATGCAGATGCAGGCCGACTTCGCCCTGATGAGCGGCGAACTGGCGCGCCTGATCCCGGCCCTGCTGGAAGTGCTGGGCGGCGAGGTGAAGGACGCGGTGATCTGAGCCCTTGCGGGGGGCTGGCGCCCCTCGCCGGCGCGCCCCCGCGGATCAGACGTGGAGCAGGGCTGCGATGGCGATCGCGCAGCCGGCGCCCGCCACGCCGAGGGATGTCCATTGCATCCACTTGCGGCGGGTCAGCAGGGTGATGGCGGCCAGTGAGATGGCGACCTGCATCGCCGTCATGGCCTGGGCCCAGCGATGGTGTTCGTGCATGGCATGCTCGCTGCGCTGTTCGGCCTCGCTGGCCTCGGCCTCCAGCTTTTCGGCACGCCCCCGGATGTCTTCCTTCTCGGTCTTGTAGCGTTCGATCTCGGCCCTGTAGCGCGCCTGGATTTCGTCCCGGGTCAGGCTCACGGCCAGCTCGGCCAGGTTCTGCTTGGCGCTCTTCGACTGGTAATGGCCCCACTGGTCCGAGGCTTCGGTCTTCTTGATCGCGGCTTCGTTCTTGTGCATCAGGGCGTCGTTCTGGGTGGCACCGCCCTCGTAGCTGAACAGGGCGCCGAGCGTGGCCAGGATGGCGGTCATCGCGGCAATGCGGGAGGCGAAGTTGTCGCCCCCGTGGCTGGCGTGCTCGACCGCATGGTCGTGCGGGCCATGGACGTGGAAGTGATCTCCGGACATGCGTTTGAATCCTGGAAGGTAGGGAAAGGTGGACCGTAGTGGCCCGCGGCGCGGATTGTGAAACCCGGCGCTGCCGCAATCAAGGGGCGGGGCCGCGTCCCGGGTGCCTCAGGGCAGGAACACCGGATCGGACAGCACCAGGGTGCCGTCGGCGCGCATCATCAGGTTGTAGGGGTTCAGGATGTCCGGCTGCACCGGGTATTCCTCGATGAAGTCGGAGAGCGCCGCGATGGCCTGGACCAGGCTTGCGGGGAGCTCCGGCGGGGGCGCCTGGGTGATGTGGTAGAGGGCCAGGCGACCGCGGTTGACGCCCATGTTGGCCCATTTCTCGCATCCTTCCCAGTAGGCCCCGGAGAGGCGCCGGGCCTGCTCTTCGGCCTCGCCCGAGACGGGCTGCAGGCGCTCGATCTCGAGCAGGCGGAAGGAATAGCCGGAGCTGGCCTTGCCGATGACGCCGTGGTCGGCGATCAGGCGGGGGAAATGGATGCCCTGCGGCCGGTCGTCGGCGGCGAGGTAGTAGTAGTCGGCGGGGGAGCTGACCACCTTGAAGACCCGCTGGCCGTCGCCCGGATCGAGGACGATGGAGGACTCTCCCCGCCCCAGTTCAGGCAGCCCGTCCAGCAGGGGATGGGCAGGCACCGGGTCGGCGATACGGGGGGTTTCCGCCCCCTGTTCCAGCCCGGCGCTGCCTCGGTCGATCATCGTGGATCGACGTCCGTCATCCGATGATGTTGTAACCAGCATCCACGAAGTGTACGCCGCCGGACATGTTGCGGCCAGCGTCGGAGACGAGGAAGGCGGTGAGGGCGCCGATGTCTTCCGGGGTCACCAGGCGGTGCAGCGGCGAGCGGTCCACCGCGGCGGCCATCAGGCCGTCGAAGCCGGCGATGCCGGAGGCGGCGCGGGTCATCAGCGGGCCCGGAGAGATGGCATTGACGCGGATGTTCTTGGGGCCGAGCTCGAAAGCCATGTAGCGGGTGGCGGCTTCCAGGGCGGCCTTGCACAGGCCCATCACGCCGTAGTTGGCGATGACCTTCTCGCTGCCGAGGTAGGTCATGGTGATCAGCGAACCGCCACCGGCCTTTTCGAACAGGGGCTCGGCCTTGCGGGCCAGGCGCACGAAGGAGTGGGTGGACACGTCCATGGCCAGGGCAAAGCCGTCCGGCGAGGTGTCCACCACGCGGCCGTGCAGGTCGTCGCGCTTGGCGAAGGCCATGGAGTGGATGGCGAAGTCGAGCTTGCCGTACTTGGCGTCGATCGTCGCAAAGACCTCGTCCATGGTCTCGGGCTTGGTCACGTCCAGCAGCAGTACATCTTCCACGCCCAGGCGCGATACGATGGGCTCCAGGAAGGCGAGGGTCTTCTCGTTCTGGTAGGTGATGACAACCTTGGCGCCGGCCTCGATACAGGATTCGGCGACCCCGGTGGAAATGGATTTTTCGTTGGCGATGCCGGTGATCAAGCCCACCTTGCCTTCGAGGTTGATGATAGGTTTCATGTATTCACTCCGTTGGATCGAGAAATAGTACTGCACTGCAACATCGGCTCACCTTAGAATAGTGCAAGGTGACTGTTGCGTAGTCATTATTTGGTTAACGACGAGTTTCCGACATTCCACAGGGCCCGTGTTGCGATGCATCAAAAAACGCCCGAAAATTTGCTGGCCGAGGCCGCATCGATAAACCCCGTTTATGTCTTCCTGGACTTCGACGGGGTGACCCACCCGTGGGGCGAAGCAGAGGATTTCCGCTGCCTGCCGCTGCTGGAGTCGGTGCTGCGGGCGTATCCGGAGACCCGGGTGGTGATCTCGTCGGACTGGCGCACCCTGTTTTCCCTGAGCAAGCTGGCGGCCCGCTTTGCCGAGGATATCCGTCCGCGGGTGGTGGATTGTTCCCCGACCATCTTTCCCCGCAACCCGAACGAGCTCTACGGCCTGCGCGAGCGGGAGGCCCGCCAGTGGCTGGAGCGCCGCGCCCCGGACGCCCAGTGGCTGGCCATCGACGATGCTCCCGGCAACTGGCCGACCCGGCCGCGCCTGGTGCTGACCGATTTCAAGCAGGGCTTTACGGAAGAGGACGCAGGCCGCCTGCGCCGCATGCTCGATGCCTTCCGCGCCGGGGAATTCCAGGAGGTGTAGGAGCGGCTTCAGCCGCCCGCATACTCCGCTCAAGTACCTGGGGGCGCGGCTGAAGCCGCCCCTGCACGCCCCTACAATTCTGGCTGTGCCTCAGAACTGCCGCGTCAGCGGCGATTCATCCATCAGTGCGACCTGCTCCCGCAGGGCCAGGATCATGTCCTGCCAGTAGCGCGGGCTGTCGAACCAGCTGAACGCCGCCGGGAAGGCCGGATCGTCCCAGCGCTTGGCGATCCAGGCGGCGTAGTGGATCAGGCGCAGGGTGCGCAGGGCTTCCACCAGGTGAAGGCTGGCCGGGTTGAACTCGGCAAACTGTTCGTAGCCTTCCAGTACGTGGTCCAGCTGCCGGGCCATGGCCGGCGCATCGCCGGACAGCAGCATCCACAAGTCCTGGACTGCCGGCCCGTTGCGGGCATCGTCGAAATCCACGAAATGCGGCCCGGCATCGGTCCATAGCACGTTGCCGCCGTGAACGTCGCCGTGCAGGCGGATCTGCGGCAGTGTCCCGGCCCGTTCGAAGCAGCGCCGCACGCCATCGAGGGCCTGGTCTGCCACCGACTGCCAGGTGTTGCGCAGGTCAGGTGGCAGGAAGGGGCCGCGCAGCAGCGCCTCCCGCGGCTCCTCGCCGAAGCTGCGGATGGTGAGATCGGGCCGGGCCGCGAAGGGACGGCGCGCGCCCACTGCGTGGATGCGGCCGAGGAAGCGCCCCAGCCAGCCCAGCACGGCGGGGTCGTCCAGTTCGGGCGCCCGTCCGCCGCGGCGGGTGAACAGGGCCAGGCGGAAGCCCTCGTGATGGTGCAGGCTGCGTCCGCCGATCTCCAGCGCGGCTACGGCCGGGATCTCTTCCTCCGCCAGCTCGGCCAGGAAGCCGTGTTCCTCGAGGATGGCCTCGTCAGTCCAGCGTTCCGGGCGGTAGAACTTGACCACCAGGGGCGCCGCGTCCTCGATGCCGACCTGGTAGACCCGGTTCTCGTAACTGTTGAGGGTTTGCAGGCGACCGTCGCAGCGCAGGCCGGTGGCCTCCACCGCAGTCAGCACGAAATCCGGTGTCAGCGGCCCGAACGGGGCCGTCACTGCTTGCCGTCCTCGCGGACATAGGCTTCGTGCAGTCTGACCGGTGCGGACTTGGCGGCGTGCTTCTTGCGCATCCGCAGGTTGAGCATCTCCACCAGCACCGAGAAAGCCATCGCCGAATAGATATAGCCCTTGGGCACGTGATGGCCGAAGGCGTCGGCCATCAGCACCACGCCGATCACCAGCAGGAAGGACAGGGCCAGCATCTTGACGGTGGGGTGACGGGACACGAACTCACCGATGGGGCCGGAGGCGACCATCATCAGGCCTACCGAGGCGACCACCGCAGCGATCATGACCTGCAGGTTATTGACCATGCCGATGGCGGTGATGATCGAGTCGAGGGAGAAGACGATGTCGATCATGATGATCTGCAGGATCACCGCGCCGAAGGTGGCCTGCACCGCGCTGGAGGCTTCGCCCTCCTCGCCCTCCATCAACTGGTGGACTTCCTGGGTGCTCTTCCACACCAGGAAGAGGCCGCCGGCCAGCAGGATCAGGTCGCGGCCGGAGAAGCCGTGGTCCAGCACCGTGACCATCGGCTCGGTGAGGCCAGCCAGCCAGGACAGCACCATCAGCAGCCCGATGCGCATGAACATGGCCAGGAACAGGCCGAGGCGGCGGGCGAAGGCGCGTTTCTCCGGTGGCAGCTTGTCCACCAGGATCGAGATGAAGATCACGTTGTCGATGCCCAGCACCAGTTCCAGCGCGGTGAGGGTGAAGAAGGCGATCAGCAGTTGCGGGTCGGTCAGGAATTCCATGGTCGGGGTGTCATCGGTTGTTGCGAAGTCGGCGGCCTCGAGGCCCTCCGGCCGCGAATGGTCGCACGAAATGATGACGAAGGCGCACCCCGGCACCCACCCGGACGGGGTGGCGGGGCAAGCGGTGCGGAGGCCGGCGTGGCCGCCGCGCCGGGGCCGGCCCCTTCAGCCCGGCTTGCCGTCTGCCCGGGGGCGCAGGTAGATCGGTGCCAGGCGCCAGGCCCAGGGCAGGAAGACTGCCAGCCAGCCGATGCCGGCGAGGGCGGCGAGCACCCCATGGGCCGCCGGCACCACGTCGGCCAGCACCCGCAGGGCGGCCACCCCGTGCAGGCCCAGCCCCAGCCGCCAGGTCAGGCTGTCGGCCACCAGGGGGCGCCCCGAATGCCCCATGCTGACCCGCGACACCATGCCCAGGGTCATGGTGGCAAAGAAGCCGGCCGCCAGCGCATGCAGCGGCGCCAGCCCGAGGGTGTCGATCCCCGCCGCATGGAGCAGCCCCTGCAGGCCGGCCAGCAGCCAGGCGATGCCCACCCACAGGAAGCCCATGTGCAGCATGGCCAGCAGGCGTACCGCAAAGCTGCGCCGGAACTGCCACTTCCAGCTCAGCCACAGCGCGGTGGCCGCGGCGGCCAGATCCACCGGCCAGGACCAGGCGGCGTGGCCGGCCATGGCGAGGGCGCCGTGGACCGCGCTGGCGCCGAGCAGGACGGCGAGTGTCCAGGTGGGCTTGAACGGCGTGTAGGCAGGCAGCACGGAACCCGAAAAGAAGGGAATCATGCGGTGGCTGACCACCATGAAGAGGGGGGCGAGCAGCCACCACAGGCCGGCTTCGATGCCGATCCGGGCCAGCAGCGGGTTGCCTGATACGGCAAAGCCCGTCCACGCCAGCAGTCCGAAGGTGCCGGCGGCCAGGGCGCACCAGGCGCTGGCCGGATGCAGGCGCGATTTGCCGGGGGCGAAGGCCACCGGCCCCAGGGCCAGCAGCATCAACCCCCAGCCGGTCACCACCAGCAGCAGGCCGATGCTGCGCAGGGCCGCCAGATCCAGCGCCAGCCCGGCATAGAAGACCAGCCAGCCGGCCACCAGGGGCAGCCAGGGGCGCTTCGCGGCGCTGCCGGGGGTGTCGGCCAGCCCCTGCCAGCGTGGCATCGCGGTCAGCAGGAAGCCGAACACGAAGAAGGGAAAGATGCCGTAGGCTGCCACCAGGCCGTGTACCCAGCCCGGCGGCCAGGGCCAGACCGGGGCTGGCAGTGGGGTGATGCGGGCGAGCAGTTCCCAGACCCAGGGCATGAAGGCCAGGGTGGCCTGGAGGACGCCAGCCAGGAAGAAGGGGCGGTGCGGTGCAGCGAACAGGATGGCGCTGCGGGCGGGGGGGGCGGATAACCCCGCCCCCCC
>WBTZ01000124.1 GCA_009026175.1 Zoogloea sp. | reverse complement strand
CTGCTGGAGGGCGACGCGCTGGTCGCCGGCAACTACGAGCTGGTCTTCGAGGTGGCGGCCTACTTCACCGCCGCCGGCGTGCCCCAGGCGGCGCCGCCCTTCCTCGGCAGCGTGCCCCTCGCCTTCGGCATCGCCGATCCCGCCGCCCACTACCACGTGCCCCTGCTGGTGTCGCCGTGGAGCTACTCGACCTACCGGGGAAGCTGATGGACGCCTATCTCATCGAATGGGGCAGCCTGCTGCTGCGCTGGCTGCACCTGATCGTCGGCATTGCCTGGATCGGCTCGTCCTTCTATTTCGTGTGGCTGGACAACAGCCTCAAGCCACCCGTGGATCCGGCCCTCAAGGCCAAGGGGGTGGGCGGCGAGCTGTGGGCGGTGCACGGCGGCGGCTTCTACAACCCGCAGAAATACCTGGTGGCCCCCGCCCACCTGCCGGACGAGCTGCACTGGTTCAAGTGGGAGAGCTACTCCACCTGGCTGTCGGGCTTCGCCCTGATCTCCACCCTGTATTACTTCCAGGCCGCCAGCTACATGGTCGACCCGTCCGTGGCGGCCCTCACCCCGGCCCAGGCGGTGGGCATCGGCCTGGCCACCCTGGCCGGCGGCTGGCTGGTCTATGACGGCCTGTGCCGGCTGCTCATCAACCGCAGCCAGCTGCTCTTCGGGCTCATCTACTACGCCTTCGTGGTGGCCGTGGCCTGGGCCCTGACCCACCTGCTGTCGGGCCGCGCGGCCTTCATCCACGTGGGGGCGATGATCGCCACCACGATGAGCGGCAACGTCTTCTTCTGGATCATCCCCGGCCAGAAGCGGGTGGTCGCCGCCATGCAGAAAGGCGCCGCGCCGGACCCGCTGGACGGCATCCGCGCCAAGCAACGCAGCTACCACAACAACTACCTGACCCTGCCGGTGCTGTTCTGCATGATCAGCAACCACTACGCCTTCACCTACACCCACGCCCATGCCTGGGCGGTGCTGGCGCTGATCATCCTGGCAGCGGTGCTGATCCGCCACTTCTTCAACCTGAAGCACAAGGGCGCCGTGCGCTGGGAGTTTCCCGCCACGGCCATCGCCATCCTGGCCGGCGTGGCGGTGTGGCTGGCCCCGGCGCCGCGGGTGGCCAGCGCCTCGGCCGCGCCCACCCTGGCCGCCGTGCAACCCATCATCGAGGCCCGCTGCAGTGCCTGCCACGCCGAGAAGCCGACCCTGATGGCCTCGGCGCCGGCCGGGGTGCTGCTCGACACCCCTGCCCGCATCGAAGCCCAGGCCCAGCGCATCTACGAGCAGAGCGTCAAGCTGAAGGCCATGCCCCTGGGCAACGTGACTGGCATCACCGATGCGGAGCGGGCCACCCTGGCGGCCTGGTTCGAGGGGCGCTGACCCCCGCGGTGCTCAGCCCAGCCGCTCCCAGGGCGGCAGCGGCTTGAACTCCGCCTCCAGGGCGTCCAGGAAGACCTTCAGCTTGGGCGCCTGGGCGCGGCTCGGCAGGTAGCATGCATACAGGGTGCTCGCCACGTACACCTGGGGCACATAGTCCTCCAGCACCATCAACAGGCGGCCCGCCGCGAGGTCGGCGGCGCACAGATAGTGGGGCAGGATGGCGATGCCGTGGCCTTCCCGCACCGCATCGAGGATGCAACCCATGCTGTCCGACTGGAAGCGCCCCTGCACCGGGACGTTGTGCTCCCGCCCGTCCCGGTCGAGCAGGTGCCAGACCCGCCCGTCGTGCAACATGTAGCTGAAGCAGGCATGTTCCTGCAGGTCGGCAGGCACCCGTGGCCGGCCATGCGCCGCCAGGTAGGACGGCGCCGCACAGATGAAGCGGCGCAGTTCGAGGAGCGGCCGCGCCACCAGGTCCTCCGGCGGGGCCTGCAGCAGGCGCAGGGCCAGGTCGATGCCCCCATCCCCCAGGTCCACCCGGGCGTCGGAGAGCAGCAGCTCGACCTCCAGACCGGGGTGGCGCGCCAGCACGCGGGGGATCAGCGGGGCGATGCACTCCCGGCCGAAGATCACCGTGGTGCTGATGCGCAGCAGGCCGCGGGCCTCCGCCCCCACGTTGCGCACCGCCACCTCGGCTCCCTCGACCGCCTCGAGGGCCTGCAGGGCATGGCCGTGGAAGACCTCCCCGGCGGGCGTCAGCACCAGGCGGCGGGTGCTGCGCTCGAACAGGCGCACCCCGAAGCGCCGCTCCAGCTCGCCGATCTGCTTGCTGACCTGGGCCCGGCTGCAGTCCAGGCGCCGGGCGGCGGCAGCCATGCTGCCTTCCGCCACCACCTTCACGAAGCAATCCCAATCGGCAAGCCAGGCCATACGTCAATGATCCGTTGACACAATGAGCACGATTATGGGCTATTTGGGAATCAATCACCTGCTTATAGTGCGGGGACACCTCCTGGAGCCACCTTCATGTTCCACGCCCTGCGCAGCCCCGGAACCCTCGCCGTCACCCTCGCCGCCGCCGGCATCCTGCTGGTCACCATGGGGGCCCGCCAGTCGGTCGGCCTGTTCATCGGCCCGATCAACAGCAGCACCGGCCTGGGCATTGCCACGCTCAGCCTGGCCCTGGCCATCGGCCAGTTCGCCTGGGGCGCCATCCAGCCGCTGGCCGGCGCCCTGGCCGACCGCCACGGCCCGCGCCCGGTGCTGATCGGCGGCATCCTGCTGCTGGCGGTGGGCAGCGCCCTCACCCCCTTCATGGATACCGGCTTCGGCCTGATCGTCTCCCTCGGCCTGATATCGGCCATGGGCTCCGGCGCCGGCAGCTTCTCGGTGCTGATCGGCGCCGCGGCCCAGCGCATGCCGGCCTCGGCGCGCGGCACTGCGTCGGGCGTCATCAATGCGGGAGGCTCCTTCGGCCAGTTCCTGTTCGCCCCCATCCTGCAGGGCCTGATCCAGGCCGTCGGCTGGATGGGGGCGATGGGGGCCCTGGCGGTGATGAGCCTGGGTGCGCTGCCCCTGGTCAACCGCCTCACCGGGGCGGCCACCGCCCAGCCCCACGCCAGCAGTGAGCCCGCCGATACCCGCGGCCTGCGCGAGGCGGTGAGGGAGGCCCTGCGCGACCGCAGCTACCTGCTGCTGCATGCGGGCTTCTTCACCTGCGGGTTCCACATCGCCTTCCTGGTCACCCACCTGCCCGGCGAGGTGGACCTGTGCGGCCTGCCGCCTTCGGTGGCCAGTACCTCGCTGGCGATCATCGGCCTGGCCAACGTGGCCGGCAGCCTGCTGGCCGGCGCCAGCATCGCGCGCTACCGCAGCAAGCATGTGCTGGCCCTGATGTATGCCTCGCGGACCCTGCTGATCGCCTGGTATCTGCTGATGCCGCGCAGTGCCGCGGTGTATTACGTGTTCGCCGCCGGCCTGGGGCTGACCTGGCTGGCCACGGTGCCGCCCACCGCCAACCTGGTGGGCAGGCTCTTCGGCGTACGCCACCTGGGCACCCTGTTCGGCCTGACCCTGCTGTCCCACCAGCTGGGCGGCTTCCTCGGTGCCTGGCTGGGCGGGCTGGCCCTGACCCACTTCGGCGACTTCAGCTGGATGTGGTACGCCGACATGGCCCTCGCCGCCGCGGCCGCCCTGCTCAACCTGCCGATCCGCGAGGCCGCACCCCGCACGGCCACCGCCTGACTCTCACCACCACGGAGATCCCCATCCCATGACGCCCACCCTGCGCCCCGAAGTCACCCTGGCCGTGCTCAACGAGAAGGGCGGCGAATACCTGCCCGGCTTCCTCGGCATGGAGATGACCGAACTCCTCCCCGGCAGCCTGTCCAGCCGCATGGCGGTGCACAAGCTGCACTTCGCACCCAACGACTTCCTGCACGCCGCCAGCGTCGTGGCCCTGGCCGACACCACCTGCGGCTACGCCTGCCTGGCCCACCTGCCGCCCGGCGCGGAGTCCTTCACCACCATCGAGCTGAAGAGCAACCACCTGGGCACCGTGCGCGAAGGCCGCATCGTATGCACGGCCACCGCCCAGCACCTGGGCCGCAATACCCAGGTGTGGGATGCGGTGGTGAGCGACGAGGCCAGCGGACGCAAGATCGCCCTCTTCCGCTGTACCCAGATGGTGCTGTGGCCGCGCTGAAGCCGGCGCAGACCCTCAGTGCAGCAAGCGGGTCGCCACCACCTGGTTGCGCCCGCGCAGCTTGGCCTGGTAGAGCTGGCGGTCGGCTTCCTGCATCAGCTGTTCCACGTCCCAGCCCTCCACCGCCTGCAGGGAGGCCAGGCCGATGCTGACCGTCATCGCGGCGCCGGGCAGTTCCGGCACCTCGAGCCCTTCCACCTGCTCGCGGATCCGCTCGGCCACCATCAGCGCGTTGTCGGTCGGGCACACCAGCAGGAGCCCGAACTCCTCCCCGCCGAGCCGCCCGAACACGTCCTACGGCCGGATGCACACCTCCACCGCGCGGGCCAGGGCGCGCAGGGCCGCGTCACCCGCCGGATGCCCGAACCGGTCGTTGAGCTGCTTGAAGTGGTCCACATCGAGCATCAGGAAGCTCACCGGCGACCACGATCGGCCCGCGAAACCCATGGCCAGTTGCGCATGGGAGAAGAAGGCGCGGCGGTTGAACAGCCCGGTCAGCTCGTCCGTCCTGGCCGCCTGCAGCAGCTCCTGCTCCATCCGTTCGCGCAGCAGCAGCATGTAGCCCACGCTGCCGAAGATCATCAGCGCAAAGACGCCCAGGAACACGATGGTGTGCATCGCATTGCCGACCATCACCGAGACGTTGTCGGTATGCAGCACGTAGACCGCCCGAACGACGTTGATGAGACAGTACAGGAGGTAGAAGAAACCCACCGCCCGCTTGAAGGCCGAGCTGTCCCGGCCAAAAGTCAGCACCGCGCCCGGAATGCAGAAGATCATCACCTGCAGCAGGCTGATGCTGAGGTTCATGGCGTTGTAGTCCGCATCCTGGGCTGCGTTGAGCAGCAGGCTGCCCAGCGCCAGTGCGGCGATCAGCGCATAGCCACGCTCCAGGCGCGGGTCACGCCGCTCGATGGACAGGATGGCCAGCACTTCGAGGATCCAGCCCGCCAGCAGCAGGCCGTTGCCGGCCACATACCAGACCGGCAGGGGCAGGACCGCACGATGGAAAAACAGCAGCCAGCCCAGCGCCTGGGCCGCGCGGCCCCACACGTAGCGGGCGGGGAAGCCCTGCCAGGTCCGGAAGACGACGAAGAAGGACGCAATCAGCACGTTCCCGAGGCCCAGCAGGAGAATCGTGGTCTTGATATCGATGGCGTACATCGCATGCTCCTTGCCGCGCACAGCCGTCAGGGAAGGGCCTCTCCCTGATTGTCGGAGAGCATCCCGCCCCAGGCAAGGACTGATTCGTCGTGCGGCCCCGTCGGGCAGGCCCCTGCGAGCGGCCCTAGCCGCGGCGGTAGCGGGTCAGGCGGACATCCACGGTGACGCGCAAGGCGGTCAGGGCCGCAGCCCGGGCACGCCCTTCGGCGGTGGCGCGGAACAGGTGCGGGGTCATCAGCAGCAGGTCGGCGATGAGCGCGGCCCCCTGCAGGTCGGTGGTGTAGCGCACGCTGTCCTGCCCATCCAGGGCGAAGCCGGGCGGCGGGGTGTGATTGAGCGGCCGCTCCGGCTTGAGCACGGGGTAGATCACCTCGCGCAGCTCGCGCAGGTGGTCGGGGCCGGCATCCACCTGGATCAGCAGCCCCCCCGGCCTGAGCACGCGGGCGAATTCCGGGTACACCGGAAAGCCGAAGAGGCACAGGAGCCGGTCCAGGGTGGCCGGCAACACCGGCAGGTTGGCGTTGCTGCCCACCACCCAGCCCATCCGCCGCTCCTGCTTCGCTGCGGCCAGCACGGCCCACTTGGAGATATCGAGGCCCAGCACGGCCAGATCCTGCCCGGCCGCCTCGGCCGCCCCGGCCAGACTGCGCAGGTAGTAGCCCTCACCACAGCCGGCATCGAGGCAGGCCAGGGGCCTGTCAGCCGTACCGGCATCCAGCACCGCGCGGCTCACCGCCGCGGCGATCGGCGCATACACGCCGGTCTCCAGGAAGCGCCGGCGGGCCGACACCATCTCCTTGCTGTCCCCGGGATCGCGGGAGCGTTTCTGCTGCACCGGCAGCAGATGGGTATGCCCCTGGGCAGCGATGTCGAAACTGTGGCCGGAGGCGCAGCGCCAGGCGGCGCCCGCCGGGATGAGCGGCGCGCCGTCCAGGGGACAGGCCAGCGCCTGGAAGGGAGTGATCATGGGGAAAACGGTCCTGGAGGCCCCGGTGGCAGGCCGGCGGGCCCGATGTTAGCCCACAATCGCGCCGCTGCGCCGGAACTCCACCCGCATCGCCGGGTCCCTGTTCAGCGGCCCGGCATTCCGGGCCGACGGACATTCACCCCAAGGAGACCCCCAATGAGCCAGACCCTCGACGCCATCCCCCTCAAGAAGATCGACGGCAGCCCCGCCACCCTGGCCGAACACGCCGGCAAGGTCCTGCTGATCGTCAATGTGGCGTCCAAGTGCGGCCTGACCACCCAGTATTCCGGCCTCGAGGCGCTGTACGAGCGCTACCGGGACCAGGGCCTGGTCGTGCTCGGCTTCCCGGCCAATGACTTTGCCGGCCAGGAACCGGGCAGCGACAGCGAGATCGCCCAGTTCTGCAGCGCCAGCTTCGGCGTGCAGTTCCCCATGTACAGCAAGCTCGTCGCCACCGGCCCGGACAAGCACCCCCTCTACGCCCACCTTACGGCCACCCACCCGGACACCGAAGACCGTGCCCGCATGGAGCAGATGTTGAAGGGCTACGGCATCGAACCGACGGCCCGCCCCGAGGTGGTGTGGAACTTCGAGAAATTCCTGGTCGGCCGCGACGGCAGCGTGCTGCGCCGCTTCTCGCCCGACACCGCGCCGGATGCCGCAGCCCTGACCACGGCCATCGAAGCGGCCCTGTCGGCCGCCTGAAGCAGCAGGCGCCCTCCCGGTCAGGGTGCCCGGACGATCCTGTAGATGACGTTGTCCGACAGGGACACCACGTACAAGGCTCCGTCGGGCCCCTGCTCGAGGCTGGGGGTGATGCCGAAGCCCCTGCCGACCAGCAGGGTCTCGCTCTCGGAGCCGTCGAACTTGTTGGGGCTGAACAGGTTGTCGGCCACCTTGTCGGCCAGGCGGGGGTCGGCACTGGTATCCACGCCCAGGCGGTCCGGGGTCAGGCGGATCCGGTACAGGCTGCCGCCGTTGCCGCCGACCTGCTGGAAGGCCCGTGACGAGCCGATCCACAAGGTGCCGGCATAGGCGGAACCGAGTGCCTCATCCCGCACGAAGCTGGCCCCGGACGGGCCGATCTCGTAACGCCAGCTCAGCTCGGGGTCCCGGTAGACCGCGCCGGGCAACATGAACATGCGGGACTGGGCCAGCGCCCCGCCGTATGCCGCCCGGGTCGGCGGGTAGCGGACCTGCTGCAGGCTGCCGCCAAACTGGGTGGTCTCGATGCTCTTCCAGCTCGACACCCGGGCCAGCGGACCGGCCAGCTGGATCCAGCCACCGTTCATGCCGGGCACGACCCGGTTGAGCTCCGAATAGGCATCATCGGCATTCTCGGTCTCCCACAGCTGTCCGCTCAGGGGATCGAAAGCCATGCCGAAGCCGTTGCGGTGGCCATAGGAAAAGACCTTCTGCAGATTGGCCCCGACCTGCCCCCCCACTGCGGCACCTGCCGCGAAGAAGGGATTGTCCGCCGGCGTGGTGCCATCGGGATTGAGGCGCAGGATCACCCCCGCCAGGTGGGCATCGTCGGGCGACGGGCCCCCGAAGGTATCGTCCACGGAGGGCGCTGTCAGGAAGGGCCCGTTGGCCAGGTTCTGCATCCAGCCCCGCCGCCCCTGCTCGCCCATGAAGACGTACAGCTTGCCGTCCGGCCCGAAACGCATCACCCCGCCGTTGTGATTGCCGCGTTCGGCAGGATTGGCGGCATCCGGGTGGCCGGGCGCCGCCACGTTGTCGGTCTGGCGCGACCGCAGTCTGAGCAGGTTATGGTCGAGGACCAGGCTGCCGCCGCCCCACACGAAGCGGTCGACCCGGTTGCCGAGCAAGGGCGTGTCGGACAGCGCGGTCGAATCGACACCGGACAGGCTCTCGGTCCAGAACACATACACAAAGGGCACGGTCGGGAAGGCCGGATGCAGGACCACACTGAGAAGGCCCCGCTCGGAGGCTGAGTTCACGGCCAGGTCCAGCACCGGAACGGGCTGCACCACACCGTTGATGACCCGCTTGATCTGGCCCGAGGCTTTCTCGGGTACCAGGAAATCGTTGGGGCCGAGGAAGACGATCCCGATCGGCTGGTTGAGCCCGCTGCTCACCACGGTCTGCACCGTGAGGGAAGGATCGAGCAGTTGGACCGGAATGCTGTCGGCCCGCGCCGGTGCAGGCAGCCCCGCACCCATGCCGACCAACAGCCCCGCCACAGCCAGCGCCCCCTTCAGGCCGCTGCGGCCGCGCCGGCACAGCGCCATGGCGCCGAGTGCCAGTCCCAGCAGGGCGGCGCTCGCAGGCTCGGGAACGGTGCCGCCCTTCGCCTCGATGCGCACGTCGTCCACACCCATCTGAAAGAAGAACACGTTGTCGGTTTCGGCGAAGCGCAGGCGCAGGGTCTCGCCATCATGGGCGGCGAGGATCGCGCTGATGTCCGCCACGATGGTGGAATAGCCATCCACCAGTGGATCGCCGACGGCGCTCTGGTAGAGGGTCATCAGCACATCACCGCCTGCCACGCTGAACGGGTCGGCGGAGGCTTTCAGGATGTCGACCCGGGCCTGCTGGTTGAGGGCCGACGTGGCAAAGTCGAGGGTCGCCGGGGTATAGAAGGCGTCGGCCCGGTTGCCGATGAAGAGCTGGAAGCTCAGGCTGGCACTGCCTGCGCTGGCCACGAAGTCCTGGTACAGCACATGGCTCCCGGGGCCGCCGAGACCGCTGTCGCTCATTGCCGCCGATGTCCCCTCGGGCGGCGGCGGCACCGTCTCTCCCGTGCTCGGGCTGAGGGTGCCGCCCTGCACGTAGAACGTTCCCTCGCTGCCGGTCTGATTGGCCGTGGTCCAGCCGCTCAAGCCCGCCTCGAAGCCCCCATTGACGAGACCCGGCAAGGCCCGGGCCGGGCCGGCCAGGGAAAGGGCGACGAGCACGCCCGCCATCATGGTTGCGCTGCGCAGGATCTGTCGCTTCATGAGTCTCTCCACACTGGAACACCACTGCAGGAGCCGGAACGTCCGGCTGAACGGACGGGCAGATGCACTGCGAGCATAAAAAATGCCCGATGAGAGAATAAAAGTTACAAATCTCCGAGACTGTGTCCTGTTGCAGAGCTCACCGTGACACCAATCCGGCTGGCATACTCCAGCCTTCGAGGCAAGCGCTGAACCTGTAAAATTGCCCGACAAACCCGGCCTGTCGCCCACTCCGCCCTCTGTCACGGCCTTGGCCTTTTCCAGGTCTGGGCTAACCTGAAGATTCCGAGCGCCCTGCAGACCCCGATGAACCGTTCATCAAGCACGAGCCTCCCTCCCCTGCCCGGCACGCCCCTGAGCGGTCTGGCACCGGCCCCCATCCCTGTGCAGGAGACTCACCTGGAAGACTCCATCCTGCGTCTGGCGCCTGAGATCCACGGCGCCGCCTGTCCGCCGCCCGCCCCGGGGCCGGGGGCCCGGCCGATGACCGACGTGTGGCACACCACCACCGGGGTGCGCACCCGCGTGCGTGGGACCGCCCTGCACGCGGCGCTGGCATGGCAAGGCCATTTCCTGCTGCTGATGGACGACGACAGCGCCCCGCAGGGCCGTCTGCACCTGCATCTTGTCAGTCGGGAGTTCCGCGTCCTGGATTCGGCGAGCCTGGCCACTGCCGGGGCCTACCGGCAACCCGGCCCCCTGGTGCTGTCCCATCCCAACCAGATCGTCTTCTGCTTCCCGTCCGGGGGGACGGTCTGGCGCATCAGCCTGTTCCACACCTTCCGGCTGCGCCTGCCGAGGCTCTCCGAACCTGCCGATGTGCAACGCCACTTCTCCTGGCGCCGCCATTTCGCGGTGGCGCGGATCGACTGATCGGCGCCGCGCACGGACGAGGCTCAGGCCCCGGACAGGGGCACCCCCGCAGCGGTGAAGAAAGCATCCAGCCGCCCGATCAGGACGGCCTTCTCGGCATCCGTGACAAAGCTCGCCTCGAAGCTGTTGCGGGCAAGCCGGTACCAGGTGGCCGCATCGAATTGGAATGCGGCGTGCACGGCGCGGATGTTGTCGTTGAGATACCCCCCGAAATAGGCCGGATCATCGCTGTTCAGGGTCACCCGGGCCCCCGCCGCGATGAGCTGCGGCAGGCTGTGGTCGCTCATCCTGGCAAACACGCAGAGGCGGGTGTTGGACAGGGGGCAGACCGTCAAGGCCACCCCCTCCCGGGCCAGGCGGGCCAGCACCGCCGGGTCGTCCACCGCCCGCACGCCGTGGTCGATGCGCCGGGCGCCGAGGATGTCCAGCGCCTCGGTGATGTACTCCGGCGGCCCCTCCTCGCCGGCATGGGCCACCACCGGCTTGCCCAGCGCCCGGCAACGGGCGAACAGGCGGGCGAACTTGGAGGGCGGATGGCCCCGCTCCGAGGAGTCCAGCCCGAAGCCGTGGATGCGCCCGATGAAGGGCTCCGCCTCGTCCAGCGCGGCCAGGCACTCGTCCTCGCTGAGATGGCGCAGGAAGCACAGGATCAGCCGGCCGCCGATGCCCCAGCGGCGCGCGCCTTCGGCGAGGCCGTCCTCCAGGCCGTCGAGCACGGTCCGGAAAGGGATGCCCCGGGCCGTGTGGGTCTGTGGATCGAAGAAGATCTCGGCGTGGATCACCCCGTCGGCCGCGGCGTGTTCCAGGTAGGCCAGCATCAGGTCGCGGAAGTCCTCCCGGGTGCGCAGCACGTCGGCGCAGGCGTAATACAGGTCGAGAAAGCTCTGCAGGCTGTCGAAGGCGTAGGCCGCCTTGAGGGCCGCCTCGTCGGCATACGGCAGGGTGATCCCGTTGCGGCGGGCCAGGGCGAAGGCCAGCTCCGGCTCCAGGGTGCCTTCGATATGCACGTGGAGTTCGGCTTTGGGCATGCCGAGGGCAAGGGCGAGGGGATCGGCAGGAATGGAGGCGGTCATGGTCGGGGTCTCCCGGAGAGATACGCTAAGGCGCATCTTAGAGCGCCATGAAAAAAGGCGCAGCCGGAGCTGCGCCCACGTTGCCACTGGGCGAGGAGAAGAAACCCGGCTTACTTCGGGATGGCGCCCTCCACGCCTTCCACGTAGTAGTTGATCTTGCGCAGGTCCGGGTCGCCCATGCTCTTGCCGGCGGCGAGGATCTCCTTGCCGTCCTGGGCCTTGAGCGGGCCGCTGAAGGGGTGCAGGGTGCCGGCCTTGATGGCGTCGCGGCGATCCTCGGCGAGCTTCTTCACGTCGGCGGGCACCGCCGGGCCGAAGGATTCGATGTTCACCGCGCCCTCCTTGACGCCCCACCAGATGTCGCCCGGCTTCCAGCTGCCATCCAGCGCGTCGCCGACCACCTTGTTGTAGATCACGCCCCAATGCAGCACCGAGGCGGCCAGGTGGGCCTTGCCGCCGAACTTGCTCATGTCCGAATCCCAGCCGAAGGCCAGCACGCCCTTTTCCTGGGCCGCCTGCACCACGGCGGGCGAATCGGTGTTCTGCATCAGCACGTCGGCGCCCTGGGCGATCAGGGTCAGGGCGGCCTCACGCTCCTTGCCCGGGTCGAACCAGCTGTTCACCCAGATGGCCCGGGTGGTGGCCTTGGGATTGACGCTGCGGGCGCCGATGGTGAAGGCGTTGATGTTGCGGATCACCTCGGGGATGGGGATCGAAGCCACCACGCCGAGCTTGCCGCTCTTGCTCATCTTGCCGGCCACCACGCCCAGCATGTAGGCCCCTTCGTAGGTGCGCACGTCATAGACACCCAGGTTGGGGGCGGTCTTGTAGCCGGTGGCGTGCATGAAGGCGGTCTTGGGGAAGGCCTTGGCCACCTTGAGCTGCTGGTTCATGTAGCCGAAGGAGGTGGCGAAGATCATCTTGTAGCCCTGCTGGGCCAGGTCGCGGAAGACCCGCTCCGCGTCGGCCGTTTCGGGCACGTTCTCCACGAAGGTGGTCTTCACCTTGTCACCGAACTTGGCCTCCACCTCCTTGCGGCCCTGGTCGTGGGCATAGGTCCAGCCATGGTCGCCGGTGGGACCGATGTATACGAAGCCGATCTTGGCGGGGTCGGCGGCCAGCGCCTGGGAAGCGAGCCCCAGCGTCACGACGAGGGTGGCGACGCGGCACGCTGCGGTCTTGAATCGGGACAGGGACATGGGGTTCTCCATGGACACAGGTTTAGGTTCGTGGCTTCACTGTAACAACCGGACCGCGCGCAACCCATCCCGGTTCCGTTATGAACGGTATATGGATCGGGCCACTAAGCCTCCTCGGTCAGGACGGGATAATCCGTCCATCCCCAAACCTGGAGTCATGTCATGCCCTCCTTCTCTCCGCAGGACGACCACTTTCTGCGCCAGGCCATCGCCCTGTCCGGCGAGGTACGCGCCCGCGGCAAGCATCCGTTTGCCGCCCTGGTCGTCGATCGGCATGGCCGCATGGTGGCCGAGGCCGGCAACGACTCGCTGCCGCCGGAGGGCGATCCGACCCGCCATGCCGAACTGGTCGCAGCCGCGCTGGCCGCCCGCCTGCTGCCGCCCGAGGAGCTCGCCGCCGCCACCTTGTACTCCAGCGCGGAGCCCTGCGCCATGTGCGCCGGGGCGATCTACTGGTGCGGCATCGGCCGGGTCGTCTATGCGCTGTCCGAACATCGCCTGCTCGGGCTCACCGGCGACCATCCCGAAAACCCCACCTTCGCCCTGCCCTGCCGGGAGGTCTTCGTGCGTGGCCAGCGTCCCGTCGAGGTGATCGGCCCGTTGATGGAAGAAGAAGCCGCCCTGGCCCATGCAGGCTTCTGGAACCGTTCCTGATCGGCCCACGACCGGAAAACCGCCCCGCATCAGGGCTCGGGATCGCTGGATCTGCATCAGTTTGGGGAACGGCAAGAGGGCTGGAAACGCCGTTATGCTCTAACATGGTGCGCCTTGCGGCAAAACCTGACGGAAAAGCCTATGCATGCACCATATTCAGGCATTCCGCAGGACCGTATCACGCCGCTTCAGCCTTCGTCACCGTAGCCATGGCTCCAGAATTCCCCGTGAAGCCCGCGGGTGGCACCCGCCACCCGTGGGCGCGCTTCGTTCTACCCTTGCTGGCCATCTCCGCACTGATCGGCGTGATCGGCAGTGTCGCCTACGGCTACCTGAGCGACGAGATCCGCCAGGACAACCAGCGCACCCTCGCCGTCATCGCCGAGCAGAAACGCCAGCAGATCGAAGACTGGCTGAGCAGCACCCGCATCGACGCCGAATCCTCCTTTTCCGGCCACTCCCAGTTCGAGACCCTGTTCGGAGAGTGGCTGGCCAGCCAGCGCCGGGATACGAAGATCCTCAAGCACATGCAGATGCTGATGGAGGAGATCGCCCAGGTCCGTGGCTGGGAAGGCGTGACGGTGCTGGACGACAACGGCGAGGCCGCCTTCAGCGTCGGCAAGGGACAGCCGCAGGGGCACGACGCCCTGATCCGCGACGTGCTCGACCACCCGCGCATCCAGCTCGTCGATCTGCACCGCAATGCCCAGGGCGAGGCCCTCTACGGCCTGCTCGCCCCCATCGGCCCGGCCGGAACCCGCCCCCTGGGGATCGCCTACCTCACCTGGAAGGCCGACCGGACCCTCTACCCGCTGGTCGAATCCTGGCCGGTCCCGACCCGTACCGCCGAGACCTACCTGGTCCGCCGGGACGGCCAGGCCGTGCGCTTCATCACCCCCCTGCGCCATCAGCACGATGCGGCCCTGTCGGTGACCCGCGCCCTGGGGACGCCCGACCTGCCCGCCGCCCGCGCCGCCTCGGGCGAAAAGGGCATCCTGGAGGGTGGCCGCGACTACCGGGGCGTGCCGGTGCTGGCCTACACCGCGCCGGTGGCCGGCACCCCCTGGCTGATGATCGCCGAGATCGACGAACAGGAGGCCTATTCCGGCATCCGCACCACCGCCTGGGCGACCGGCCTCGTCATGGCACTGGGCCTGCTGCTGGTCTATTCGGCCGGCTACCTGATGTGGCGGCGGGAAGGTCAGCGCCAGGAGCTCGCCGCCCTGCACGCCCGCCAGGCCGCGGAAGCGCGCTTCCGGGTGGTCTTCGAGCAGGCCCCCCTGGGGGTCGCCCTGCTCGACTCCGGCTCCAACCGGATCCTGGAAGCCAACCGGCGCTTCGCCGACATCGTCGGCCTGGGACAGGCCGAGCTGGCCGGGCTGGATCCGATGCAGATCACCCATCCGGACGACGTCCCCACCAGCCGGCGCAAACTGGCCGGGCTCAAGAGCGGCGACGCCGCCGGCTACCGCCTCACCAAGCGCTACCTGCGTCCCGACGGCACGGTGGTGTGGATCAGCCTGACCTGCGCCCCGGTCAAGGTCGAGACCGAGGACACCCCGCGCTACCTGGCCATCGTCGAGGACATCACCGAGCGCAAGCAGATGGAGGAGCGCCTGAGCATCAGCGAGGAGCGGCACCGCCTGCTCGCCGACAACGCCATCGACGTGATCCTGACCATGGACCTGGAGGGCCAGGTGTCCTACGTCAGCCCCTCCGTCGAAAAGCTGCGCGGCTACACGCCGGACGAAGTGCGGACCCAGCGCCTGGACCAGATGCTGACGCCGGAGTCCCTCCTGATCGCCCAGGCCTACCTCCGCGAACTGCGCACCAGCATCAAGTCCGGCGAGCCCATCGGCCACTTCCGGGCCGAGCTGGAACAACGCTGCCGGGATGGCAGCACGGTGTGGACCGACGTCACCGCCAACCCGCTGTTCGGCAGCGACGGCCGCTTCATCGAGATCCTCGGCGTCACCCGCGACATCAGCGAGCGCCGCCACCACGAGCAGGAGCTGCAGCAGGCCTACGATGCCGCCGAGGCCGCCAACGCCGCCAAGAGCGAATTCCTGGCCCACATGAGCCACGAGATCCGCACCCCGATGAACGCCGTGCTGGGGCTTGCCCAGGTGCTCGAGCGGGAAGCCCTGGCCGGTCACCAGCGGGACATGGTCCAGCGCATCCGCAGCGCGGGCCAATCCCTGCTGACCATCCTCAACGACGTGCTCGATCTGTCCAAGATCGAAGCCGGCCAGCTGCGCATCGAGCCCCGCCCCTTCCGGCTGGAGGTGCTGCTCGCCAACCTGGACAGCCTGATGGGCCAGGCTGCCCGTGCCAAGGGCCTGGCGCTGCACCTGCCTGCGCAGCCCCTGCCGGCCGGCCCGCTGGTGGGCGACGGCCTGCGCCTCGAGCAGATCCTGTTCAACCTGGTCGGCAACGCCATCAAGTTCACCGAGCAGGGCGACATCTCCCTCGACATCCACACGCTGCCGGCCGAGGCGGGCAACCTGCGGCTGCGCTTCGAACTCCGCGACACGGGCATCGGCATCAGCCCGGAGGCCCTCGACCGCCTGTTCGCCCCCTTCACCCAGGCCGATGCCGGCATCGGACGGCGCTTCGGCGGCACCGGCCTGGGGCTGTCGATCTGCAAGCGGCTGGTGGAACTGATGGGCGGCGAGATCGGCGCCGAGAGCCGGCAAGGCGCCGGCAGCCTGTTCTGGTTCGAACTCCCCTTCGGGCTGGCCGCCGCGGATGCCCCGGACACCCTCGCCGTGGCCCCCGCCCCGCGCCCCTGCGG
>WBTZ01000274.1 GCA_009026175.1 Zoogloea sp. | reverse complement strand
GTTCCCCGGGCGGGGCGCTGGTTACACAGCCATGGTTGCACCCAAACCGTGGTGCTGGTTTCCACTGAGGTATCCACGGAGGTTTCCACGGAATCGGCCCTCTTAACCGGCCACGGAATCGGCCTACCGTCGATGGCCTCAAGTTTCTGGAGGCCATGAACTCAACGCGGGATAACACCTCGATCCCCTGGCCCGGCGGTAGGGGGTGCAGACCTGCCACCCCCTGTCTGCAGGAAGGCGCGTAGAGCAACGCGGGCAAGCTGTTGTCAGATGCGTCCATGACGCACCCCGCGCACGCACCCCGCGCACTTCCTGCATTCCGCCGGCTGTCTGATGGGGGTAGCGTTTCACGCCCCCCTTGCAATCAGGACGCTGGTGCGCAACTCAGTACGTAGCGAATCGCCCGGTTTCCAGGATTTGAAATCGGGGAGATCAGGCACCGAAGGCCCGCGTTTCAAACGTGACCTTGGCCGACCGGGGGCTCGTTCGCAGAACGACACCCTCTCACGGCCAGTATGTGACGTGCTCGCAGCAGACCCCAGCATGCTTGCAGCAGCATCGAGCCTCCCGCATTCGGTTTTGCTTAACCAAATGGTTATCCTTACCTCCAACCAAACATCCAACCTTCCCCCTTGTCAGGAGGGTGTCGGAGTGCTCGTTCTTGATGCGCAGGTATTGCTGCATCATCGGGGGATGGACCGGCGCGAAGCTGGAGAGCGTGGCGGCGAACGATCTGAGGTGGTGAGCATCTGTTTGACCTCACCTTAACGAGAGATTACGATGAGATCGTGGATTGATTCAGTGGGGGCTATCACCCGCTGCGACTCGCGGCAAGGCTCGGCTCTATCTCGAGCTAACTCGGAACGGCGCTCGATCCATACGTATCCGGGTGGCTCATCTTTCAATTTTCTGGAGATGAGCATGAAAACTGTATCTATCCCTGCACTAACCCGACGCATCAATCGCAAGCTCAAGCGTGATTGTGAGGTCCTACGGGCTTGCCCGTATGAATCTCGATGGATTCAATCTCTTGGGCGGCACTACGTCATCGATGTGCGAGCCAACTGCGTCATTCACACGCACGTTGACCTTGAGCAGTGGGGCCGAGATGTTGGAGCCCTCAGGGACAACGAAACCTTGGTCTGATTGCAGAGCGTCCTCCAGCACCAGCAACAAGCCCGCCCACGTGGCGGGTTTTTCGTTTGTGGTGCGTGGGACACTGGCGGGACACTGCCAGACAAAAACAGGGAGAAAGTGATATAACCCCAGAACAACCAAGCAACTGATTTGATTGATGTATCTTTCTCTGAATTTCTCCTGCGATCTCGCTCCCCGCGACTTAAAATCCGCCGGCGCAAGCCTTACGGGTTCAAGTCCCGTTCCGGGCACCAATCGGCAATAAGACAACGCCCTGCATGCAGCCCATGCAGGGCGTTTGTACATCTGTCCCGGTCCCGGCCTCGATGCCGATCCAACGGGTCATCAACAAGACCTGAGCAGCCTGTTTAGCTAGAATCTGCACAATCATGAGTGATAACACCGACGACCGGACCGTAGTGCTGAGCGCCAAACCGGCAGCGGCTAAACCGGCAGGCCAGAGCCTCAACGCCCTCCCGCCGGGGACCCGCTTCTTCGATTTCGAGATCGTCGGGCTGATCGGTGAGGGCGGCTTCGGCATCGTCTACCTGGCCAAGGATCTCTCGCTGCAGCGCGAGGTGGCCATCAAGGAGTACATGCCCTCCTCCCTGGCGGTGCGGGAGAACGACACCACCACGGTGGTGGTGCGCTCCGACCGGCACTCCGAGACCTTCGAGATCGGCCGCAACAGCTTCGTGAACGAGGCCCGCCTGCTGGCCCAGTTCGACCACCCCGCGCTGGTCAAGGTCTTCCAGTTCTGGGAGGCCAACGGCACCGCCTACATGGCCATGCCTTACTTCCAGGGGCAGACCCTCAGGGATGTCCTGAAGGCCCGCACGACGCCGCCCGACGAGGCCTGGATCCGCCAGGTCCTGTCCCCGGTGATGGACGCCCTGGCCCTGATCCACCAGGGCAACTGCTTCCACCGCGACATCGCCCCCGACAACATCATGCTGCTGGCCGACGGCAGGCCGGTCCTGCTGGACTTCGGCGCCGCCCGCAGGGTGATCGGCGACATGACCCAGGCGCTCACGGTCATCCTCAAGCCGGGCTATGCGCCGGTCGAGCAGTACGCGGAGATCCCCGGGGTCAAGCAGGGAGCATGGACGGATGTCTATGCGCTGGGCGCCGTCGTCTATTTCATCATCACCGGCCGGACCCCGCCGCCGTCCGTGGGGCGGATGATGCAGGACAGCTACGAGCCGCTGGAGAAAGTGGCCGCGGGCCGCTATTCGGACACCTTCCTGCGCGGCATAGACCGCTGCCTGGCGGTCAAGTGCGAGGATCGCCCGCAGAGCATCGCGGCGATGCGCGAAGCCATCGGTTTCGCCGCAGAGGGTGGCGCCGTAGCGCCGGCCGCTCCGCAGCCCGCGGTGGCTGCCCCGGCCCCCGCGGCGAAGCCGACCGGCTC
>WBTZ01000123.1 GCA_009026175.1 Zoogloea sp. | reverse complement strand
GGTCCGGCCCTGGCGCTGGGCGCCGGGCAACAAATCCTTGCCAAGGCGGATCTCGTGCAGGGCATGCCGCGCCACTAGAATC
The DNA here is from genome assembly GCA_009026175.1 of Zoogloea sp. Classification (GTDB taxonomy): domain Bacteria; phylum Pseudomonadota; class Gammaproteobacteria; order Burkholderiales; family Rhodocyclaceae; genus Zoogloea. The sequence goes on along the minus strand of WBTZ01000123.1, from coordinate 15,703 downwards.
ATGGGCTGGTGATTCACTCGAGTCCGCACCATGCCCCAGCCCGCCTTGCAGGCCCATCCCGTCCCCCGCTTCCTGGGCTTGCTGCTCGGTTTCGTCACCGGCACCGACTTCCTCTCGTCCCTCAGCCTGCTGATCGCCCACGAGGCCGTGCGCGCCGGGCTGGGCGCCTCTGCTGCGGGCTTCGTGTGGATCATGACCATCTACGCGGCAGCCGGCCTGGTCATGACCCCCGGGCTGGAGCGCCTGGCCCGCCGCTGGCATTACCGTGACCTGCTGGCCTGGAGCCTCGGCCTGTTCGTGCTGGGCTCGGGTCTCGCCGCAGCCAGCGACAGCCTGCCCGGCATGCTCGCCTCGCGGGTCATCCAGGGGCTGGGCGGTGGCAGCCTGTTCACCCTGTCCCGCGTCTATCTGCAGCTGGCGGTTCCCACCGAGGCACGTCCCGTGCACGTCCGCGGCTTCATCCTGGGCCTGATGGGCAGCACCGCCCCGATGGCCTGGCTCACCGCCTTGCTGGTCCAGGAGGCCGGCTGGCGGGCCGTCTTCCTGCTGCAGGGAGGTGTCGGCCTGCTGGTCCTGCTGCCCGTGCTGTTCCTGGTGAGAGCCGAACACCACACGCCGCAGGCCCTGGGGCGCCTCAACTGGGGCATGATCGCGGCCTTCGCCGCCGGCGCGCTGCTGCTCCTCCACGGCCTCGAAGACCTGCAGATAGAGCGTTTTGGTCTACGCCACATCCTGACCCTGGGGCTGGCCACCCTGCTGATCGCCCTGGCGACCCGGCAACTGCTGCGCGACCACGACCCGCTGCTCGACCCCCGTGCCCTCGGTGGCCGGCGCTACCTGGCGGGGCTGGCCTTCTACGGCCTCTACTACCTGATCAATGGCGCCGCGTCGTTCATCTACCCCAAGCTGCTCGAAGAAGGTGCGGGGCTGAGCCTGTCGGCCACCGGCGCCCTGCTGTCCCTGTCCGGTGCGGCCACCGCCCTGCTGCTGCCGGTCTACTTCGTGCTCACCCCGCGCCTCGGCGACCGGCGGCGCCTGATGGCGGCCGGCTTCGCGCTGGCCGGCGTGGCGCTGGTCTGGATGTCGCTGCGGATTGAACCGGGCACACCGGCAACGGCACTGCTGCTGCCGATGCTGTTGAAAGGGCTGTTCCCGGTCCTGTGCGTGGTGCAGATCGCGGGCCTGACCTACCGGGAGGTGGCCCACGAAGACTTCGCCCACGCCTACGCAATGAAGAATGTGATGCGCCAGGTCGTCATCGCCCTGGCTGCAGGCCTGGCCAGCCAGGGCTGGCAGGCGCGGACCGCCCACCACCACGCCCTGTCGCCCGGCGCCCTCGAAGGGCTGGTGGCCGCCCGGGCCGGCACCGACCTGCTGCTTTTCCTGGCATTGCTCTGCCTGCTCGCCGCCCCCCTCGCCCTGCGTCAGGACCGGCTGCGCTGAAGCATGCCCCCCGCGCCGCCCGCCGGGGCATCAGCGCAGGGAGCCGACGTAGCGTTCCGTGGGGTGGGTCGCCTTGGGGCGCGCGGCCCGCAACCGGTCGAGCAGGCCCGGCCCGGCCACCTCCAGTTCCGGCGGCGCCTCGTCCAGCTCCATGGCGGTCCGCAGGCGGGCGCACAGCTCGGCCAGCTCCGGGTGCCCGGTGGCCAGCGCCAGCTGCAGCACCTCGCGGGCATAGTCCTTGTTCACCCGCATGTACTCCACGTCGGTGATGCGGTTGCCCACCCGCCGCAGCAACAGGTGGATGCGTCCAAGCAGGCCGTAGATGACGGAATCGGATTCCATGGAAGCTCCTTCAGGTTCGGAATGCGGGAGGCGACCGGTCAGGCGACCGCTTCGCCATGTTCGACGAGATCCAGCCCGTCGGTTTCGGTGCTCTCGCTGACGCGCAGCCCGACCATCCGGTTCACCAGGACCAGGATGGCGAGGGTCATCATGCCGCTGTACACCGCGGTGGCCCCGACACCCGCCAGCTGGGCCAGGATGTCGCCATGCACACCGCCGACCGCCGGGTTCGCCAGCCAGCCGGTCAGCACGGCACCGAGAATGCCGCCGACCCCGTGGATGCCGAAGGCGTCCAGCGCGTCGTCGCAGCCGAGCAGGCGTTTCAGGACGGTGGCCCCGAGGTAGCAGCCCACCCCTGCCACCAGGCCGATCACCAGCGCTGCGGCCGGCGTCACGAAGCCCGAGGCCGGGGTGATGGCGACCAGCCCCCCCACCGCGCCGGAGACCAGGCCAAGGGCGCTGGGGCGGCCGCGGGACAGCCATTCGGCGCCCATCCAGGCCACCGCGGCGGTAGCCGCCGCCAGCTGGGTGACCAGCATCGCCATGCCGGCGCGTCCGTCGGCAGCCAACGCCGAGCCGGCATTGAAGCCGAACCAGCCGATCCACAGCAGGGCCGCACCGGCCAGGGTCAGGGCCAGGTTGTAGGGTGTCATGGGCTGACGGCCGAAGCCGCTGCGCGGCCCGATGTAGAGGGCGCAGACCAGGCCGGCCACCCCCGCATTGACATGCACCACCGTCCCACCGGCGAAGTCCAGTGCCCCCAGGCAGGCCAGCCAGCCCTCGGGCGCCCACACCCAGTGGGCCACCGGGGCATACACCAGCACCGACCACATGGCCGCGAACAGCAGCACGGCGGGGAAGCGCGTGCGCTCGGCAAAGGCCCCCGGTACCAGGGCGGTGGTGATGATCGCGAAGCTGAGCTGGAACATGGCGAACACGGACTCGGGAATCGCATGGGCCGCATCGCCGCTCAGGGAATCCACGCCCAGGCCATCCAGGAACAGGCGGTCCAGCCCGCCGACAAAGCCGGAGCCCGGCCGCAGGGCCAGGCTGTAGCCCAGGGCGCACCAGGTGAAGGTCACCACCGCGGCGATGGAGAAGGTCTGGGTCATGGTGGCCAGCACGTTCTTCTGGCGCACCATCCCGCCGTAGAACAGGGCCAGCCCGGGCAGCGTCATCAGCATCACCAGGGCCGTGGCCACCAGCATCCAGGCCGTATGGCCCGCATCGGGCCCGGCGCTGCCCTGGGCATACCCTCCCAGGGGAGACATCAGCAGAAGGAGGGGCAGGAATCGGGTAAGACGTCTGGCACAGCTTGCCGGCATGAAAGTCCTCAATGGCACATCGCCTGGTCAGGCGGATGTGCACATGCAGCAAATCTTGTGCCGATCGTGGTGTGGCGCCCTTCTTCGGGCCATCAAGGGCCCGCAGGAGGGGCCTGGCGGGGATCCTGGCGGATCATTCGATACGGATAATCCGGCCCGCCCCCGCGCCCGCGCCCCCATTCCGGGGCGCCGGGCAGTCGGCAGGCACCAGCCTGGTGCCGCTCAGAGCCGGAAGCGGGACACCAGGTCGCCCAGGCGGCCGGAGGTCTGTTCCAGCCGGGACACGGTGCTCGAACTGGCCTGGATCGCGCTGTCGGTGCTCTGGACCATGTTGGAGGTGAGCTCCACCGAACGGGCCAGGGCCGTGGTGGCCGCCGACTGCTCGCGGGTCGCCTCGGCGATCTCCCGCACCCGGCTGGCCGCCGCGTCCATGCTGTCCTCGATGGTGGTGATCTCGCGGGCCACCACGCTGGCGCTGGCGATGCCGTTCTCCACCTCCTGGCGGGTGCCGTTCATGCCGCTGACGGCCTGCTCCATCTCGCTGCGCATGAACTCGATGGTGGAGCTGATCTCGAGCGTGGCGGAGCCGGTGCGCTCGGCCAGCTTGCGCACCTCGTCGGCCACCACGGCGAAGCCGCGCCCCTGCTCGCCGGCCCGGGCGGCTTCGATCGCCGCATTGAGGGCCAGCAGGTTGGTCTGGTCGGCCACCTCGCGGATCACCTGGACCACCCCCGCCACCTGCTGGGAGCGGGAGGCCACGCCCCCCAGGGCGTCGGCAAGCTGTTCGATGGTCGCGCCGATGCTGCGCATCTGCCCTTCCATGGCACGCACGGCCTCGCCGCTGCGGCGCGACTGCGCCCGGGTGGCCAGCATGACTTCGTCGGCCTCCCGCGCGTGGTCGGCGATGTGGCCGCTGGAGACGGTGATCTCCTCGATGGTGGCGGCGTTCTCGCTGGTGGTATCGGCCACCGTGCGCGAGCTTTCCGCCACCTGGCCGGTGGAAGAGGCCACCGAACGCAGGCCGCCGGCCAGCGCCACGCTCTCGTCGCGCACCTCCCGGAACATGCCCTGCAGGCGATCCAGGAAGGCGTTGAGGGAGGCGGCGGTACGCCCCAGTTCGTCGTTCCGCTCGATGGGCACCCGGCGCGTCAGGTCGGCGTCGCCGCTGGCCAGTTCGGCCATGGCCGTCGACAGGCGCGCCAGCGGCCGGGTCAGGGCGGTAAGCAGGGCGTAGAGCACGCCCGAGATCAGCAACACGCTGACCAGCCCGAAGAGGATGGCGGTGGTGCGCACCGTCTCGGCGGAGGCCACGATGGCCGCATCGGGCACGCTCACCACGGTGCCCCAGTGGGCATCCAGGCCCTCGACCCGGATCGGCACCAGGAAATTGACCATGCCATCCTTGTCGGCCCAGCGCAGGGGGCGCCCTTCCTTGAGGGCGCTGGCCACGTCGGCGGGCAGACTGGCCGGCTTGCCCAGCAGGGCCGAGTCCGGATGGGACACCACCAGGCCGGACCCCGCATACAGGGCCACATGCCCGGCGCCCAGGGGCCGGATCACCCCCAGCTCCTTCTGCAGCGCATCGAGGGCGATATCCACGCCGGCAATACCGACGAAGCGCCCCGCCCGCACCACCGGCTGGACCAGCGAGGTGATCAGCACCTGCTTGCCGCCGAGGGCATAGAAATAGGGGTCGACGAGCTGGGCCTTGCCGCTGCGCTTGGGCAGCATGTAGTAGTCGCCGGCGCCTTCCTTGGTGTAGTCCACCAGCGGCTCCAGGGCCGGCTGGCCGGAACCCCGGTGCCAGTAGGGGATGAAGCGGCCGCTGTCGTCATGGCCTTCCTTGCCTGCGAAGCGCTTATCGTCCCCGTCGAAGGCATCGGGCTCCCAGCCGGTGTAGAGGCCCAGCAGTTCGGGCTGGGACTCGAGACCATGGCGCAGCAGGGCATTCACGCCGCCACGGCTGTGCTCGCCGGCCTTGTCCATGCCTTCCAGGGCGTAGGCCAGGCCGCGCGCCACCGTCATCGCCCGCCCCAGCCGCGACTGGATCTGGCCGGCGGCGTTGCCCGCCTCAGCCTGGGCCAGGGCTTCGCCCTGCTGGCGCGCCGCGTCATAGCTCTTCGAAGTGACGATCCCGAGGGTCAGGGAGAAGCCAAGCACGACGGTGGACACCGTCGCCGCGATCAGTCGGGTCCGCAGACCGAGGTCTTTCCAGGCCATGTTTCACACTTGTAAAAAGTTGTTCCGACTTGATCTACGTCAAGAAACCACAGCTCCTTGAGGGCTGTTTTACAAAACCATGATGCTGCAGGGATTTTTCTCAAGAAGGAGCGTTTCCCCCGCCGGCGGCCCAAGGCCAAAAAAAAGCCCGGCACGGGGCCGGGCTCGGTGATGCTGCGGAGAGATCTCAGGCCGTACGCGCCTTCGACTCACCCCCCACGAAGAAGCTGATGATGTACACCACCAGGCCGGTCAGGAACATCAGGCCGGCACCTTCACGCAGCCAGTAGAAGATCGCCACCTGGTCCTGGGCCGCCATGAAGGGGATAGGCGTGCTGCTGTAACGCTGCAGCCACACCTGCAGGATGCCCGCCGCGGTCAGGAACAGGGTGATGAAGACCATCGCCACGGTCATCAGCCAGAAGGCCCACATCTCCATCACCTGGGACTTCTCGCTGTTGGCCGCCCGGCCACGCAGGATGGGCATGGCGTAGCTGATGATGCACAGCACGACCATCGCATAGGCACCGTAGAAGGCCATGTGGCCATGGGCGGCGGTGATCTGGGTGCCATGGGTGTAGTAGTTCACCGGAGCCAGGGTATGCAGGAAGCCCCACACGCCGGCGCCGAGGAAGGACATCACGCCGGTGCCCAGGGCCCACAGGGTGGCGGCCTTGTTGGGATGCTCGCGACGGCGGCGGTTCACCATGTTGAAGGCGAACACGGTCATGGCGAAGAAGGGAATCGGCTCCAGCGCGGAGAACACCGAGCCCCACCACTGCCAGTACTCAGGCGTACCGATCCAGAAGTAGTGGTGGCCGGTACCGATGATGCCGGTGATGAGGGTCAGGGTGATGATCACGTACAGCCACTTCTCGATCACCTCGCGGTCCACACCGGTCACCTTGATCAGCACGAAGGCCAGCAGCGAGCCGAGGATCAGTTCCCACACGCCTTCCACCCAGAGGTGCACCACCCACCACCAGAAGTACTTGTCCAGCACCAGGTTATGGGGGTTGTAGAAGGAGAACAGGAAGAACACCGCCAGACCCCACAGGCCCATCATCAGCACCAGGCTGATGGAGGTCTTGCGGCCCCGCAGCATGGTCATGGTGAGGTTGAACAGGAACACCAGGGCCACCACCACGATGCCGACCTTGGTGATCAGCGGCTGCTCCAGGAACTCCCGGCCCATGGTCTCGAGGATGTCGTTACCGGTGAACTTGGCCAGGGTGGCGTAGGGCACCAGCAGGTAGCCCAGGATGGTTGCCGCGCCGGCAACCAGGAAGACCCAGAACATCGCGATCGCCAGCTTTGGCGAATAGAGCTCTGTCTCGGTTTCCTCCGGGATCATGTAGTAGGCCGCCCCCATGAAGCCGAACAGCAGCCACACGATGAGCAGGTTGGTGTGGACCATCCGCGCCACGTTGAACGGGATGGCAGGGAACAGGAAATCACCGATCACGTACTGCAGGCCCATGATGAGCCCGAACAGCACCTGCCCGGCAAAGAGCCCGATGGCCGCGATGAAGTACGGTTTCGCGACCGACTGCGAGGAATATTGCATGCTTGTCACTCCCTTTCGGATCGGCGGTCAGCCTTCGATGTTGGGCGGCCAGTTGGCGGTGTTGATCTCTGAGGTGTACTTCAGGAACTCCACCAGGTCGTTCAGTTGCTGCTCGGTCAGATGGAAATTGGGCATCTGCCGGCGCCCCGGGGCACCAGTGGGCTGGGACTGGATCCAGGCCTTGATGAATTCCGGCCCGCGGCGCTTGTAGACGTTGCCCAGCTCCGGCGCAAAATAGGCGCCCTCGCCCAGCAAGGTGTGGCAACCGATACAGTTGTTCACCTCCCAGATCTTCTTGCCTGCCACCACGGCCGGCGTCAGATTGGCCCGGTTGTCGCGCTTGGGAATGGTTTGCATCGAATCGAAGGTCAGCGCGATGAACAGGAGCGCAAAAAACACGGTGCCCCCGTAGAAGATGTTTCGCGCCATGGATTTTGTGAATGTCCCGCTCATGGAACCTCCCTGGATGGCATCGCTGCACGGCGCAGCTTGGGGCGGATATTCCGGATAGGACGGGGTGGCGTCCTTGACTCGGGTCAATCCAGCCGGCTCGCCTGTTCGCCCTGCAGTAGTCAAGCCCGTGGCCAGGGCCGATAATCGGCCCCCAGCCGCCTGCCGGACACACGTACCCCCGCCCCTCCCGACCTCATGCACTCCCGAACTGAAGACGACTTTCTCGGCCTCGCCCCTTTCCTGCGCCTGAGCATCAACGGCGCCGATCTGCGGCAGATCGCCCAGGCGCTGCTCGACAAGGCAGGCCAGGACCAGGACAACCCGGCCCTGTGGATGAACCTGTCCACGGCCTTCTTTGCCATCGGGGAGCGCCAACTCGGCCTGGCGATGCAGGAACAGGCGCTGCAACTGCAGCGCCTCTACGCCCTGCCGGCCCTTCACCAGCCGGCCCGGGTGCGATTGCTGGTCCTGCTGTCGGCGGGCGACCTGGCGGAGAACACCCCGGTGGACTGCCTGCTCGAGAAGAGCGAGGACATCGATCTCGTGTATGCCTATGCCACCCCCGGGATGCCCTTGCCGCCGGACCTGCCGGCGCACGACGTGCTGCTGCTGGCCCTCTCCGACACCACCGACACCCGCCCCATCCTGGACGCGCTGGAACCGCTCCTGGCCGACTGGCCCTGTCCGGTGATCAACACCCCGGCGGCCATCCGCAACACCGAACGCGGTCGCGCCAGCGCCCTGCTCGGCGACGTCCCCGGCCTGCTCATGCCCCCCACCCGCCTGGTCTCCCGGGCCACGCTGGTGGCGATGGTGATGGGCACGGCCCACATCGAGGACGTCTTCGAAGGCTGCTGCTTCCCGATCATCCTGCGGCCGATCGGCTCCCAGGCCGGGCGCGACCTGGACCGCCTCGAGTCGGCCGACGACATCCCCGGCTATCTGTCGCGGGTCAGCGAGACGGAGTTCTACCTGTCCCGCTTCATCGACTACAGCGGCGCCGACGGGCGCTTCCGCAAGTACCGCGTGGCCCTCATCGACGGTCAGCCCTTCGCTTGCCACATGGGCATCTCGAGCCACTGGATGATTCATTACCTCAATGCGGGGATGTACGAAGACGCGGCCAAACGCGCCGAGGAACAGGCCTTCATGGAGCACTTCACCGATTTCGCCCGACGTCACGCCCCCGTGCTGGACGCCGTGTACCGCCGCTCTGGCCTGGACTATCTTTGTATCGACTGCGCCGAAACCCGGGACGGACAACTGCTGATCTTCGAAATGGACCACGCCATGGTCGTGCATGCCATGGACCCGGAAGACCTCTTCCCCTACAAGCAGGTCCACATGCTCAAGGTCCGGCACGCATTCGAAGCCGCCCTGGCCACCCGTGCCGTCCACCGCCCCCAGCCCGAGAGCGCCAGCCCGTCCGCATGAACAGTCCAGCCCACTCCGCCAACCCCCTCAACGCCCTCAACTTCTCGGGCGGCCCGGGTGTCCTGCCCGCCCCGGTGCTCCAGCAGGTCCAGGAGTCCATCGCCAGCGTGCCCGACGTGGGGCTCTCGATCCTGGGCATCAGCCACCGCTCCGATTGGTTCGCCGCGGTGGTGGCCGAGCTGGAGACCAACATCCGCGGACTGCTGGGCCTGCCTGCCGACTACCACGTACTGTTCCTGCAGGGGGGCGCCACCCAGCAGTTCACCATGCTGCCGATGACCCTGCTGGCCGGCCGCAGCCACGCGGCGGACTACCTGCACACCGGCTACTGGAGCGGCAAGGCCCTGCCCGAGGCGAGTCGCGTGGGCCCCGTGCGGGTTGCCTGGAGTGGCGCGGCGGAGGGCTTCCGGCGCCTCCCGACGGACGACGAACTGCACTTCGACGCCAATGCGCCCTACCTGCACTACGTCTCCAACGAGACGGTGGAAGGCCTGCAGTTCCACCGCGTGCCCGGGCGCGACGACGTGCCCCGCATCTGCGACATGTCGTCGGACTTCCTGTCGGCTCCCGGCGACTACTCGCGCTTCGACATGATCTACGCCCACGCCCAGAAGAACATCGGCCCGGCCGGGGTGACCGTGGTGGTGATCAAGGACGCCCTGCTCAAGGATGCGCCGGACAACCTGCCCGGCTTCCTTGACTACCGGACCCAGATCGCCGCCCACTCCATCCTCAACACCCCGCCGGTCTTCGCCATCTACGTGGTGCTGCTGGTCACCCGCTGGCTGCGCGACGGGATCGGCGGTCTCGCCGCGATGGACCGCATCAACCGGACCAAGGCCGCCCTGCTCTACCAGGCCCTGGACGACAGCGAGGACTTCTACAAGGGCCACGCGGCCGTCGCCGACCGCTCCCTGATGAACGCCGTGTTCCGCCTCGAAACGCCCTGCCTGGAAGCCGAATTCCTTGCCGCCGCCCGGCAGGCCGGCTTCTCCGGGCTGGCCGGCCACCGCAGCATCGGCGGCATCCGCGCCTCGCTCTACAACGGGCTGGGGCTGGAAGCGGTGGAAAGGCTGGTCGAGTTCATGGATGGCTTCCGGCGCAAGCACCGCTGAACGCCCTTTCCCGTCAACGACAACGGGGCCGCTGACGCGGCCCCGCGGAACATCCGGTCCAGGAATGGATCAGGCTGCGTTGCGACGGCGACGCACCAGCGCAACCGCCCCCAGCGCCGCCGCCGTCAGCCCCATCGTGGCCGGCTCGGGAATCGCTGCCACCCGGGCGGCAAGCGCCGCCCCCGAGAAACTGGCCTGGAACCACACATCTCCCTGGCCACCGGTCATGTCCCAGGCATTGGTCGTCAGCGCATTGAAGTTGTCGCCGTTGTTGAAATAGACGAAATCCCCGTCCGCATAAGGATTGCTGCCGAAGCTGCCGGAATTAGGCATGTTCGCAGAGCCATCCTCACCGCCGGCAATGCCGCTGGTGGACAGGAAGGCCACATATCTCAGGCTTGAATTGAGCTGCAGCCCACCCGTATTGAAGGTGAAGCCGGTGATCTGGGTGCCCGAGAAGTGCTGCACATCACTCGAATACAGGGCCTGCCCCACCGCCTTGGAGCCGTTCCAGGCGTAGACGTAGGCCTTGAAATCCACCGTGCGGGACGCATGGTCGAGATACAGGGTGAAGGAATCCAGCACCGTGTCTGCGCCGGACTTGAAGGTCTGGCCGTAGGTCGCCGTATTGGTGTCGGAGAAAGGCGCCCACGAGCCGGAATACGGCATGGTCGTCGTATTGATCAGGCTGGCACTGGCAACGCCGGCAGAACAGGTGAGGGCAACGGCGATCAACTTGCGGACACTGGCGTTCATTCGGGATTTCCCTTGGTGGCGGAGAGCGGATTGGCTGGGGCGCGGTGAGTCGCGCTGAATTGTGATAAATCGTATCCAACCCACCTCTCCGCCCGATCCAACAAAATCACGCCCGACGCCCCGCAACATCACCCGGAAGGGGTGGATTGGGGTGAAGGGTGAAATAAGTCACCGTTTGCGGTCGCATGGGGCATGCCTGGGGAGATCCGAATGAGCAAGGCAGTCCCGCATGAACGGATCAGGCCCGCAAACGGGCTGTATGCAGGGACTCTTGTTGCAGAGGGGCAAGAGGTCAGCGTTGAGACCTGCTTTCCTATTCAGCCTATCGCCAGCCAAAGCAGTATTTGCCCTTCTATATGCGGGACCATTCCGGCAGACAGCCCTGCCACCCCGCAACTGAGCACTTGGTGGGTATCATGGCCAATTCAAAGAAACCCGCTCGGTGGAATGCCCGGCCGACGAACCCAGGAAAATGCAATTGCGATGAATAATAAAATGCACGTCCGGCTTTTGATAGTGTTCATCGCATTCTTATCCATCATTTCCGGCACTCGATTAGCGGCAGCCGATACCTGTCTGACCGACTCCGCCCAGGCCGACTTTCAGAACGGTCTGACCGCCACAATTGACCTGACCACCAGCCCCGGCGACATCATGCTGCTCAAGCCGGATGTCATCGACCAGCAGAACCCGACCGTCGGCACAAGCGGCGTGGGGGTCACCACAACCACCTGGGCAGGGCAGACCTTCACCCCCGCCATGACCGGACAACTCACAAAGGTCGATATCAACCTGTTCTGCAGTGGCTGCACCGGGACGACTCCGAACCTCACCTTGAGTCTGAGGGCCACCAGTGGCGGCCTGCCGACGGGCGCGGACCTGGCCACCGCAACGGTCAGCGGATTCGCTTCAGGAGCAAGTGCCTTCTACACCGCGACGTTTGCCTCGCCCTACACGGTCACGGCGGGGACCCAGTATGCAATCGTGATCCGCCCCACGACCAACCCGGCGCCGGGCACTTATGCCCTGACCAGAAGTGGCACAGCGGCGGCCGGCTCGAACGTCTACGCGGGGGGGACGCGAGTCGCCGGTGCAACAAGCGGCACGGTGTGGTCGGTCCCCCTGACGGGTGGAGTCTCGACGGATGCGGGCTTCAATATCTACATCAACTCGGGCTATGTGGCCTCAGGCAGCCTGACCTCCGCAACGAAGGACAGCAATCCCGCATCGGGGTACTCCACTACCTGGACGTCCCTCTCATGGACGGGTGCCACACCGCCAAACACGACACTTCGATTTCAGGTCGCAGCCAGCAACTCGAACAGCGGCCCCTTCAGCTTTGTCGGGCCGGATGGAACAGCCGCGACCTTCTTCACCACCACGGGTGCGTCCCTCGGCCAGTTCAACGGAAACCGCTACCTCCAGTACAAGGCACTGCTGTCCTCTTCCGACAGCACTGTCACGCCAGTGGCCAGCGACGTGACTACCTGTTTCACGACACTTCCTCCCCCGGCGGTGACGGCGGTGAGCCCGACGGCCGGTCCAACCACGGGCGGCACCGTGGTGACCATCAGCGGCTCGGGCTTCACCGGCGCCACGGCGGTCAATTTCGGTGCCCTTGGCGCCTCGAGCTTCACCGTGGATAGCGACACCCAGGTCACGGCGACATCGCCCGCGGGCACTGCAGGCGCGGTGGACATCACGGTGGTCACCGTCGGCGGGACGAGCACCACGAGCGGCGCCGATCAGTTCTCGTATGCAGCGGCGCCGACGGTGACGGCAGTCAGCCCCGGCTCGGGGGCGGTGGCAGGTGGCGGCACGGTGACCGTCACGGGCACGAACTTCGTGACGGGCGCAACCACCGTGAGCATTGGCGGCGCTGCCTGTACCGCACCATCCGTCACGTCGGCGACGTCGCTGACCTGCACGGTGCCGCCGGGCAGCGCCGGCACGGCCAGTGTGGTGGCGACCTCGGCCGGGGGTTCCAGTCCGGCCAATGCACTCTATGCCTATGTAGCCCTGCCAACGGTGACGGCCGTCTCGCCTGCGGGTGGCCCGACTGCGGGCGGAACGACAGTGACGATCACAGGAACAGGATTTGGAGGCGCAAGTGCGGTGCGGTTCGGCGCCAGCAATGCGGCCAGCTTCACCGTGAACTCGGCGACGACGATCACGGCGAGCTCTCCGGCGGCGAACGCGGGAACGGTGGATATCACCGTTGTGACCATCGGCGGCACCAGCGCGGTGTCTGCCTCCGATCGCTTCGCTTACGCAGTACGTCAGACAGGCGAAATCCCGGCCGCCGCGGGAGGCGGAACCATCGTGGCCCGGATTGCGAGTGGCAGCCCGGGATGCTCCATCGATCTTGCCAACACCACGTCGTTTGTACCGCCCAGCTTCAACGGGACCGTGCCGCCCCTCGGAGGCCTCAAGGTGAAGGTGATCGGGTGTCCTGCAGGCGAAGCGGTCACCTTGGCGGTCACTTTCTCCAATCTGAATGGTGTGGGTGCCATGAAGTATGGCAAGACCCCTACTTCCAACGGCGCTTCGGTCTGGTACACGCCCGATGGCATGTCGATTCAAGGCAACACCATCACCTACAGCGTGACGGACAACGGCCTGGGCGATGACACTTTCACAGGCCCGGATGGTGTGATCAATGACCCCATCGTTCCGGTCGCAGCCCCGACCAAGGTCGCCGGGATTCCAGCACTCAGCGGCTGGGGGCTGGTCATCCTGTCCGCGCTGCTGGGCCTGATGTTCATCGCGGCCAACCGCCGTACCGCCCCCTGAGCGGGTCGTGAACAGCGAACGGGCCGCAATTGCGGCCCGCTCACTCCCCTTTTGCCGGACCTTGCGACCCGGCGGTACTGCGCTCTCTCCCCCCTTTATTCTTTCCTAGCTCTTGGACTTGTCGGCTTCAGGCTTGGTTTCCTCGGGCTTGACCGGCGGGTGGAATTCTTCCGGGGTCGCGCCGTGCTTGGGCGCGCCGATGGCCTGCTCCACTTCGGGCAGGGTGTGGGCGATGCCCTTGTGGCAGTCGATGCAGGTCTTGCCTTCATTGAGGCCCGTCTGGTGCATGCGGGACGAGCGGCGGCCCTGCTCGGCGTAGTCGAAGCCGTCAAAGTTGTGGCAGTTGCGGCATTCGCGGGAGTCGGTCTTCTTCATCCGTTCCCACTCATGCTTGGCCAGTTCCAGGCGCTTGGCGTTGAACTTCTCGGGCGTGTCGATGGAGCCGAGGATCTTGTGCAGGACTTCGTTGGAAGCCTGGATCTTGCGGATCATCTTGGGGCCCCACTCCTTCGGCACGTGGCAGTCCGGGCAGGTGGCCCGCACGCCGGAGCGGTTGGAGGCGTGGATGGTGTTCCGGTACTCCTGGTACACGTTGTCCTTCATCTCGTGGCAGGAGATGCAGAATGCTTCCCGGTTGGTCCATTCCATGGCCGTATTGAACGCGCCCCAGAACAGGATGCCACCGATGAACAGCATGGCGGCAAAGCCCCAGCCGGTGGCACGGAGGCGGCCGATCAGGCCTTTCTTGTTGGTATCCATTGCATGATCTCCCGTGATCTAGACGTCAGCGCATGCCGGTGCCGGGCTTGAAGGTGTTGCCGACCAGCGGCTTGGCGTCGCTCTGTGGCACATGGCACTGGTTGCAGAAGTAGCGGCGCGGCGACACGCTGGACAGTTCCTGGCCTTCCCGGTCCTTGAAGTGGGTCACCGAGATCTTGGTGGCGCCTGTCTCCTTGGCCCGTGCCCAGGCGTGGCAGTCCAGGCACTTGTTGAAGTTCTTGGTGATGTTGTAGCCCCGGATGGCGTGCGGGATCAGCGGCGGCTGCTGCACGAAATCCCGCGGCAGGGGCGGCTGGTCGCGGCCGTAGCGGGTGCCATCGCCTTCCGGATCGGAGGCATTGATGTCGGCGCCCCGCAGGGTCTGCAGCTTGACGGGGGCCTCTGTGGCAGCCGGCGCGGCGGTGGGCAGGAGCAGGGCCGGCAGCAAGGCCAGGACGAGGGCAGCAGCCCGTGCGCGGGCGAAGGGGAAGGTCGGCTTGTTCATCACTCGCTCCTTTGGTCGAACCTATGGGTCATCTTGAAAACCTGTTTGTCACATACATCGATACAGCGGCCGCAGGTGGTGCAATCGGCGGCCAGGATCAGGGGGTGGGTCTGCCCGACGGCCTTGAGGGCCGGACGGATCACCTGGGGCTCGGGGCAAACGGTGAAGCAGTCCATGCAGTCGTCGCAGGCCTTGCGATTCGGTGCGGCGACCCGCAGCAGCGCCCCGCGGCCGAGCAGGCTGTAGAAGGCGCCCATCGGGCACAGGTGACCGCACCAGCCGCGGCTGGCCACGAAGACGTCGTAGATGAAGATGCCGGCGATCACGAACAGGCCGCCACCCATGCCGAAGATCAGCCCGCGGTGCAGCAGGGACACCGGGTTGACCCACTCCCAGGCCAGGCTGCCGGTGAGGGCCGCGGCCAGCAGCAGGCCGGCGAGCAGCCACAAGCGGGTGTTGGCATCGGGCACCCGGCCGGTCTTGATGCCGAGGCGGCGGCGCGTCCAGGCGGCGGCGTCGGTGACCACGTTCACCGGGCACACCCAGCTGCAGAACACCCGCCCGCCGATCAGCAGGTAGAAGGCCAGCACGATGGCAGCGCCGATCAGGGCGCTGGAATAGGGCAGATGGCCGGTGACCAGGGTCTGCAGCACCAGCAGCGGGTCGGTGAGGGGCAGCACGCCGAGGGTCAGGGAGGAGGACAGGTTGCCCTTGGCGATCCACATCCCGAACCACGGGCCACTGAGGAAGGCGAGCAGGACCAGCACCTGGCTGCTGCGGCGCAGGATCAGCCAGCGCTGGCGCTGCCACAGGCTGCGGACGGGGGCCGGTGAGGCGGAGGGGATCGTGGTACTGGCCATGATCACGGCTTCCAGTGGGAGTCGAGTCCACCCCGGAGCCCACCCCGCGGGGTTGGGGACGCAGGGGGCGGCGCCTTGGGCGGGACGGCCGGCGTGGCAGGCGCCGAGGCCGACGGGGCCGGCAGTTCGGT
>WBTZ01000273.1 GCA_009026175.1 Zoogloea sp. | reverse complement strand
GAGCAGGGGCGGGGGCAGGGCGGCTGGACGCGTCCAGCCCTAGTGGCCGATCGCCGAGGCCGGGTCGATGGCCTCGCCGCGGGGGCGGATGATGAACACGGCCACCGCGGCGAGGGCGAGGGGGAGCATCAAGGACAGGTAGAAGCCCGAGGGGCCCCCGTCGGCCAGGATCTGCCCGCCGATGAAGGAGCCGATGATCGCACCGACGCGGCCCGAGCCGATGGCCCAGCCGGTTGCGGTGGCCCGCAGCGCGGTCGGATATGAGCCGACGACAAGGTAGTTGAGGACGATCTGCTGCCCTCCGATCCCGAAGCCCGCCGCTGCGATGAAGATGAAGACCCAGGTCCAGTTGGTCCCGCTGAAATGGAGTCCTAGACAGACCAGCAGGCCGATGGCGAACATGCAGCCCAGCAGGAGGCGGATATTCAGACGGGGCAGGAAGACCGACAGGGGGATGGCGCAGACGATGAAGGCGAAATTGACGGTCACGGTCCCCATTGGCGCATCTCCGGCAGGGAGGCCACCGGCCTTGAGAACAGTTGGCAGCCAGGACAGGAACAGGAACCACGCAACCCAGTTGAAGAAATAGGTGGCCCAGATCGCCACCGTATTGCGTCGGTTGCCGGGCGTGAACAACGCCTTCACGCTGGTCTTTACACCGCTTTCAGGGATGCTGAATGCCGCCTCCGCATCAGGCAGCGTTGCAGCCATCCGCTTGAGCGTCTCCCTTACGCGGGCGAGACGGGATGCGCCGCCCTTGCTCACGAGGTATTGCAGGGACTCGGGCAGGGCCGGCACCAGCAGGCCAAGCAGTGCAAGAGGCGCGATTCCGCCGGCCAGAAAGATACCCTGCCAGCCAATCGCCGGCAGCATGCGGGCTGCAAGCAGCCCTCCCAGCATTGCACCGGCTGGCAGGCCCAGGAGGAGGCCTGTCATTACGCTGCCACGGTACTTCGAAGGTGCGTACTCCGCCGCGAGGGCGAGCAGGACCGGAGTGCAACCGCCCATGCCCAGGCCTGCGATGAAGCGGAGCACGATGATCTGTCCGGTGGAAGCTGCAAAGGCCGTCATCAGGGTGGCAAGTGAAAACACCGTGACGCCCCCGAGCAGGGCGGGGCGTCGTCCGATCTTGTCGCCGATCAGGCCGAGGGACATGGCACCGATGGCCATCCCGACAACTCCGGCCGTCATGATTGGAGCCAATGCCCCGCCTGCAAGCCCGAAGGCCTGCGTAATGGCGGGAGCGGTATAGGCGATGGCCTGGGTGTCGAATCCGTCGAAGAGGGCGATGACAAACAGCAATCCGAACAGACGCCAGTGGTAGGCACCCAGCGGGGTGTCGTCAATCAGTCCGGGGATTGAAATATCGGTGCTCATGGCGTGCAGTCTCCTTGAGGAAAGCCTGTTGTCGTGCTTTGCGTTGCAGGCTAGCATGCAAGATGGCTTCGTCATCGCCGACGATGCACCGGTCATTGATATTTGACGAAATGAAACGCTTGGAGACCGCCGATCGGGAGGCCTTGGGAGGGCGTTTGAATCATGGAGCGGCTCCTATTCCCAGGCCAGCGCTCCTCCAGTCTGGTACTCCGTGACCCGCGTCTCGAAGAAGTTCTTCTCCTTGCGCAGGTTGGCCTGCTCGTCGAGCCAGGGCAGGACGTTGTCGGCGCCGGGGAAGGGCTCGGCGAGGCCGACCTGGCGGGCGCGGCGGTTGGCCATGAAGCGGAACTGGCGGGTGTGCAGGTCGGCGTTGTAGCCGAGGATGGGGTCGCGCAGGATGTAGGCGGCGTAGGCGGCCTCGGCGGCTTCGGCTTCGTCCCACAGGGTCTTCAGGGCGGCCGGGTCGAGGCTCAGGTTCTCTTCCTTGAGCAGTTCGCGCACCACCCGGATGCCGAAGGCGCAGTGCAGCACCTCGTCGCGCATGATGTACTGGAGCTGCTCGGCGGCACCCTTCATCAGGCCGCGGCGCTGCAGGGCGAAGATGGGGGTGAAGCCGTTGTAGAACCAGCAGCCCTCGAAGATCGCCGCGAAGAAGAAGTAGGAGAGGGCGAATTCGTGCAGGTTGTCCCGGTCGGCCAGGTCGAAGTCGGGGCGCATCACCCGCTCCAGGCGCCGGTTGGCCAGGGCGATCTTGCCGTGGATGGCGGGCACCACCCGGTAGCGGTTGTAGATTTCCTGCTGGTCGAGGCCGATGCTTTCGATGCAGTGCTGGTAGGTCCAGGTGTGCAGGGCCTCTTCGTACACCTGGCGGGCCTGGTAGATCTGCAGTTCGGGGGCGCTCATCTTCTCCATCACGGCCAGGCCGATGTTGCGCATGGCCAGGATGTCGGAGGTGGTCAGGTAGGCCAGCACGTTCTCGAAGACGTGGCGCTCCGCGCCGCTGAGCTTGTGGTGGTAGTCGTGCACGTCCTGGGCCATGGAGATCTCCAGGGGCGTCCAGTGGTTGCGGTTGGCCTTCAGGAAGAACTCCCAGGCCCAGGGATACTTGAAGGGCGCCAGCTGGTTGATGTCGGTCTTGCCACCGACGATGCGCTTGTCGGCGGCATTGACCGGGGCCAGGGCCGGGCC
>WBTZ01000272.1 GCA_009026175.1 Zoogloea sp. | reverse complement strand
TGGTCGGTAAAAGACAGTACCGATGCTACCATTGCTTCGAGCACTAAAAAGAAAGACACCATCCGTATGCAACCGGGCAGAAACCGTTTGTTTTTGACCCTTCGCACCAGTACTCCTTGTGTAAACGCCTACGTTGATACCATTATCATCGATCCTTTTGTGCAGTTAAAACTTCCTAAAGATACCTTTATCTGTGCCGGTAACCCGATGACCTTAAAAGCAGTGACCCAAGGCGGTGTACCAGCGTTCCGTTACAAATGGAGCACCGGTGATACTTTGGACGAAGTAACTATTAACCCCGGTGTTGACAGTAGTTTTTGGGCAGCAGTGTACGATGCGGCAGGTTGTGATAACAGCGATACTATTAAGGTATTGTGGAAACCATTACCCAAAGTAAACAACATGCCCGATGCCCGTATCTGCTATGACCAAATACATACGTTTGACGGTGGTAACGACAGTACCAACCTACGTTACTTGTGGAGCAACGGCGATACCTCTCGTTATACATACGTAAGCGACAGTAACCAATACCGTTTGCGAGTAACCGACAGTATCGGTTGCCATAACTTTGACACCGCAGTATTGTTTGTAAATACCGTACCGGTAGATGCAGGCCCCAATACCAGTGTGTGCGACAAAGACACGGCAGTGTTGAATGCCACCGGAGCAGACAGCTACCAATGGTTTGTGGCCCCCAACCTGACTACCCCCGTGGCAGCAGGCTCAAGCTACAGCTATATAGTAACGGCAGACCGTGATATTTATGTAAAAGCAGTCAGGACGTATGCAGGGTTAACCTGTACCAATACCGACTCGGTAACCATCACCAAAGATGCATTACCTGATATTACCTTTGCAACACTGACCCCCCGTTGTGTGAACAGCACCCCTGTGAACCTGATTTCAGAAGCATTGACCTGGCCTACTTTGACCACCGGTACTTTTGAAGGCATCAGCACCCCGGCCTCAGTGAGCAGCAACTTCTTCTATCCTGATGTAGCGGGAGCGGGCGTGAACAACACCCCGATGAAACATACCTTGCGCTACACGGTAACCGATGCTAAAGGTTGCACCAGCAGCAAGAACACCGATATTACCGTAAACCCCTTACCTGTAGCACAAGCCGTTGACGGCAGCTATTGCGGTTATGACGGAGTGAAACCGATGAACCCCCACATGAGCACCGCTACCTCACAAGTACTGGGAACCAAAACCTGGAAAGCCTTGGATGCAGCAGCTCAAACAGCATTGGTACAACAAGGTTTGTTAGGTTACACCTTCAATGTGAACCAAGTACCTCAGAACCGTACCTACCAAATGGAATTGAAAGTAACCAACAGCCAAACCGGATGTATCAACTTTGATACAGCCAACATCACTGTTCGTGAAATCCCTGTGGTAGATGCAGGCTTTGTAGCTCCATTGTGTCAAACAGCTACCACGATAGATTTGGAAGCATCACAATACGGTTCAAACCCCGCAGGAGGAACCTGGAGTCAACCAGCAGGCGGAGTAGGTTTGGAGAACGGACACTTCTTTAACCCCGATGTTCCGGATTCAAACTGGAGCAAGAGCAAAATATACTACACTTATGATATTCCCGGTAACAACTGTCCTGTAACCGACTCGGTAGAAATCACCGTTAAACCCCGTCCTGATGTTCGTATGGGCAACCCCGGTACCTTCTGTGTAGACACCGGTGTATTGCAACTGAGCAGCTACGGTACACCTTTGGGAGGTATCTGGAGCGGCGACGGCGGAGTGAGTGCAGGCGGATTGTTTAATGCTACCGCAGCAGGCGCGGGCAGCTATAACCTTAAATACCAATACACTGATTTTGGAACGGGTTGCAGCTGGGAAGCTACCGGACAGATTGCAATACAGGAGAAACCAACGCTTACCGTAGTAGTACCCAAAGCAGCTTGTGAAGGAGCTACCTTTGACCTGAGTGCTACCTATACAGTAGCTACCGGTTTACAATGGACCACCCAAGGGGACGGTTTGTTTGACGGCAATGCTACCAGCACAGCCTCAGCACCTAAATACGTACCCGGTCCGTCAGACAACTCAGGCAAACAATTTACCTTTAACGTTCAAACTACCGGCAACGGGGTATGTAAACCTGAAATCCGTCAATACAATGTAGAAATCTTTGCTTTCCCGAAAGCAGATATCCAAGCAGCACCGTTGACCGGATGCGAGCCTCACAATGTGAACTTCAATGCGATTACCGACCAGACTCCTGTTTCTTATGACTGGAACTTCGGGGATGCAGGCAGTACCAGCAACACTGGAACCAATGCAAAAGAAGAACACGAGTACAAGAAATTCGGTACCTACACCGCTACTTTGAAGATAGTGAACACCCAAACCGGATGTGAGAAACAAGCGCTACCTGTGAACATTGTAGTACATGCAACTCCAAAGGCAAACTTCAAAATGTCAAGGAAAGTAACTACAGTGGCAGCTACCGATATCACCTTTACAGACATGAGTACAATCGGACAGGGAGCTATCAGCAAATACGAATGGGAATTGGGTGACCCTCTTAACAGTAAGAGCAGTGCTAAGAA
>WBTZ01000003.1 GCA_009026175.1 Zoogloea sp. | reverse complement strand
CCCTCCTCCTCCTTTCGTTCCGCCAAACATGTGAGGACACGATGATGAACGATGACAACTTCTTGTCGATTGACCGGCTTGTCGAGTTTGGGCTGGGCGTCAGTGTGGCGCAGCAGATGGTCAACTCGATGAATCATATGATTCAAAACACCATCATGCCCGGCCTTCAGACACCGTTTCTCTCTAATGGACCAACAAGCTTTCATGTCATTCTCGATGGCAAGCCCGCGGGTCCGTTTTCGGAAAGCGAATTATCACGCCTGATCACAGAAGGAAAAGTCAGGAAGGAAAGTCATGTGTGGTATCCCGGCATGGCGCAATGGGACTTGGTAGAGCGGGTACCTGCAGTGTTGCGCTTGGTGGCACTAGCGCCCCCGCCTTTTCATCCAGAGGGCTGAACTATGAAGGTTCATCCAGTCAACTTTCTTATTGCAATCGTAATTTCTGCATTAGCGACTTATGGCCTAGTCAGCCTTGAGTCGAACACTATTAGAGGCTTCATCGGCGTCGGTGGCTTTACGTTTTTCGCAAGCACCTTAGCAGTAGCCCTTGGCCTGAGCTTCAATAATGCACGAACCGGAGCCAACATTCGGGTCGTCGCGTTTTGTTTCTTTCTGATCAGTTTGTTGGTTAATGGCGTTTTCGCGCTCTTCAACCTTTCTCAGACCGCCTACATCATTACTTCAGGCATTTTCTTTCTGATCTTTGTTCTGATTTCGAACTCCATCTATGGCGCGGAGCAATGATCACGATGGGGTGCCGGCACTGCCTCGACGGAGTATGTCTAAGCTAGCGCCGGTCTATACCACAGGAGTCTCTCCACGATCTGGTTACCCTCTGGTCACCTTCTCGCCACTCAAAGCGTAGTCCCATCGCACCTATGTCCTTGAAACCCCTGACCATGCGGTTAGTAGTTCGAAGCTTTTCTCCGGACTGTTAATCCGTAGGTCCCTGGTTCGAGCCCAGGTCGAGGAGCCAAGACAAGCAAGCAAGAAAGCCAATCCGCGAGGGTTGGCTTTTTTGTTGTCTGGTCGATTGCGGGTCCGGGGTTTCGATGGGTGGGACCGGCGGGCCCGCCGAGAGGACCGGGCCTGCAAACCTTGTCTCCGCACCTCGGCAGGCGAAGCCGGACAAAGCGGATGCAAGCGTGCCCCCGGGCGGCGGGGTAGCGCTGCTGCGCCCGTGGTCAAGCGCCACCCTGGGGGCGCACACCCTTCGCAATGGCAGGCCAAGTCATGTCCGGTCTTCCAGCCGCAATGGGCTCTCCAGGCGTCGCCATCCCATCCTGAAGTATCCGGCGTAGACATTTCCTTGCCGGCTCAGTAGGGTGACCCGATCGGGATGAGATCCCACCCAAATTGACGCCTGCGCCGCCCCCACATGGATTCGTCGATACTGCTGAGCACCAATGCACTGCTCTCGATGGCGGCAGCCGTGGTGATGTTCGTCGTTCTGCTGACGCGCAAGACCTACCCTGGATTCGGCTTCTGGGTTGCGGGCATCCTCGGTCTGGCGCTGGGTGCAGCGATGCTGATTCCCGGTGCCCTGCCCGGGACCTGGCTGGTTCGCGTGGCCCGCAATGCGCTTCTGATCGGCGGTTTGGGATTGATCCTGCACGGCATGCTGGTTTTTCGAGGCTACCGAATACACCACCGGCTTGAAGCGCTGATCGGACTCTCCTTTCTTGCAGCCTTCGGCTACTACAGTCTGGATCCCAACGACCTCGATGCACGCATCGTCATCTACTGCCTTTACGCAAGTGCCCTGAGTTTCGCCACCGTTGCCGTGACCTTGCGCCGGCAGCAAGCCGATTTTGGTTCCAATGATGCCCTCCTCGCGCTCTGGCTGACGGTCTACGGCCTGCTCTCCCTGGCCCGGATTGGCCTGCAGCTCGCCAGCCCCACAAGCCAGACTGCCTTCGAGGCGCTGCATGGGTTCGGCACCTTCTATGCGATGGTGCAGATTCTCACCGTCCAGCTGGTAACCCTGACCCTGATCAGCATCAACTCGCAACGGATCGAATGGGAATACCGCAGCAGCGAGGCCAGCCTGCGTGAAAGCGATGAGCGGCTGCGCTCGATAGGCGACAACGTCCCGGACGGCTTTGTCTATCGGTACGAACTGGTCGAAGGCCAGCCGCGCTTCGATTACATCAGTGCCGGCATTGAGAAGACGCACGGCCTGAAGCCCGCGGAGGTGCTCGGCGACGCCCAGCGCCTGTTTTCGATGCTCACGCCGGAATCACGGAATCACTATCTGGAAGGCGAAGCGATCAGCGCCCGGGATCTCAGCGTTTACTCGGGAACATTGCTGTTCACGCGTGCAGACGGACGCCCCCTCTGGTTGCACGTGCAGTCCAGGCCGCATCGACGCACGGACGGAGCGATTGCCTGGGACGGTGTCGCCATCGACATTACCGAGCACAAGAAGGCGGAACTGGAACTTGCGCACTACAACGCCCGCCTCGAGGGCCTGATCGAGGAGCGTACCCAGGCGCTGTCCCAGGCCATGGCCCAGCAAGCGCGGGACCGGGAACGCCTTGAGTATGCCCTCGACGCGACCCACGACGGCTTGTGGGACTGGGACCTCCAGCACGGAGTCTCCTACGTGAATCAGGCCTATGCCCGGATGTTGGGTTACGCACCCGACGAGTTGTCCAACAACACTCACGACCACTGGATTGCCTTGCTGCACCCGGATGAGAGGGAGTCGGTCCTTTCGCAAACGCGGCTCTTGCTGGAAACCGCCGGAAGCTACGAGCTCGAATTCCGGATGCTCTGCAAGGATGGCCATTACAAATGGGTGCTCAGCCGGGGCAAGGTGGTGTCCCACGATCAGCATGGAAGGCCGTTGCGAGCCGTCGGCACCCATATTGACCTGACTGTACGCAAGGAGCTTGAGCTGAAGCTTCGTGAAACCAAGGACGCGGCGGAAGCGGCCAACCAGGCCAAGAGTTCTTTCCTGGCCAACATGAGCCACGAGATCCGGACACCGCTGAACGGGATCCTGGGCATGGGCAGCCTGCTCAGGCGCACCGGCGTGACGGACCAGCAGGCCGCCTACCTCAGCAAGATGGAAGCATCCGGCCGCCACCTGCTCACCGTCATCAACGACATTCTCGACCTCTCCAAGATCGAAGCGGGAAAGATGGAGCTGGAGGAGAAGCCATTCGCCCTGGCCCACGTGCTCCGTGCCGCCGTCGAGGTCGTGGAGAGCCGTGCGGAAATGAAGGGCTTGCACCTGTCCGTGGAGGACTCCGCGCTGCCTCAGGCCCTCTATGGCGATCCGACCCGGCTCACCCAGATCCTGGTGAATTACCTCAGCAATGCCGTGAAATTCACCGAGGAAGGTCAGATCGAACTCACGGGGCGCGTGATGGAGGAGAACGACCACGCCTGTCTGCTGCGCTTCGAGGTGAGGGACACCGGGATTGGCATGACGGACGAACAATGCGCCCGGGTCTTCAACGCCTTTGAGCAAGCGGACAGTTCAACCACCCGGAAATACGGCGGCACGGGGCTCGGCCTGGCCATTACCAAACGGATCGCCCAGATGATGGGCGGGACGGTCGGCGTCAGCAGTGCCTCCGGGCAGGGCAGCACCTTCTGGCTGACGGCCTGGTTGCAGAAGCTATCCGTCACCGACGATGCCGCGCCACAACCTCAGGACGAAGATGCCGAAGCGACGCTGCGCCGCGAGTTCGGCGGCTGCAAGCTGCTGCTCACCGAGGACGAACCGGTGAACCGGGAAGTGGCGCTGGCCTTGCTGGAGGAGGTCGGTCTTGAGGTGGATATTGCCGGGACGGGGCTGGAGGCTTTGACGATGACGGACAAGAACGACTATGCCGTCATCCTGATGGACATGCAGATGCCCGTCATGGACGGCGTCGCGGCAACCCGCGCGATCCGCGCCAACCCAAGGTACAAGGACGTCCCGATCCTGGCGATGACCGCCAACGCATTCAGCCAGGACCGGAGATCCTGCATCGATGCGGGGATGAACGACTTCATCAGCAAACCGGTCGAGCCCTCGATCATGTATTCCACCTTGCTCACCTGGCTGAAGAACAGCCGATAGCCTGCGGTCGATCGGGTCGGGCGGGCACTGCCGGACAGAACGCACTGCACAGGGCGGCGGGGACGAAACCTGCCACGCCCCCTGCCCGCCTCAACGGGCGCCTGCCGGTCTGGACGCCAGTCCGGAAGCCAGGATCAGCCCCAGGACGGAGCAGGCCCCGGTCGCCACCCAGGTCAGGTGCCAGCCGCCGGCCTCGGCGGCGAGCAGTGCGACCGCGGGTGGGCCGAAGAACTGCCCGGTGGACGAGCACTGCTGCATCCAGCCCACCGTCGTCGACACGGTGCCTTCGCTGGGGGCCGCATGAACCACCTCCGCGAACAAGGAGCCCGGTATCAGGCCACCGATGGCGGAATAGAGCACGACAGCAAGATAGCGCAAGAGGGGGAGATCCGCCGTCAGCAGATGGAAGGCCAGAAACGCCGATACCATCAGGCTGCCATAGCCAACGTACAGCAGATGCCGGGCGGACACACCCCGCTGCAACAGGCGTCCGGCGGCAATGCTGCCGCAGACGTTCACAAAGCAGGCAAAGGCGGTCAGCGCGCCGGCGGCTGGCTTGCTGAAGCCGGCCTGCTCGCAGATCAGGGGTAGGAAACCGATGACCGCGAGCCACTGGCTCGTATAAAGGGCGAACGCAATGGCCACGCGCCAGGGCTCCTTGCTGCTCAGCGTCAGCCTCAGGCGCTGCCACCATGGATCGGGATCAGCCTGGCCCGCCGGTATCGGCATGGCCTCCCGCCTCCGCGCATCCGGGGGAATGGACATGCCCAGCCATACCGCCATTGCGGCGGAGAGCATCCCCAGGAGCAACCACAATCCTCGCCAGCCGATCAGCGACATGATCGACGGCCCCCCCAGCAAGGCCAGCGATGCGCCGGTCGCCATGTAGGCGCCCCACAAGCCAAGATACGGGGTGAGTTGCGCGCGCGGCACCAGTTGCCGGATCAGCCCCGGTGCGGACAGCACGGCCAGCAGGAAGCCCAGGCCTTCGAAGGCCCGGAACAGCAGCAGGGCCTCCGGCCGCTGGACCCACAGCCCGCCCAGGCCGGCAGCGGCGAGAATCAGCTGCCCGGCGATCACGCTGCGCCTCAGCCCGATGCCGTCGGTCGCCGTGCCGATCAACACACCGACACTCATCCCGGCGAACTGTACGGTGGCCAGCAGGAAGCCGGCTTCGACCAGGCTGACACCCAAGGCCTCTCGCAGGACAGGTATGGCCACCGGCATCTTGCCGATATGCAGCGCGGCGACGACGCCGGAAAGGATGACCAGCAGGGCAGGTTCGATACGGCTCAGGTGCATGACTCTCCTCGGGCTGCGGCAGGGTCCCAGGTTTGGGGAGGAGATGATAATTATTGAACCCGGATGGATAAATATGCAGTAATTTGCATAACTGCTTACCCCACAAAAGCAATCATGGACCGCCTCCACGCCATGCGCTTGTTCACCCGGATCGTCGAACTCGGCAGCTTCAGCCGCGCGGCCGAACAGTTCAACCTCACCCGGGCCACCGCGACACAGATCGTCAAGCGAGCCGAAGCCCACCTCGGCGTGCGCCTGCTGTCGCGCACAACCCGGCAAGTGACGCCCACCGCCGATGGCGATGCCTACTACCAGCGCTGCATCACGATCCTCAACTACGTCGACGAGGTCGACGCCGAGTTCCGCCAGGCGTCCCGTCAGCCAGAGGGCCGTATCCGCGTCGACCTGTCCGCCGCCATGTGCCGGCTGGTGCTCATTCCGGCGCTGCCCGCATTCTTCGAGCGTTATCCGCAGATACAACTGGAAGTGAGTGTCAGCGACCGGCCGATCGACCTGATCCGGGAAGGCGTCGATTGTGTGTTGCGCAGCGGCCGGGTCGGTGACGTCGACCTGATCGCGAGGCCCCTGGGCCTGCAGCCCCAGCTGACCTGCGCCAGTGCGGGCTACCTGGCGCGCCACGGGCAGCCCGCGACCCTGGACGAGTTGGCAGGACACTGTGCGGTCAACTACCTGTCGGCATCGAGCGGAAAATCCATTCCGTTCGAGTTCACCGTCGATGGGCAGCTCGTCACGCACAGCCTGCCTGCCAGCCTGGCGCTCAACAGCGGCGCAGCCTCGGTCGATGCCTGCGCTGCCGGCCTCGGCCTGATTCAGATCCCGGCCTTTCTGGTCGCACGGCAACTGGCCAGCGGTGAATTCGTCGAGATTCTCCCCGGGCACCGCCCGCCGCCGCTGATGTTCAGCGTGCTCTACCCGCCGAACCGCCACCTGTCGAATCGGGTCCGGGTGTTCATCGACTGGCTGGCGGAACTCTTCGCCTGACACGCAGCGTCCAGCCCCGATCACGCGGGCGCATCACACAATGCTCCCCCATCCCCCTCCCCGGCTCCACCACACGGGAACAGAACACCGCGGCGCTTCCCGCCGCCCTGGGCCATGAGCCCCGAACCGGCGGCTCAACACCTTGGAGAGGAGCAGGCAAAGGGTGCGTCGGGCAGTTTGCCCCGGCGTTTTGCGGCATCCTACGCACTGTCCGATGCCGCCCTTTCCCGCCATGCCTTCCGCCCCCCGCCTGCGCCCGCTCGACCTCAAGCGCCATCTCCTGCTCCGTGTCAGTCTGTTCGCGCTGATCGTGCTGCTCCTGGGGGCGGCGGTCACCCTGCTGGAGGTCCGCCATCGGGTCCGCGGTGACATTCAGCGCACCGGCGGCGCCATACGCCAGCTCATCACGGACGAGATCAATCGCGACTATTCGGCCTATGACGCGACCCTCACCGAGCTCAAGCTCGATCTCGGCGCCCTCAAGGCGATCGGCCAAGTCCTCAATTTCTGCATCGAGATGAGCGACTTCCACAGCCATGCCATGTACCGGCAGTGCTTTGCCGGGACCGTCGAACTGCCCGGGCCGGTCGAGGTCTTCATGCGCCAGGTCATCGGCACCGATGCGGAGTTCCGCGGCAGCATCGGACAATATCCGGGCATCACCGGGGGGCAGCTGGTCGTCACGCCCAACTACGGCCGCGAGGTGCTGGAGCTGGCCCAACGGCTCGCCAACCTGGTGGCCGTCAGCGTGATGATCCTCTTCCTGAGCTTCTTCGTGTATCGCCCGGTGCGCAATGCCCTGGCCCCATCCGAGGCGATCCTGGGCACCCTCAGCCGGATGGAGCGGGGGGAACTGCAGGCCCGCATGCCGGGTTTCGCGCTGATTGAGCTCAACCGGATCGGCGAGGGCTTCAACCATCTGGCCGATCGTCTCGAGCGCACCATCAACAGCCAGCAGCGCCTGGCACACCGCCTGCTGTCGGTGCGGGAGGAGGAGCGCCAGCACCTGGCCCGCGAGCTGCACGACGAATTCGGCCAGTATCTGGCGTCGCTCAATGCCGAAGCCGCCTTCGCCCGCGAGCTTGCCGACGAAGGCGTGCCAGCCCTGCGCCCCTGTGCAGACTCCATCGTCAAGACCGTCGGACACATGATGGAAACCCTGCAGCAGATCCTCCACCGCCTGCGCCCCATAGGGCTCGAGGAATTCGGGCTGCTGCCCAGCCTGGAACGGCTGATCGCAGGCTGGAACCAGCGCAGCCGGGACACCCGCTTCACGCTCGCGGCCGATGACCGGCTCGAGGGCCTGCCGGACAACATCAACGTGAGCCTCTACCGGATCATCCAGGAAAGTCTGACCAACGCCGTCCGCCACGGCCAGCCGAGCCGTGTCGAAGTGACCCTGCAACGCCAGCCGGCAGGCCTCACGCTGGAGATCCGCGACGACGGCCAGGGGTGCACGGCCCCGGACGACGTCCCCCACGCCAGCAGGCGGAGCGGCTTTGGGCGGCTGGGCATGGAAGAGCGGGTGCTGGCCCTGGGCGGCACCCTCAGCATCGCACCGGCGCCACCGCCGGCGCAGGGGACGGTCGTCTGCGTCCGCCTGCCCCACCCGGCCACGGGGCAAGCCGCCATGGAGGAACTGTCGTGATCCGCATTCTTCTGGTCGATGACCACGCCGTCGTCCGCGAGGGCTACCGCCGCCTCCTGGAACGCCGCGCCGACCTGCGCGTGGAGGCCGAGGCCGCCTCGGCCGAAGAGGCACTGCAATGCCTGCGGGAAGGCGAGCCGGACCTGATCATCCTCGATCTGTCGCTGCCCGGCATGGGGGGCATCGAGCTGACCCGCCGCATCCTCCAGCGCCGGCCGGAAACCTGCATCCTGGCCTTCAGCATGCACCGCGACCCGCTCTTCGCCGCACAGGCCATCAGGGCCGGGGCACTGGGCTATGTGACCAAGAGCAGCAGCCCGGACGTGCTCATCCAGGCTGTCTACAAGGTGGCCCGGCGGGAAAAGGTGCTGAGCCCGGACATCGCGCCGGAGATGGCGCTGACGCTGCTGGAGGGCGTCAGCAATCCAGCGGACGAGCTGAACCCCCGCGAGTTCGAGATCCTGCGCCTGCTCCTGGACGGCCTGGGCACCGAGGAGATCGGCAACATCCTCAACATCAGTCCGAAAACCGTTCAGAACGCCCACTACCAGATCAAGGCCAAGCTGGGCGTGCGCACCGACATCGAACTCGCCCGCCTGGCGATGAAGCTCAAGCTGATCGGATGAGGCCCGCAGCCGGGCCTCCGGCTCATTGCCCGAGCCGATAGACCTGGAAGGTGTCGCCGGCCTTGTAGCCGAAGATCTGGTTGCCGCCCGCCGCCACGCCCACATACTGGATGCCGTCGATCTGCCAGGTGATTGGCGGGGCGTTGACACCCGCGTCCAGCTGGTCGCTCCACAGTGTCTGTCCCGTTGCCGCATCGTAGGCGTTGAAGCGGCCATTGCCCTCCCCCATGAAGACGAGCTCGCCCGCCGTGGCCAGCACCCCGCCCACCAGGGGCTGTGCCGTCCTGTGCTGCCATTTCATCCGGCCCGTAGCCAGGTCGATGGCCGACAGCACGCCCCAGCGTGGCACGTCCATCAGCGGCTCCAGCGTGGTGTATTCCAGCGCCGGCTTCTCCTGCGTGGCGGGAATGGCACGCTTGGTGTACTTCACCGGCCAGTGGATCGCCGGCACATAGGCGATCAAGCGCTTCTCGTCCACCGCCGTGGGCGACCAGTTGATCCCCCCCAGCACGCCCGGCAGGATCACCTGGCCTTCCGGGGTGGGGTTGGTGAAGGTGTTCTGGTGCACGACGAATTCATCCGACTTGCGCAGCAGCTCGCCAGTGAGCCGGTTGTGGATGTAGTACCAACCGATCTTGGCCGCCTGGCCGACGGCCGGCACCCGCTCGCCGTTGAGCGGGTAGTCGAACAGCACGGCCGGGCTGGCCACATCGTAGCCCCACTGGTCATGGGGCACCTGCTGGTAATGCCAGCGGATCCTGCCGGTCTCCACCTCCAGGCACACCAGCGACACCGTGTACAGGTTGTCCCCCGGCCGCGAGCTGCCGTCCATCTGGGGCGACGGATTACCGGTGCCGAAGTAGAGCAAGCCGTTCTCCGCATCGATGGCCGGCGTCGACCAGGCCGAGCCGCCGCCATACCGGGCAGCGTCCGGGTACTTCGGCAGGTCGGCGCGTTCCTTCTCGATGTCCCGGTGCAGCGGCACGCCATCGGGCGTCGTACGGCGGAACTCGCCTTCCCAGTGGCTCGGGGCGATGGTGTCGAACTGCCACACACGCTTGCCGGTATTCACGTCGAAGGCGGCAAGGAAGCCCGGCCGGCCGTAGCTGCCGGCAAAGCCCACGACAGCACCCAGCGGCGCGCCGTCCCGGTCGGAGTCCAGGTGCAGGCCATAGCCGACCCCCGTCACGCCGATCAGCACCTTCCCCTTGTGCACCACCGGCGCCATGGCGATCCCGACGCCGGACTGCCCGGCGATGGTGGCCTTGCGCAGCGGGTCTGATTCGGTGAGGGTGGTGACGGATTCGCGCCGGGCGCTGTCGCCGTCGGCCACCTCCACGTCCCACAGCACTTTCCCCGAACTTGCGTCCAGCGCCACCAGGCGCGCATCCACCGTGCCGATGAAGACCTTTCCGTCGGCCACCGCCACGCCCCGGTTGGCCGGTCCGCAGCACAATGGGTAGTCCTTCCTGCGCATATGGGTGTATCGCCACAGGAGCCTGCCGCTCACCGCGTCCAGCGCCACCACGTCATTGAAGGGCAGCGAAAGGAAGACCTTGCGGTCCACCATGATCGGCGTCGCCTGGAAGGTGGCCTTGACGCCGCTCTGGTATGCCCACGCCCGGGTCAGCGTGGCGACGTTGGCGGTGTTGATCTGGCCGATCGAGGCGTAGCGACGGTTGCTGTGATCGAGGCCGTAGGTCGGCCACTCGACGTCGCCGGCAAAGGCCGGAGTGAGCGCCAGGGCGCCGAGGAGGTGGAGCAATCGTTTGAGGGTGTGCATTTTCCATCCAGGCATCAGAGCGGCGGCGCCACGGCAGCCTGGAATCGGCTACCGCAGGCCCGCCAGTGGAAGATCAATTGCTGCGCAGGGCCACGCCGTGCCGCTTGAAGATGGCCTCCACCGTGCCGTCCTTCTGCAGGTCGGCCAGGGCGCTGCTCAAAGCGGTGGCCAGGTCGTCGGCATCGGCCTTGACGGCCATGCCCACGGCCCAGCGCTTGGGCGTCAGCTCAGCCAGCCTGGCCTCCTCCACGCTGAAGCGGGTATCGCCGGCCAGCGCCGCCTCGAGCTCGCCGAGCGGAGCCATGACGGCCGCGACACTGTCTTCCTTCAGCGCCTGGGTGGCGCCAGCCACCGAGCGGAAATGGGTGATGTTGGCGCGCAGGCGCCCCTGCAGCACGCCGCCCAGGAAGGAGTCGGCCAGGGTGTCCCCTTCAACGCCGATCTTCTCGCGGGTGAACACCTCCAGTGCCACCGCGGCCGACCCGCGGGGCGCCGGGATGCGGCTGGCCACCCGCGCCATGCCCATCACTTCCTGCTGATAGGTGCCAAAGATGCGGGCTTGCTCGTTGGCTTCGGCGAACACCGGGTCCACCGGCACACGCATCATCACATCCGCCGGCTCGCCGCGCAGGTAGTGGCCCTTCCAGACCATGTTGCGCAGGTCGTCGCCCATGTCCTCTCCCGCCAGGAAGCCAATGATCTCGGCCTGCAATCCAAGCTTGGCGGCGAGCGCCCGGCCGAGCTCCACGTCGATGCCCTTGCCCGCATCGGAATAGGGCGGAAAGTTGTTATAGACGGCAACCTTCAGCCGGCCGCGCTTGTGTATGGCGTCCATCTGTTCGTCGGCCTGCGCCGGCAGGTGACAGGTGAGCAGGAGAGCGGCAAGCGTGAGCAGGAAGGGGCGGCGGGGGGAGCGTTTCATGCGCGGTCTCCGGAATGTCGAAGGGGGTTGGGTCGGGTGTGCCTGGATTCTAGGCCTTGCCTCCCGCCAGCCAAGGGTCCCGCCGGGGCCTCGGGCAGATCCGCAGAACACGTCGGGCAATTTGCCTGCCGCTCGCTCAAACCGCCCCGCGCGGTCAGGCGGATGATCATGAGCGACCCGTGATGCTGGCGCGGGCCAGCCCACAGCGCCGCCCCATGGCAATAAGCCACACAAATTCAACAATACAAAAAATCAATTTCATTAAAATCATTAAAAATATCAAAATAAACTTATTCGATAAATTCACCATATTTACCGACAGCAAGGAGGTTTCGTGTCCCGGTCTCCCCTCAACCGTCAGCAGGCTCAAGATGAGTCTGCAGCCTTCGACTGGCCGCTCAACGGGCGCGTGCTGATCGTGGACGACGATGCGGTGACCCGCTCGATCCATCGCTCGATCCTTGCCGGTAATTTCGATGTCCTGACCGCCGCCTCCGGTGAGGAGGCCATCAGGCTGTGTACGGCCCAGGCACCGGATCTGGTCATTCTCGATGTGGGCCTGCCGGGCATTGACGGCTATGAAACCTGCCGGCGCCTGCGGCAGCTGATCAAGGCCCCGATCATATTCGTCACCGGGCACCACACCCTCGAGGACCAGCTGAAAGCCTTCGATGCGGGTGGCAACGACCTGATCCCGAAGCCCGTGACGGCGACGATCTTCTCCCGCAAGGCCGCCATGGCGATCCGGCAGTACCGTATGGCCGCCACCCTTGCACAGGAGAAGCAGGCCCTTGAGCGCATGGCGATGGGCTTTCTGTCGAGCGCCAGCCAGACCGGCATTCTCCTGGAGTTCATGCGCAAGAGCGTCATCAGCCCGGACTACCCCGCGCTTGCAGAGAACCTGCTCACCAGCATCCAGGACCTCGGCCTGGAGTCCTACATCCTGATCCGCCATTCAGACGGCGGATCCACGGTTGTCACGGCCCGTGGAAGCCCTTCTCCGCTGGAAGAGTCGATCCTCGAGAATGTGAAGGTCATGGGAAGGCTGTTCCAGTTCAAGCAGCGCCTGGTGGTCAACTACGACCGGGTCTCGATCATCGTGTCGAACATGCCCGACGAAGGCGAAGAGCCGGAACGCACTGGCATTCTGCGCGACAGCCTGGCGATCCTCGCGGAATCGACGGAGGCCATGGCCGTCAATGTGGATCTCCGCCTGGAAGGCCAGAAGCGCGCGGAACAACTGCAGATCGCCCTGAGCGAGGCTGAGCTGGCCGTGAACTCGATGGGAGACCAGAACCGGCTCACCCTGTGCGACACCCGTCTGCTGCTGCAGGAGATGGTCGACGGCATCGAGAACACCTACTCCTGGCTCGACACCAGTCACGCCCAGGAACTCGCCATCAGCGCAACCATGGACGAATCCGTTCAGCGGATCCTGGGGCGCCTTTCCAACGGTACAAACTTCGACGCCAGGTTCCTGCAGGTCATGCAGGCTTTCAAAGCCGGGAGCAGCCATGACGCCGTCGAGTTGTTCTGACATGGGCAAGCGCTTGGTAGATCAATACGCCATTCACCGGGAGGGTCGATCCAATCGCCGGGCGATCTGACATGGACTTCCCGAGATCATGGTGGACGGCGATGAAATGCGCCGCCCCCGCGCTCCGGCAGCTCATCAGCCTCAGGCACCCGCACCGGGTTGAGCTGGCAATCCTGGCCATTGCCCTGGCGCTCGTCCTGGCAGGCTCGCTCCTCTCTTGGCGGGTCGTGCGCGTGAATGGACAGGAACGCTTTGACCGGGAAGAAGCACTGATCATCGGCGCGCTGACAGGGCGGCTGACCGCCTACGAGACCATCCTCAGAAGCGCGGCCGGGCTCGTCGATGCAACCCCCGACCTGGATCGGGCAAGCTGGCGCCGCTTCGTGTCCGGGCTGCAGATCCAGGACAACTACCCCGGCATCCGGGGCCTGGGCTACAGCGTCCTGGTCCCCCCCGCACGACTGGAAGCTCACACCGCCGCGATCCGTCGCGAAGGCTATCCGGACTACATCCTGTGGCCCGAGGGCCGGCGTGACCTCTACAGCGCGATCATCTTCATCGAGCCCTTTGACTGGCGCAATCAACGGGCATTTGGCTATGACATGCTGTCGGAGCCTGTCCGGCGCGCTGCGATGGAGCAGGCACGGGACAGCGGCCAACCCGTCCTGTCGGGCATGGTCAAGCTGGTCCAGGAGACCCACCAGGATGTGCAGCGCGGCTTCCTGATCTACATGCCCGTCTACAGGCGGGGGGCCAGCCTGAACACGATCGAGGAACGACGCCAGGCCCTCACCGGATTCGTGTATTGCCCGCTACGTGCCGAGGACTTCATCCATGGCACACTCGGCCAGCGTTTCCGCCGGATGTCCATCCGCGTCTATGCCGGCGCGACCCAGAATGAGGGCAGCCTCCTCTATGACAGCGCGGCACATCATGGCCCCGACACGAAGGCCGCTTCTGCGCTGGAGGTCTATAGCGCCCAGGCACTCATGCCGGTGGGGCAGAAGACATGGCTGGTGCAGATCCGGAGCACGCCCGAGTTCCTTCCCATCACAGACCGCCTCCGCCCCCTGGGAATCCTCATCCTCGGCTGCGCGGGGAC
Organism: Zoogloea sp.; assembly: GCA_009026175.1. Taxonomy (GTDB): domain Bacteria; phylum Pseudomonadota; class Gammaproteobacteria; order Burkholderiales; family Rhodocyclaceae; genus Zoogloea. Next base: position 87,981 of record WBTZ01000003.1, on the reverse strand, counting down.
CTTGGTCGTGTTCTTCCTGGCCAGGTCCATCGCGCGCCAGAACGACCACCTGTCCTTTCTTTCGAGGCAACTCGAGGACCGCCTGGAGGAAAGCGAGAAACGCTACCGCTCGCTGTTCTTCGGCACATCTGCCGTCCTCCTGCTGATCGACCCCCGGGACGGACGGATCATCGAGAGCAATCAGGCCGCCCACGACTTCTATGGCTACGACGCGGAGCAGTTCAAGACCCTCTGTACGGCCGACATCACCGAACATCAAGGCACGCTTTGCCTCCCCTCCCCCGATACGGCCCGGGATCGCGCCACCGACAGCTTCTACGCCGTGCATCGGCTGGCCAGCGGTGAAACCCGGGAGGTCGAGGTCCACCCCGGCTCCTTCAGCCATGCCGGCCGGGTGTTCACCTACTTCATGATCCATGATGTGTCGGAACGCCAGCGCATCGAACTGAGCCTCCAGGCAAGCGAGAAGCGCTACCGCAGCGTGATGGAGGCGACCGGCGAAGGACTCTGGGACTGGGACATCGAGAACGACCGAGTGACCCACAACTCCCGCTGGCTGGAGATGCTCGGCTGCAGCGATGCCCTGCAGGAGCACCCGGCGAGCGCCTTCCAGGCGCTCGTTTTTGAGAAGGACCGCGAGCGGGTACGCGCGGGAATTCAGCGGGCGCTGACCACCGGCATCGATTATGCCGAGGAGTTTCGGATGGTCCGCGGGGACGGCGCCCTCATCTGGGTCTCCGACCGGGGCAAGGTCGTCGAACGCAGCGCAGAGGGCCGTGCCACCCGCATGATCGGTGCGCTGGACGACATCACGGAGCGGAAGCTCGCCGAAGCCAGGCGGCTGGAGAGCGAAGCCCTCCTGCGCACCGCGATCGAGGCGATCGGCGAGGCCTTCGTCATCTACGACCCGGATGATCGCCTCGCCTACTACAACGAGGAATTCAAGCAGGGCTACCGCGAGATCGCCGACCACGTAGCCCCGGGCAAGACCTTTCGGGAGTTGCTCCGCCTGAGCGCCGAACAGGGGCTCTACATGTCTCCCCATGTGGATCTCGATGCATGGCTGGACGCACGGGTCGCCGCGCATCAGGCGGGTCAGACCGACATCATCGAGCAGCTCTCCAACGGCCGCTGGATGCGCTTTCGCGACTGCAAGACCCCGACCGGACATATCGTGGGCTTCCGCGTGGATGTCACCGATGCGTATCGCCTCAAGGAGGAAGCCGAAGCCGCCAGCCGTGCGAAGAGCCAGTTCCTGGCAGTCATGAGCCACGAGATCCGTACCCCGATGAACGGCATCCTGGGCATGGCGGAGATCATGCTCACGCAGGACCTGTCCCACCAGGAAAGGCAGGACTGTGTCGGCACCCTGTTGCGATCGGGGCAGACCCTGCTGACCCTGCTCAACGACATCCTCGATCTCTCCAAGATCGAGGCCGGGCGCTTCGAACTGCACGCCGAGGCGTTCTCGCCAGTGGCCCTGATCCAGGAGACGGTCCAGCTCTTCGCCGCGGCAGCCCACCTGAGGAAGCTCGCCATCTTCGCGGAATCGGCGCTGGACCCCCAGTTTAAGCTGGCCGCGGACGTCAATCGGCTGCGCCAGATGCTCTCCAATCTCATCGGCAACGCCCTCAAGTTCACCGGCAGCGGCGAGATCCGGGTCAGCGTGCGGCAGCTCGACACCGTCGACGCAAGGCCGGTGCTCGAATTTGCGGTGACTGATACCGGCATCGGGATTCCGGCGGAAAAGATGAGCGGACTTTTCGAGCCTTTCACCCAGATCGACGACACGGCAACCCGCCGTCATGGCGGAACCGGCCTGGGCCTGTCCGTCGTCCAGAAGCTCGCCCACCTGATGGACGGCGAGGTGGGGGTGGAATCCTGTGTCGGGAAAGGCTCGCGTTTCTGGTTCCACATCAAGGCAGCCCCCGGCGGGCATTCCCTATCCTCCGCCAAGGCGGTGCCGGATGACGCGGCACCTCATCGCGCAGGCAATCCCCTCCTTCTGTCGGGCCGGGTGCTGGTGGTCGACGACAACGGCGTGCACCGCAAGGTGGCCGCGGCGGCGCTGGGCAAGCTCGGACTGGTCACCGAAGTGGTGGAGGATGGCCTGCAGGCGGTGCAGGCGTTCACCGCCGGAGCGAGCTTCGACCTGGTACTGATGGACCTGATCATGCCCAAACTCGATGGCTGGGAGACCACCACGCGGATCCGCCACTGGGAGACGCAGAACAATCGCACGGCCGCCCCCATCGTGGCCATCTCCGCGGAAGCCTTCGAAGCCGATCGCCGCCGATGCGAGGCAGTGGGGATGAACGACTATCTCGCCAAGCCCATCTCGTTCAGTGACCTGTCTGCCGTATGCGAACGCTGGCTGAAGCCGGTCGAAGCCTGCAAGACCGCGCCAGGCAAGCGCCTGCCGGCAGACCCGTCGGTCCTGTGCCCGCTGATGGAACAACTCCTCCCACTCCTCGGCGCGCGCAAGTTCGACGCATTCTCACTCTTCAAGACGCTGCTCGCCGCCGCCGAAGGGACTGACCTCGCGGATGAACTGAACTTCATCGGAAGCCGCATCAACGCCATGGAATTCGATGAGGTGATCGCCCACCTGAATCAGCTCGCCATCGCGCGAGGTTGGACGCTGCAGCCATGAAGAACGAACGCCCACGAATTCTCGCCATTGACGACAACCCGGAAAACCTGATCGTCATCGGCACCAGCCTCGAAGCCGATTACGACATCCAGGTCGCCTCCTCCGGCCTGGAAGGCCTGGCCCTGGCCCGCCAGACGCCCCCGGACCTCATCCTGCTGGACGTGATGATGCCCGGCCTCGACGGCTTCGAGACCTGCAGGCTGTTCAAGGCCGATGCCGCCCTGGAGAACATTCCCGTCATCTTCCTCACCGCCGTTTCGGACATGCATTCCGAAGTCTCCGGCCTGGAGCTCGGTGCGGCGGATTACCTGACCAAACCCATCAAGGTCGCGCTGCTCAAGCAACGCACGCGCAACATCCTTCAGCTCACCCGCCTGACGCGGGATCTCCGGGCCAGCGAAGAACGCCTGCGTCTCGTCATGGAGGCGACCGGAGAGGGCGTCTGGGACTGGAACATCCTGGCGGGCGGCGTCGGCCACAATGCCTCCTGGTGCCAGATCCTGGGACTGGACGCCATGTACCTGGAGCATGAGTTCGGCCAGTTCACGGACCTCATCCACCCCGACGATCTCCCTCAGGTCAAGCAGCGCCTCAGCGCCTGCCTTGAAGGCTCGGGCGAATACGAAAGCGAACACCGCCTGCGGCATGCCGACGGCCACTACGTCTGGGTGCTGGACCGTGGCAAGGTGGTCCACAGCGACGGCACCGGCACGCCGCTGCGCATGGTGGGCAGCATCCGGAACATCGACGACAGGAAGCGCTACGATGCGGAGATCCACCGCCTGGCCTTCTATGACCCGCTGACCGGTCTCCCCAACCGGCGCCTGCTGATGGATCGCCTCCAGCAGGCGATCATGATGAACGAGCGGCACACCCAGATCGGTGCCCTGATGTACATCGACATGGACCGCTTCAAGGCGCTCAACGACACCCATGGCCATGCGATGGGTGACCGGCTGCTGATCCAGGTAGGCGAGCGCCTGCGCAGCGCGGTGCGCGGCCACGACACGGTGGCGCGTCTCGGCGGGGATGAGTTCGTGCTCATGCTCGAGCGCCTCTCCAGCTCGCGCGACGAAGCGCTTGCCAGGGCGACGGCCATTGCCCGCAAAGTGCTCGAAGTCCTCAACACGCCGTACGACCTCGGCGAAGTCCTGTACATGAGCACCCCCAGCATTGGCGTCACGCTTGTCCTCGACAGGAATGAAACGATCGATGAAGTCCTGCAACGCGCCGACATGGCCATGTACGACGCCAAAGCGGCGGGCCGCAATACGGTCAGGACATGCAGCCGGGCAGCATGAGGTGGGCACACGGCCCCCACGACGCCCGCAGCGGCAGGCCACTCCGTCCCGGCGCCTTGGCAAGGCCGCCACTCGCGGCGCACACTCGCGTCACCGCAGGCGCCGCGTTTCAAGATTTAACACCCTATCGCGTGACGGCATGACTGCCGGGCAGGAGCTCCGTTGATGGCACGCCCACCCGTTCTCTGGCTCATCCCCCGGCACTGGCCGCTCCGGATCAAGCTGGCGCTCCTCGCCATGCTGATCGTCGCCCTCGGCGTCGGCGCCCTGTCCAGCTATGTGGTCAGAGGCTTGCGCCAGGACTTCGAGCATGTGGTGGCGACCGGGCAGGCAAGCACGGCGGACTTTGTCGCGCGGACCATTGATCGCGAGCTGAATCTGCGCACGGGCCTCCTGCAGACCATGGCCAAGCCGGTCGGCGAACTACTGCACAAGGACCCCCGCCAACTGCAGGCCTACCTCGCCGACCGGCGCCTGGCGCAGGAGGTGTTCAGTCGCGACATCTACGTCCTGTCAAAGGACGCGATACGGGTCGCCGAAGCTCCGGCACGGGGAACGATTGGTACCCGCTACCTCGACTCGGCGTATTTCAAGGAGGTCATGGCCACCGGCAAGGCGGTGATCAAGCCGCTGCTGGGCCGCTTTTCACGCCAGCCCGTGCTCGTGGTGGCGGTCCCGCTGTTCGCAGCAGACGGCTCCATCGCGGGCGTTCTCTGCGGTTCAGAACTGATCACCGCCGGCAGCCCCTTCCATTTCGCGGGCATCGCGCGCAACGGTGAGTCGGGCGGATTTCACATCCTGTCCCTCAAGGATCGGCTCTTCGTCACCAGCACTGACGCCGCGCGCATCCTCTCGCCGTTTCCAGCGACGGGTCTCAATCCGCTTTTCGACAAACGGCTGCAGGGTTATCTCGGGCCGGGAGTGATCGTCAATTCCCGGGGACAGGAAAATTTCAGCGTCGCCGCCAGGACAAGCGCCACCGACTGGCTCGTCGTGGCCTATCTGCCCACCGCCGAAGCCTTCCTGCCCCTTCGCGGCGTGGGCATCCGCATTTACTCGGGGGCCGTCCTGGTTGCCCTTCTTGCCGGCCTGTCCTTCTGGCTGCTGGTGCGCCGGGAACTGCGACCACTTGAAGCAGCCGCCCAGCGCCTCGGCGCTTCGGGCGGCAGCGCGATCGCCGAGCCGCCACTCAAGGTCAGCGGAAGCATCGAGATCCGCCAGTTGCTCAGCAACTTCAACAGCATGCAGCAGCATCTGCAGGAACGGAACGCCCTCATCCGGCACGAGCATGAGCAGCTCGAAGCCACGATTGCCCAGTGCCGGGAAATCGAAGCTGCCCTGCTCGACCGCGACTTCAAGCTGAGCGCCATCATCAACCATTCCCCCGCGGCCCTGTCGCTCAAGCATCCCGACGGCCGCTACGCCCTGGCCAATCCCAATCTGCAGCGGATTCACCATCTGTCCGAGACCGAGATCATCGGCAAGACCGATTTCGATCTGTACCCCGAAGACAGCGCCCGCCAGTTCCGGGCCAATGATGATCTGGTGCTCGGCAGCATGACCCGCCAGACCATCGAGGAGAGACTGGTGGTGGACGGAGAGCCACGCGTTTTCAGGGCCCACATCTTCCCCGTGGTCGACGCCAGCGGCCAGGCCCGCTTCATCTGCCGCATCGCACTCGACATCACGGCGCACAAGCAGACGGAGGCCGCCTTGCTGCAGTTCAACCAGGAGCTGGAGAGCAAGGTGGAAGCACGCTCCAGGAAAATTGCCGATCTGTACAAGCTGCTCAATGAAGTGCTTGAAGCCTTGCCCTTCGGCGTCGTCGTGTATGACGAGAACCGGAAGCTCGTGCTACGGAACCACCTGTTTGCCGAGTTGCTGAATTACCCGGGGGAGCTCTTTGAAAAGGAAGGCCTGGGCTTTGCCGACCTGGTCCGCGTCAATGCCGAACGAGGCGATTATCCCGGCCAGACCTACGAGGAGGCCTTGTCCGGATTCGTCCACATGATGGAAAGCCGGCAAACGGTCTCCTTCGAGCGCAAGCAGGCCCACGGCACCTACCTGGAAATAAAGGGCCAGCCCATTTCCTCCGGCTGGACCCTGCTGACCTACACCGACATCACGGCTCACAAGCTCGCCGAGCATGTCATCGAGGAAGCCAAGGCTGCGGCCGAAGCCACCAGCCGGGCAAAAAGTGCCTTCCTGGCCAACATGAGCCACGAAATCCGGACGCCGATGAACGGCATTCTCGGCATGACCCACCTGCTGCGCCGTCATGACGACCTGACCCCGCGGCAGGCCGCCCTGCTCGACAAGATCATGGTCTCGGCCAAGCACCTGCTCGGCATCATCAACGACATCCTCGACCTGTCGAAGATCGAAGCCGACAAGCTGACCCTGGAGGAGACCGACTTTGCCCTTGCAGACGTGATCCACAGCAGCCTCGCGGTCATCAGCGAGAGCATTGCCGCCAAAGGCCTGGAGGTGAGTATCGACCTGTCCGGCGTACCGTCATTCTTGCGCGGGGATCCAACCCGGCTCTCACAGGTTTTCGTGAATTACCTGGCCAACGCCGTCAAATTCACCGAGCGCGGCTCGATAAGCCTCAGCGGCAGCGTCCTCGACGAGGAGCCGGACAGGTATCTGCTGCGCTTCGCCGTCAGCGATACGGGCATCGGCATGACCGAGGCACAACGAACACGGCTGTTCGAGGCCTTCGAGCAGGCCGACAGTTCCACCACCCGGAAATACGGCGGAACCGGGCTGGGGCTTGCCATCGCCCGCCGCATCGTTGGCCTGATGGGTGGAACGGTCGGCGTCGAGAGCACGCCGGGCCTGGGCAGCTGCTTCTGGATGACCGCCTGGCTGGGCAAGCGACAGAGCGAGATCGTCCCGGACACCATCGGCTGGCCGGCTGAAGGCGCAGAAACCCGGTTGCGGCAGCGACACGGCGGGAAGCGCGTCCTGCTCGCCGAGGACGAGCCGATCAACCAGGAGGTTGCGCTGATGTTCCTGCGGGATGCGGGGCTCTCGCCCGATCTGGCCCGGAACGGCCACGAGGCCGTGCGCCTGGCCCGGGAGAGCCGCTATGACCTGATCCTGATGGATGTGCAGATGCCCGAGCTGGACGGCCTGGAAGCGACGGCGGCAATCAGGAGACTTCCAGGCTATGGCGCGGTGCCGATCCTGTCCATGACCGCCAATGCCTTCCTTGAAGACCGGAACAAGTGCCTGGCAGCAGGCATGGATGATTTCATCGCCAAACCCGTCGATCCGGATGTGCTGTTTGCAACGATCCTCGACTGGCTGGGAAAGGCAACGACGTCCTCTTCTGCCTGATGGGGGCGGCCGTATCCGGAGGCATGCCAGGCACGCTCCGGAAGAACAGCCGACGGCTCAGCGGGCCGCCAGTGCCCCGTGTGGCAACAGCCGGCCGGCCTGCTTGACCGCCAATGCCGGCAGGGGAGTTCCGACAGGGGTGGCGTGCATGCGCCCGGCCTCCGGTGGCAGCCTGAACACGGCGACGGACTCGACCAGGCCACGGGCCTGATCCTCCAGGCTTTCGGCGGCGGCAGCAGCCTCCTCCACCAGCGCGGCATTCTGCTGGGTGACCTGGTCCATCCTGGCCACCGCAACGCTGACCTGGCTGATGCCAAGACTCTGCTCCTGGCTTGCGCTGCTGATCTCGGTCACCAGGCCCGCCACCTGCCGGAAAGCGGTCACCACCTCCTCCATCGCGGCACCCGCCTCGTTGGCAAGGCCGGCGCCACCAGCCACCTTCTGCCCCGAGATCACGATCAGCTCCTTGATCTCCCGAGCCGCCAGCGCGCTGCGCTGGGCCAGTTGCCGCACCTCGTTGGCCACCACCGCAAAGCCGCGGCCCTGCTCACCGGCCCGGGCCGCCTCCACCGCCGCATTGAGCGCCAGGATGTTGGTCTGGAAGGCGATGCCGTCGATGACCCCGATGATGTCGGAGATCTTGCGCGAACTGTCCTGGATGTCGGCCATGGTGTCCACGACACGCTTGACCGCCTCGCCCCCCTGATTGACCACGGCAAAGGACTGGTCGGCCAGGGTGTTGGCCCGCTGGGCATTGTCGGCGTTCTGCTTCACCGTGGCATTCAGCTCTTCCATCGAACTGGCGGTTTGCTCCAGGCTGCTGGCCTGTTCCTCGGTCCGGCGGGAAAGGTCGGCATTGCCCGAGGCGATTTCCCGGGCAGCCGTATCAATCGACCGGGCAGTTCCCTGCAGGCTTGCCACCAGCTCCTGCAGCCGGCTCACCGTTGAATTGGCATCGTCCTTCAACTGGGCAAAGGTGCCCTCGAAGTTGCCCTCGATCCGCTGGGTCAGATCGCCGCGGGCGAGCGCTTCCAGGATTCGAGTGACCCCGGCCAGCCCGACATCGCTGGCCTCCATCAGTCGGTTGAGCCCCAGCACCATGTCCCTGAAGGCATGCTGGAAGGCGCCGGCGTCGCCGCGGGCGGTGAAGTCGCCGGCCGCGGCCGCATCCACCAGGGTCTGGATCTGGGCGTTGATGCTGTGCAGGCTGAGCTTCACATCATCCATCGCCCGGGTGACCTGCTCCTGCTGCCCCGGCAGCCTGTCCATGTCCACCGACAGATCGCCGACCGCATAGCGCCGGACCACATCCACCACCTTTGCATTGGTCGCGATATGGGCCTGCACCAGGCGGTTGATCGAGCGGGCCATGTCGCCGTACACGCCGGGGAAACGGCCGGCATCGATCTGCTGGTCGATCATGCCGAGACCATGCTGGCGCGCGTTCTCCGCCTGCGCATCGACGAAGCCGCGGAAGGTATCCACCATGCGCTGCATCGACTGCAGCAGCTGCCCCGTCTCATCCCGCGCAGACACATCGATCTGTCCCGGCAGGTTGCCGGCGGCCACCGCCTGGCTGATGGCAACCGCCTGGGCCAGGGGGCGACTGATGCTGCGGCGGATCCACCACGCCGCGAGGGCTCCCGCCAGCACCATGATCACCGTGAGTGCTGCGACCAGCTGCAGGGCACGCAGCACGGCAGCATCGAACGCAACCTGCGCGGCCCGCGTCTCCTCGCGCTGGAGCTTCAGCAGGCTGGCAAAGGCTGCCGCAATGGGCTTGTCGGCACCCGCAATGGCTTTGTCGATCTCGATCACCGTGGCTCCGTTGGCCCTCAACTCGGCCACCCGCAGCACCGCCGCCCGATACTTCCTGCCGCTGCTTTCAATCTCGCCCAGTGCTTCTTCGGCCTCCCGGGGCAGGGCACCACTGGCACGGTACGCCCCCGCGATGCGGTCGATCTCATCCATGCCTGCGGCGAACTTGGCGGGGTAGTCCCCGCCGCGCAGCACGCTGTTCTTGAAGGACTGAACAGCGCTGCCGAGCGCCACCTGGCCCTGGTATGCAAGGCGCTCCCTGGCGACCAGCTGTTCATCGTAGAGGCTGAATTGCTGCCTGAGGCTCGTCAGGTTGTGGAAGGCGCTCACGGCAACAATCATCCCGAGCAGCAGGACAAATCCAAACCCCAGCGTGAGGCGCTTGCCGATCGTCAAGTTGTTCAAGTTTCACTCCCTCGATTAAGCCCATTCAGTCCCTGCGGCAGTCCGATCTCCGGATCACCCCAGCCATTGCCAGAGAGGGGTTCACGGCAGCAAACCGGGTCCTCTTGACCTCCATGTGCAGAGGCCACTTCCCGAGAAATGTTTTTTGTTGAAATTAAATTGATTTTCAACATAATATCAATCCACACCCCCAGAGAACCCTTGTCCTTCCGGGGAACCGAAGGTGCCACACACCCCTTGTCCACACCGGGAGAGTCCATGAACTTCGACCCCAAGAACCTGCCCCCCATGGAGTATTACCAGCTGATGATCGGTGCCATCATTCCGCGCCCCATCGCCTGGATCAGCACCATCAGCAGCGACGGCATCACCAACCTCGCGCCCTACTCCTTCTTCACAGTCGCCAGCGTGGTGCCGCCGGTACTCGCCGTCACCCACATCAATCCCCGCGACCAGCGCAAGGAAAAGGACACCCTGCGCAACCTGAGGGCAACCGGCGAATGCGTGGTCAACATCGTCGACCACGCCCATGCAGAGATCATGAACGCCACCTGCGCCAACTATCCGGCTGAGGTGAGCGAGTTCGATGCGCTGGGGGTCGGCCAGGTCCCGAGCCATCGGGTCAGGCCGCCGTCGGTGGCGGGCGTCCCGGCACGTTTTGAATGCACCCTGCGCAACATCCTTTCGATCGGCGGAGGCCCCCAGGGCGGGCACCTGATGCTGCTCGACGTGATCCACATCGACATCCGCGACGACACCCTCGAAAACGGTCTGCTGCTGCCGGAGCGGGTCGATGCGATCGGCAAGCTCGGCGCCGACGACTACAGCACCGTCCGCGAGCGCTTTGCCTACGCCCGCCCGGTTCTCAAGTAAATCCAGCGCCCAGGCTCCCCCAACCCTCGAACGGACCCCCAGACCATGACGAACACCGTAACCAACGAGCCCCTGAGCGAAGCACAGACCAGCCGCTTCGTGCGCATCCAGGAAGGCGACCTGAACCTGCAGTTGCACTACAACGATGCCGGCGCAGGCGCCGAGACCGTGGTGATGCTCCACGGCTCCGGCCCCGGGGCCAGCGGCTGGGCCAACTTCAACCGCAACGTGGAGCCCTTGGTGGCCGCCGGCTACCGGGTGATCCTGATGGACTGCCCGGGCTGGAGCAAGAGCGACCCGATCGTGTGTACCGGCTCCCGCTCGGAACTCAACGCCCGCGCCCTCAAGGGCCTGATCGACGCGTTGGCGCTCGAACGGGTGCACATCATCGGCAACTCCATGGGTGGCCACAGCGCCGTGGCCTTCGCCCTGGCCTACCCGGAGCGCGTCGGCAAGCTGGTGCTGATGGGCGGCGGCACCGGCGGCCCCAGCCAGTTCGTACCGATGCCCACGGAAGGCATCAAGCTGCTCGACGGCCTGTACCGCGAGCCGACCATCGAGAACCTCAAGAAGATGATGGCGGTCTTCGTGTTCGACCCAAGCAGCCTCACCGAAGCGCTGTTCCAGGCCCGCCTGGACAACATGCTGGCCCGCCGCGACCACCTGGAGAACTTCGTCAAGAGCCAGCAAGCCAACCCCCGCCAGTTCCCCGACCAGGGGCCGCGCCTGGGCGAGATCACCGCTCCGACCCTGGTCATCTGGGGCCGCGACGACCGCTTCGTGCCGCTGGATGGCAGCCTGCGCCTGATCTGGGGCATGCCCAACGCCGAACTGCATGTCTTCAACCGCTGCGGTCACTGGGCCCAGTGGGAACACGCCGACAAGTTCAACCGCATGGTGCTGGACTTCCTCACGCACTGAGCCCGGAGCCTGGAGCCCGCCTCGGGAGCGGGCTCCAGGGCGGGCGCGTGCCCGGCTGCCCGGCGGCGTGCTTGCGCATCCCCCGGGGGTCGGGCAGACTCGGCGGCCGCAGCTGCCACCGGGTCTTGATGCCTGGCAGGTGCCCTCCGACACCTCCAGACCGACCTGCGCCTGTCCGATGATCCGCTTCTTCCTGGTATTCCTGCTCCTGCTCCCCACCCTGCTGGTGCTGGAGTTGACCGGCCCCGTGCAGGAGTGGCTCGTCCTGCCCTGGACTTCGCTGCTGACCCGGATCTCGGCCTTCCTGCTGCGCGTCTTCGACCCGGGCGTCCTGTCCTACGGCAAAGTCCTCATGGATGCGAAGACCGGCATCGGCGTCTCCGTGGAAGCGGGCTGCAACGGTATCGAGGCCTGCCTGATCCTGATCGCCGCCATGGCGGCCTACCCTGCTGGCTGGAAGATGAAGCTGGCCGGCCTCCTGGCCGGCAGCCTGGCCGTACAGGCGGTCAACGTGCTGCGGGTGGTCTCCCTGTTCTACCTGGCCCGCTGGAACAAGGAGTTCTTCGAGTTTGCCCACCTCTACCTGTGGCAGGCCCTCATCATGATCGACGTGCTGGTCGTCTGGCTGGTGTGGATCCGCCTGGTGGCCAGACAGGCATCCGGCGATGCCCCGCCCCCGTCTGGCAGTCTGCCGGCAGGAGCCTGAGGCGATGAGCCCGCAATTCAGCGTCATCGGCGGCTTCTTCCTGCGCACCCTGCTTTTCCTCGTCCCGACGCTGGCGCTGTGGTACGCCGCCCGCGACTGGGTCATCACACCACCAGCCTGGCTGGCCAGCGAGGTGCTGCGCTACCTGTTTCCATCATGGGTGCTGGGCATGGAGCGGGATGGCGTCAGCCATGTCCTGGTGACGAACCTGCGCATCCTGGCCCAGAACGGGCGCATCGGCGAACTGGCGCCCGAAATCCGCGCCCTGAGCTACTGCTATGGTTCGGCGCTGCTGCCCGCCCTGCTGCTTGCCAGCCGGGCCAGGGGCCTGTGGTGGAAACTGCCGGCCGGCCTGGCCCTGCTGGTGCCCTTCCAGGCCTGGGGAATCAGCTTCGCCTGGCTGCTGCAGGTCGCGGTCCATTCCGGCCCCCAGGTCGCCAGTCAGGCCGGCTTCGCCAGCCTGGGCATCAACCTGGTCGCGGTCGGCTACCAGTTCGGCTACCTCCTGTTCCCCGCCCTGGCGCCGGTCCTGATCTGGTTTGCCTTCGATCGCCGGCTGGTCGCCACCGTGCTGGTCGAAGGCAGCCTGTCGGCAAAGCACTGAGCGCGCCCTCCGGGTCAGCCGGCCCCGTCTGTCCGGCGGTTGCTCTCCTCTGCCTCACGCTCCATAATTTTCTGAAAAGCACCGCCACTTGTCGAAAGACAAGGCGCCGACGGAGCCGCGACACTTATAAAACGGCCTTTCCCAGCCGCCCCAGACAGACGCAATGACCCAGAGAGTGATCCCCCTCGCCGACGAACGCCAGTTGCGGCGGCTGCCCACCATTCCGGAGGTGCTGCCCGCCCCGACCGGACAGCTGCTGGACACCCGGGGGCGGGCGGTGAAGGACTTGCGCATTTCGGTCACCGACCGCTGCAACTTCCGCTGCGTGTACTGCATGCCCAAGTCGGTCTTCGACAAGGACTACGCCTTTCTGCCCCGCGCGTCCCTGCTGAGCTTCGAGGAGATCACCCGGCTGGCCCGCCTGTTTGCGGCCCATGGCGTCACCAAGATCCGCCTCACCGGCGGCGAGCCGCTGCTGCGACGCAATCTGGAGCAGCTGATCGAACAACTGGTGCGCATCCCGGACATGGAGGTGACCCTCACCACCAACGGCGTGCTGCTGCCACGCAAGGCCGCCGCCCTCCGCGACGCCGGCCTGCGCCGCCTGACGGTCAGCCTGGACTCCCTGGACGACGCCACCTTCCGCATCATGAACGACATGGACGTCCCGGTTGCCGAGGTGCTGCACGGCATCGAGGCCGCCGCCGCTGCCGGCCTCGGCCCCATCAAGATCAACATGGTGGTCAAGCGCGGCCTCAACGACCAGGAGATCCTGCCCATGGCCCGCCATTTCCGGGGCAGCGGCCACATCCTGCGCTTCATCGAGTTCATGGACGTGGGCTGCTCGAATGGCTGGCGGATGGACGACGTGGTGCCGTCCGGCGAAGTCCTGCAGCGCATCCACGCCGAGTTTCCCGTCGCAGCGGTCGACCCCAACTACACCGGCGAAGTGGCCGAACGCTGGCGCTACCTGGACGGCCAGGGCGAGATCGGCGTGATCTCCTCCGTCACCCAGGCCTTCTGCTCCACCTGCACCCGGGCCCGCCTGTCCACCGAGGGCAGCCTGTACACCTGCCTGTTCGCCCAGAGCGGCCACGACCTGCGTTCGCTGCTGCGGGCAGGCCGCAGCGATGCGGAGGTTTCCGCCGTGATCGGCCGGATCTGGAACAGCCGCGGCGACCGCTACTCGGAGCTCCGCAGTGCTGAAACAGCGGGCCTGCCCAAGATCGAGATGTCCTATATCGGCGGCTGAGCCGCCCGCGGGACGACATCACCCCCTGTGACAGGGTTCATACTTTTCAAGTGAATTTCCTGATCGACTACATCCCCGCAGTCGTTATGGTGCAAAATTTCATGTTGCCATTGCCCGAAGGCAGGCACGATAAGAACAGAGGCTAACCCCTCCCCCAACCCTCAGCCCCAAGAGCGGACCATGGACAACAACGTTCCGGAAGGCACCAAACAGGTCATTGATGGCCGTGAGCGTGTCTTCTACTCAGGTTACTGGGTCAAGACCTACAAGGTGCCCGAAGACACCCTTCAAGCCAAGCGCCAGCTCATCGGCGCGCTGACCCGGCGCCTCTTCAACCACGTGGAGCACGGCCTCAACATCCCCGGCAGCCGGCTCAACGAAGCCCGCAAGAGCTACGAGGAGGAAGCCAGTCCCGAACGGCGCCGCGTCAAGGGTGCGATGCTCGCCGGCGCCCTGTTCAACCGCGCTGCCGACATCTTCACCAAGCTGGTCGAACTGCAGAGCGTGGGCATCGAGATCCAGTCCGACAACGCCCTGATGCGTGAGTGCGGCCGCTGCCTGCAGGAAGCCCTCGGGCTCGGCCGCCTGGTCCTGCACCGCTCCGGCGAGGAGGGAATCGATGAACTGTGGGGTGAGCCCTTCAAGGCCTTCTCCATCCCCCTCGAGGATTTCTACGAGAGCCGCTACGTCAAGATCGCCATGACGCTGCGCGACATCGACCGGATTGCCGAGACCATCCAGGCCACCTTCGAGCCCCTGCCCTGTTTCACCGGCATCGCCCCCCACGTGCGCGATTTTGCCGACGCCGCCAAGATCAAGACCGAAACCCTGCGGACCGATCCGGACATCTTCGACATCTGGACCAGCTTCGTCACCGCCGCCGAGCGTCTGTGCGGCCACTTCAACAGCGATGCGATGCCCGCCCAGCTGGAGGAGCAGCACCTGGTCGAGGACGGCCGCCTGCTGGTGCAGCAAGGTCGCGACCTGGTGAGCTACATCACCCGGGCCCGCACCCCCATGCCCAAGAGCACCGCCGACTACACCGAACGCTGCAAGGCCTACGTGGAACGCTGCGCCCGCCGGGCCGGCTGAATGCGGCCGGCCTCGCCGGAATAACCCTTTAACGATCAGGACCATTGCAGACGGAGAACCATCGCCGGAGAATGACGTGTTCAAGGCGGCGCGATGCAGATTGTTGCACTCTGCCGCCCCCAGTCACACCAAGAAGAGGAAGCTGGCCATGAACACGAAAGACAATGCCTCCGGCAAGACCCGGGCTGCGGCGCCCCGCCGCGCACGGGCAGGCGACACGGCACCGCGCAACACGCCCGAATCCATCGAGCACTTCGTCGTCGACGAAGCGGTCGACGCCGCCCGCGAAGCCAAGGCCACCGCGGTCAGCGACATCGTCGCCAGCCTGGCGCGCCACGACACCCACAGCATCGCCGAGACCCTGCAGGCCATCATGGCCGGCGCCTCGCCCGACGACGCGGCCATCCTGCGCAACGCCCTGCTGGCCGAGGACGAGGCGGTCTACAAGAAGCTGCCCTCCCACCCGGACGAAGAACTCGCCGACGGCTGGCGCGAAGGTGGCTATCCCTACAAGAACCTGATGTCCCGCAAGGCCTACGAGCGGCAGAAGTATCGCCTGCAGGTGGAGCTGCTCAAACTCCAGGCCTGGGTCAAGGAAACCGGGCAGCGCGTGGTGATCCTCTTCGAGGGACGCGATGCGGCCGGCAAGGGCGGCACCATCAAGCGCTTCATGGAGCATCTCAATCCCCGCGGCGCCCACGTGGTGGCCCTCGAAAAGCCCACCGAGACCGAACGCGGCCAGTGGTACTTCCAGCGCTACGTGCAGCACCTGCCGACGGCCGGAGAGATCGCCCTGTTCGACCGCTCCTGGTACAACCGGGCCGGCGTGGAGCGGGTCATGGGCTTCTGTACCCCCGACGAATACCTCGAGTTCATGCGCCAGACGCCCGAATTCGAGCGCCACCTGGTGCGCAGCGGCGTGCACATCATCAAGTTCTGGTTCTCGGTCAGCCAGCAGGAACAGCGGCGCCGCTTCAAGGAACGGGAATCCCACCCCCTCAAGCAATGGAAGCTGAGCCCCATCGACATGGCCTCCCTCGACAAGTGGGACGACTACACCAAGGCCAAGGAAGCCATGTTCTTCCATACCGACACGGCCGACGCCCCGTGGACGGTGATCAAGTCGGACTGCAAGAAGCGCGCGCGTCTGAATGCAATGCGCTACGTACTGCACAAGCTGCCCTACACCAACAAGGACATCGACCACATCGGCCCGCTGGACCCGCTGCTGGTCGGGCGCGCCCATGTGGTGTACGAACGGGGCGAACACGCCGGCAGCCCCTTGCTCTGAGGCACTGACGAACGGGCATCGGGGGCGGAAAGAGGGAGTAGTTCTTCAACGCACTACGCCGCGGGAGGCGCCGAGGGTAAACTGCGCCGCGTGACTGCCCAGCCCTCCCTCCCCACCTTCGCCCTCTTCGACAACAACCTTGACCAAGGCGCCGCCGGCGGTGCCTGGCTGCTCCGCGACCTCAGGAAAACCCTGACCTGCCATCCCGGTGGCGACTGGCAGGCCATCCTGCGCGAACTCGAGCAAGCCTCCCGGCAGGGCGCCTGGGTCGCCCTCGCCGCCAGCTATGAACTGGGCTGCCTGATCGAGCCCCGCCTGCGCCCCCTGCTCCGCAGCGGCCACCAGCCCCTCCTGACCGGCTGGATATTCGAACAGGGCGAATGGCTGGACGACGACGCCTGCGAGGCCTGGCTGGACTCCCGGGCGCACCAGCCCATCGGCGGCATCGGCGGCCTCCAGCCAGGCATCACAGAATCCGGCTATCTCGCCCACATCGCCCGCATCCGGCAGTACATCGCGGATGGTGACTGCTACCAGGTCAATTACACCTTTCCACTGGAGGGTGAGCTGTTCGGCGACCCGGTCCGCCTCTACCAGGCCCTGCGACGGGCCCAGCCGGTTCGCTACGGCGCCTTCATCCAGCACGCCAGCGGCTGCATCCTGTCCCGCTCGCCCGAACTGTTCCTGGAGCGCAGCGGGGAACGCCTGAGCAGCCAGCCCATGAAGGGCACCGCCCCGCGGGACTCCGACCCGGCCCTCCTCGGCGCCTCGGCCAAGGACAAGGCCGAGAACATCATGATCGTGGACCTGATCCGCAACGACATGGGGCGACTCGCCCCGCCCGGCGGCGTACGGGTCGAGGACCTGTTCCGGATCGACCCCTACCCCACCGTCTGGCAGATGACCTCCCGGGTCATCGCCGAACCCGTACAGGCAGACCTGGCGGCCATCTTCGGCGCCCTCTTCCCCTGCGGCTCGATCACCGGCGCCCCCAGAATCCGGGCCATGGAGATCATCCACGAGCTGGAGCACACAGAACGCGGCCTCTACTGCGGCGCACTCGGCTGGCTCCGCCCCGGCGGCGACTTCCGCTTCAGCGTGCCGATCCGGACCCTGCTGGCGGACGCACAAGGCCGGGCCCATCTCAACCTGGGCAGCGGCGTGGTCTACGACTCCGTGGCAGAAGCCGAATGGGCCGAATGCCATCTGAAGGGCCGCTTCCTGACCGCGCTGCCAAAGGGCCTGCGATTGATCGAGACCCTGCGCTACGAGCCCGGCGAAACACCTTTCCCCTTCCTGCCCGAGCACCTGGAACGCCTGTCAGCCTCGGCACGCTGGTTCGCCTACCCTTGCGACGAAGGCGCCGTGCGCCAGGCGCTCGCCCAAGTGGGCGGAGAGACCCCCCTGCGGGTGCGCCTGACCCTGGGGCAGGCCGGGGACCTGCAGCTCGAGACCGCCCCGCTCGCCGGCGGCGCGCCGGGGACCAACCCCACCATCGTCCTGTCGCCCCTGCACACCGACAGCCGCGACCCGCTCTATCGCCACAAGACCACCGCCCGCCAGCTCTACGACCGGGAACTCGCCCGAGTCATGGCTGCCGGGCATTTCGATGCCGTGTTCGTGAACGAAAAGGGCGAGCTGACCGAAGGCGCGCGCAGCAACATCTTCGTGGAAAAGGCCGGGGAGTGGCTGACGCCACCGGTCGAGGCAGGCGTGCTCGACGGCGTCCTGCGGCGACGCCTGATCCGTGAGGGGCGGGCCCGGGTGGCCCGGCTGACTGCCGCGGATCTGCAGCAGGCCGATGCCCTGTACATGGGCAACGGCCTGCGGGGACTGGTGCGCGTCAGCCTGACCTCGGCCTGGGCCTGACGCGCGCCGCCTTACTTCGCGCTCTTGCCCTTCGGCACCACCGCGAGACGCTCCACCAGGACGCGCGTGTTGGCCGTGGTTTCCTTGAGCAGCAACTGGACGCCCGCCCGCAGCAGTTCCGACTTGGTGCAGATGCGCCCGGCCTTGGCCAGTGCTTCCCGCAGCAGCTTGAGCTGGGTGTGCTCACTCTTGGGCATGGAGAAGGAGTCCCGCACCACCTTCTCGCGGATCACCTTCGGCGCCTTCACTGCCTTGGCGGCTTTCTCTTCCTTGACAGCCTTGGCGGGCTTCTCGGCCTTCGTCGCCTTCTCCACCTTCACCGCTTTCTCGACCTTCACCGGCTTCACGGCCTTTTCGGCACGGACCGGCTTGGCCTTGGCGGCAGCGCCCTTGACGGGCGCATCGGCCACCACCGGCACAGCGGCAGCCTCGACCGGCTTGGCGGCCTTCGCCACCACCTTCTTCACCGGCGCCGGCTTCGCGGCCTTGGCCACCGCGGGCTTCTCGGCAGCAGCCTTGGCAGGTCGCTTGACCGCCGGCCTGGCCGCAGCCTTCACGGGTGCCGGGGCCGCAACGACCGGAGCCTCTGCAACCGGAGCAGGCGCAGCGGGAGGCTGGACGGCCTCGGGCACCGCAACAGGCTCAACCGGTGCCGGCTCGACGGCCGGAGGCGCCGATTCGGCCGCCACGGACGGCTCCGGCAAGCGTGCCTCGAGGGACTCGCTCTCCTTCTGCAAGGTGGAACGGAGGGCCGATTTGGTAGTGCTGTTCATATTTTCTCTCCTGTCAGTTTCAATACTTCAACAACCAGTTTGTCCACTTCCCGCGCGGCCTCGGAACCGGCCCGGCCCATCTGGTGGACCGATGCACCGACCACGGCGCTCTGGGCATAGGCATTGCGCTGGGACAGCGCGGCGCCCAGCACGGGCAATGAAAAATCCCGCATCACTTCAAGGACATCCCAGGCCAGATTGGTCCGGACCACCCGGTTCGGCACCAGCGCCGCACGCAGGCCCTTGCGCCCGGCCTGCACCTGCAGGACCAGCCGCTCGATGCCCTTGGTGGACCACAGGTCCGCGGGGCTCGGCACGACGGGGACCAAGGCCACGTCAGTCTCCTGCAGTGCCGCCAGGACGGCCGGATGCTCAATGGACGGTGGGCAGTCAATCAGCACGAAGTCCCGCTGGTGGGCGAGGCGCTTCAGGGCCGCGCGCAAGCCTGCGGGATCCGCCAGGCCTTCGACCAGCGCCGGGAACGGCCTGCCCTCAGGAGCGCTGCCTGCCCAGCGCAGGGCCGTCTGCTGCGAGTCGAGATCCAGCACGGCGACCCTGCGGTCCATCCGCGCCAGCCCCCCGGCCAGTTGCATCGTCATCGTAGATTTCCCCGCCCCGCCCTTCTGGGAGAGGATGGTGATCACCCTGATTCGTGCCACAGCGCCTCCATTGCGTAATACCGTATTATTCTTGCGCAAATGCCACGACCTTTCAAGAGTCATGTGACCCCGGCATGCAGAAAGCCCGACGCTCAGCCCATGGTCCCGTGCCGGCAAACGACAAGGGCCGGCGCTCCCCATGGAGGCGCCGGCCCAGGCGGTACTGCCGAAACGGCAAATCAGCGTGTCAGCGCATGAAATCCCGCTCGAAGGTGGCCCGCTGCGGCTTCGAGCGGATCATGATGCGCTCCGGGCCACCTCTGCCCGACCGCGACACACCACCATCGCACTCCTGAAGCACGCCCCGAGCCCCCAGCCGCAGGCATTGCACCCCCAGCGGATCGGAACAGCTGCCAGGCAGGCTTGCCTCCGGCCCCTCCTCCAGGTGGTCGATACGCAGCAATTCGAGAAAACGCGTCGCCGAGTCACGGCAGCCGAACACCGTCAGGCGGCCGTCATTGGCGCACAGCCAACGCTCGTCAACCGTGATGCCCACACAGCATTCGCGCCCCCCACTGAGGCTGTGGATCCGCACCCGCGTCTGCCCCAGGCGCCAGAGCGGCGCCACGGCAAGTTCCAGCCAGGTAGCATTGCGCCCCTTGAGTTCCATGTCTCTCCTCCAGTCTTGTAGTTGTATTGTCCCGCGTCATTGCCAAAAACCAGCGGCATGCATGGGACTTTGAGTATTATCGGCAACCGAGGATCGCGCGGG
Source organism: Zoogloea sp. (assembly GCA_009026175.1). GTDB lineage: Bacteria > Pseudomonadota > Gammaproteobacteria > Burkholderiales > Rhodocyclaceae > Zoogloea. Next base: position 67,710 of record WBTZ01000003.1, on the reverse strand, counting down.
TAGGTGACGAATCCCGGATTTCGATCAGGGAAAACCCTGAACATGAATCAGGCATAAGCCCTGCCCCGACGCACCCATTGATTTCAATCGGAGAAAAACAGCATGAAACTCGAGACACTCGCCGTCCACGGTGGCTACAGCCCGGATCCGACCACCAAGGCGGTGGCCGTGCCGATCTACCAGACCACCTCCTACGCTTTCGACGACACCCAACACGGCGCCGACCTGTTCGACCTGAAGGTGGCCGGCAACATCTACACCCGCATCATGAATCCCACCCAGGCGGTGCTCGAAGCCCGCGTGGCGGCCATGGAAGGCGGCATCGCCGGCCTCGCCCTGGCCTCGGGCATGGCGGCCATCACCTACGCGATCCAGACCATCGCCGAAGCCGGCGACAACATCGTCTCCGCCTCCACCCTGTATGGCGGCACCTACAACCTGTTCGCCCACACCCTGCCGCAGATCGGCATCCAGGTGCGCTTCGCCGACTACCGCGACCCGGCCTCCTTCGCGCCGCTGATCGACGAACGGACCAAGGCCATCTACTGCGAATCCGTCGGTAACCCGCTGGGCAACATCACCGATTTCGAGGCCCTCGCCGCCATCGCCCACGCCCACGGCATCCCGCTGATCGTGGACAACACCGTGCCCTCCCCCTACCTGTGCCGCCCCATCGAGCACGGCGCGGACATCGTGGTGCATTCGCTCACCAAGTATCTGGGCGGCCACGGCACCTCCATCGGCGGCATCATCGTCGACAGCGGCAAGTTCCCCTGGGCCGAACACAAGGAGCGCTTCCGCCGCCTGAACGAGCCGGATGTGTCTTATCACGGCGTGGTCTATACCGAGGCCCTCGGCCCGGCGGCCTTCATCGGCCGTGCCCGGGTGGTGCCCCTGCGCAACATGGGCGCGGCGATCAGCCCCTTCAACGCCTTCCTGATCCTGCAAGGGGTCGAGACCCTGGCCCTGCGCATGGACCGGATCTGCGAGAGCACCCTGAAGGTGGCCGAATTCCTGAAGGGCCACGCCAAGGTGGCCTGGGTCAACTACGCCGGCCTGCCCGACCACCCCGACCATGCGCTGGTCGAGAAGTACATGGGCGGCCGCGCCTCCGGCATCCTGAACTTCGGCGTGAAGAGCGCCGACGGTGACGGCAAGGCAGCCGGCGGCCGCTTCCAGGACGCCCTCAAGCTGGTGACCCGCCTGGTGAACATCGGCGACAGCAAGAGCCTGGCCTGCCATCCGGCCTCCACCACCCATCGCCAGCTGTCGCCAGAAGAGATGAAGAAGGCCGGCGTGTCGGAAGACATGGTCCGCCTGTCCATCGGGATCGAGCACATCGACGACATCCTGGCCGACCTGGACCAGGCCCTGGCCGCGGTGTAAGCCCGCGTCCTGCGCCAAAGCAAAGGGCCGGGAATTCCCGGCCCTTTGTGTTTCAGCAGCTCACGCGTCAGGCTGCACAGTCGGCGAAGAGCGTCTCCACCGATACCGCCCCGCTGCCCTGCCGGGCACGGATGCGGTTGGCCGCACTGACGATGGCACGGATCGACGCCGTCACCGTGCTGCGGTCCATGCCGGCGCCGAAGGTGCTGCCGGCCACGCCTTCCATGGCCACCTCGATCATCGCCATCGCGGCGGCATCGGCCCCCTCACCCATCGAGCGCTCCTCGAAGCTCTGCACCCGGATCGGCATGCGGAGGGCCGCCACGGCCGCCTCCACGGGGCCGTTACCTTCACCGCAGATCTCCATTCGACGCCCGCCGACCTCGACCTCAAGGCGGATGCCCTGGCGCTCGCCCGCCTCATAAAGGTGATGCCCCATGTAGCGCACGGGTGCAGCGGCCTCGAGGTATTCGCGGCTGAAGAGATTCCACAACTGGTGGGCATCCACCTCCTGGCCGGTCTCATCGGTGAGGCACTGCACCGCAGCGCTGAACTCCACCTGCATGCGACGCGGCATCACAAGCCCATACACGGTCTGGAGCAAGTGGGCCACGCCGCCCTTGCCGGACTGGCTGTTCACCCGAATCACCGAATCGTAGGTCCGGCCGAGATCGGCCGGATCCACCGGCATGTAGGGCACGGCCCAGAGGGCATCCGCCTGCTGCACCTCGAAGCCCTTCTTGATGGCGTCCTGGTGCGAGCCGGAGAACGCCGTGAACACGAGATCACCCACATAGGGATGGCGGGGATGGATCGGCAACTGGGTGCACTCCTCGGCCACCCGGGCCACATCGTTGATGTCGGAGAAGTCGAGGCCAGGGTGGATGCCCTGCGTATACATGTTGAGGGCGAGGGTCACCACGTCCACGTTGCCGGTGCGCTCTCCGTTGCCGAAGAGGCAGCCCTCGACCCGGTCGGCCCCTGCGAGCATGGCCATCTCGGCGGCAGCCGCGGCGGTCCCCCGGTCGTTGTGGGGGTGTACGCTGAGCACGATCTGGTCGCGCCTGGCGAGATTGCGATGCATCCACTCGATCTGGTCCGCATAGACGTTGGGCATCGCCACCTCGACCGTGGAGGGGAGGTTGATGATGACCTTCTCGCCCGGCTGCGGGTCCCACTCGGCCACCACGGCGTCACAGACTTCCCTGGCGAAGTCGAGCTCGGTGGCGGTGAAGGTCTCCGGACTGTACTGGAGCACCCACTCGGTCTCCGGCTGGCTGGCGGCGAGCTCCTTGACGAGGCGCACGCTGGACACGGCAAGGGCCTTGACCTCGTCCTTGCTCATGCCGAACACCGTCTCACGGAACACCGGCGACGTGGCGTTGTAGATGTGCACGATGGCCCGGCGGGCGCCACGGAGAGACGCCATGGTGCGGCGGATGAGGTGTTCCCGGGCCTGGCTGAGGACCTCGATGGTCACGTCGTCGGGGATCTCGCCCTGCTCGATGAGATGGCGGACGAAGTCGAAATCGGTCTGGGAAGCGGAGGGGAAAGCGACTTCGATCTCCTTGAAGCCGATCGCCACGAGCTTGCGGAACATGCGCAACTTGCGGGCGGCATCCATGGGTTCGAAGAGGGCCTGATTGCCGTCGCGGAGATCGGTGCTCATCCAGATCGGCGGATGGGTGATCGTGCGGGCGGGCCACTGACGGTCGGCGAGGGCGACCGGGGGAAAGGCGGAGTACTTGGTGTTCGGGTTCTTCAACATGATCTTGTCCTTTGCTTTCGTCGGAAACGGTTCGGGTGTTCGGATGCGGACGCAGGGCTGCCAGACTGCCGCGGGCTCGTGGCCTGGCAACCGGGGCGCAGTCGTAGGGACAGCAGGGCAAGATTCAGCGTGTTCATGGCAAGACTCCGTTCAGCAAGCGTGTGAGGACGCAATTCGCCCGGATGGGCGACAGGGAACGACAACAGGAGGGGGAAGAGATGTGTGCCCGTTAGGGCAGCAGCAGACCCAGCCCGGAGAGGGCCAGTAGGGAGAAGAGATTGGTCTGTTGCGAGGAGGTCATGGGCAAAACAGTATCAGGACTTGCGCAATCGCGTCAATCATTGATCCCGATAAAAAATGGCTATCCTGGGCTGCCCTTACACTACGGCGCAGGACGAGATCTGGTAGCCGGGCCCGCCAGCCACGGCACCGCCCGGCTCGAGCTTGAGCATCCGCGTTCCCAGGCGGGCAAAGACCTGCCCCCCCGCCCGCATGAAGCCGGGCTCGCACACCACCCGAACGCTACGCCCGCGCACAGCCGGCTCGCACAGGATGCCGATCCAGCTGCGCTGGCCGTCGTCCAGCACCACCTGCTGGGGATCGCTGGAGATCGTCTGCAGCCCGACCGAGACCCGTGCCCCGTCATCAAAGCGGACCCGCCTCACCAGGGCGAGCACCCAGCGCCCGGTTTCCCCCACGTGGGCCCCGACCAGGGCGCCCACGCGGCAAACATCCGGGTCATGCAGGGCGGACTGGACGCCAAAGCCGTTACGGCTCGCATCCAGCAGGGTCCATGCCGCCGCCGGGCGCAGCAGGGCATCGCCGGACAACTGGGAGCGGATGAAACCCAGCCCGGTCGCCAGGGACAACTGGCCCTGCACGACATGGCGGCGGAACTGGCGCATCGGCGGCTGAGGCCCCCACTGGCGCGCCAGATGCCGGACGGTAGCGGTGACCGAAGGCAGGCTGAGCCCGGCGAAGGCCGGCGCCGAGGAGGCCTCCGCCAGGGTGCGGGCCAGTTCGTCGAGGGCCGGCAAGGCATCCCCCGGACGGAAGAAGCGCAAGCCCCCGGAGGGCGATTCAGGCAGGGCCAGGCAGCGGCGCGGGGGCGCCAGCTTGTCCAGATCCACCGCAAACTGGCTGCCGGCCAGCGGTTCGGCACTCAGATCCAGGGCATGCTGCAGGTAACGCACCAGCTTGTCCGTGGCCTCGATGCGTTCGGGAGACAACTGATCGAGACTGGCGCAGTGCAGGGCGACCAGACGCACGAACTCCCGCTGGATGGTGGAACGGGTCTCCCTGCCCTCGCGGATGTTGATGGGCATGTTGAGCCCGCCGACGTCATGCGCATCGCGGAACGCCTGCCCGGCCCGCAGCCAGACATCGTCGGGCAGGCCGTGATAGTCGAATGCAGCCCATTTCATCTCGCCCGCCGCGCTGCGCACGGTACGCAGGCGGATCTCGGCACGCAGGGGGTCGTCGGCAGGCAGAGCGAAGTCCGTCGCCAGCCCGTCCAGCACCAGATCGTAGGCACGCCCCAGGCTGGCATAGAAATCCTTGCCGAGCGCCTTGTAGCGCAGGCTTCGCGAGCCGAAGGCATTGGACAGGTAGAGCCCCGCGGCCTGACGCAACTGGGGCTGGGCCGCCTCATCGAGCACCACCACCAGGCGGGCCAGCTCGGCAATGGGCAGCTCGGCCTCGTACTGGAATGAATCGAGCCAGCGGATGAGCTCGACGATGGCCGTGGGGGCCGCGCTGGTCGCGATGTCAGTGAGCGCCTGCCGGAGTTGAGCGGGCTCCAGAAGAGGATGCTGATTGTGGACCACGATGCCCCCCTCCATGACTGCGCTGCGCCTCCCTGACGGCCTGATCGAGATCGTTGATTTATGCCCGGCGATGTTAGCACAAGCCCCTATGCCCATGTCGGGCACTCCCCGCCATGCGGCATGTCGACCACATTCCGCCCCGGGCCCTGCATCGGGTAGACTTGCGCCCCTACACTTCTCCAGCCCCGGAATCATGCGCCAGTACCTTGAACTCATGCGCCACGTGGCGGAACGCGGCCACCGCAAGGATGACCGCACCGGCACCGGCACCCTGTCGGTCTTTGGCTGGCAGATGCGCTTCGACCTGGCCGAGGGCTTCCCGCTGCTCACCACCAAGAAGCTGCACACCCGCTCGATCATCCACGAACTGCTGTGGTTCCTGAGGGGCGACACCAACATCCGCTACCTCAAGGACAACGGGGTCTCGATCTGGGACGAGTGGGCCGACGAGAATGGCGAGCTGGGCCCGGTGTATGGCAAGCAGTGGCGTCGCTGGGAAGCCCCGGACGGGCGCAGCATCGACCAGATCAGCCAGCTCGTGGAAGCCCTCAAGAAGAACCCGGACTCGCGCCGCCACATCGTGTCGGCCTGGAACCCGTCGGAGGTGGACCGCATGGCCCTGCCGCCCTGCCACGCCCTGTTCCAGTTCTACGTGGCCGGCGGCAAGTTGTCCTGCCAGCTGTACCAGCGCAGCGCCGACATCTTCCTGGGCGTGCCCTTCAACATCGCCAGCTACGCCCTGTTCACCCTGATGGTGGCCCAGGTCTGCGGCTATGAGCCGGGCGACTTCGTCTGGACGGGTGGCGACTGCCACCTGTACCTGAACCACCTGGAGCAGACGAAACTGCAGCTCTCCCGGGAGCCCCGCGCCCTGCCCACCCTGCGCATCAACCCGGAGGTGAAGGACATCTTCGCCTTCAAGTTCGAGGACTTCACCCTCGAGGGCTACGATCCGCACCCGCACATCTCGGCGCCGGTGGCGGTGTGAGCACGCCCCTCCTCGCCCTGATCGCGGCCTGCGGCAAGGGCCGCGTGATCGGCATCGACAACCGCCTGCCCTGGCACCTGCCGGAAGACATGAAGCATTTCCGCGAGACCACCCGCGGCAAGCCGGTGATCATGGGCCGCAAGACCTGGGAGTCTCTGCCCGACGCCTTCCGCCCCCTGCCCGGCCGCAACAACATCGTGGTCAGCCGCAATGCCCGCTACAGCGCGGCGGGTGGCACGGTGGTCGGCAGCCTGCAGGCCGCCCTCGCGGCAGCCGGCGATGCGGACATCGCCTTCGTGATCGGGGGTGCCGAGCTGTACCGCCAGGCCCTGCCCCTGGCCGACCGGCTGATCCTCACCGAGATCGACCAGGCGTACGCGGGTGACGCCTTCTTCCCCGAGTTCAAGGCCGATGAATGGGTGGAAGCGGAGCGGGCGACGCACCTGTCTGCTGCCGGCCTGCCCTTCGCCTTCGTCACCTACGACAGGCGGCGCTGACATCCTGCCCACCCAGTAAAAACGCCGCGGAGTCCGCGGCGTTTTTACTGGGGCAATCGATTCCGCTCAGTCCTTCACGCAATCCACGAAGTAGTGGATGCGCCCGTCGCGCGACTCCTTGACCAGGCCGTGCACGTCGGTCTCGAAGCCCGGGAAGCGTTCGTTGAACTCGCGGGCGAACTGGAGGTAGCGCACCACCGTCCGGTTGAAGCGCTCCCCCGGGATCAGCAGGGGGATGCCCGGCGGATAGGGGGTCAACAGCACGCTGGTGACGCGGCCTTCGAGTTCGTCGATGGATACCCGCTCGATGTTGCGGTGGGCCATCTTGGCGAAGGCATCGGCGGGCTTCATGGCCGGCACCATGTCGGACAGGTACATCTCGGTGGTCAGGCGGGCCACGTCGTTGGAACGGTAGACCGCATGGATGTCCCGGCACAGGTCGCGCAGGCCGACCCGCTCGTAGCGGGGGTTCTTCTGCACGAACTCGGGCAGCACCTTCCACAGGGGCTGGTTCTTGTCGTAATCGTCCTTGAACTGCTGCAGTTCGGTCACCATGCTGTTCCAGCGGCCCTTGGTGATGCCGATGGTGAACATGATGAAGAAGGAATAGAGACCGCACTTCTCGACGATGACGCCGTGCTCGGCCAGGTACTTGGTGACGATGGCCGCGGGGATGCCCCGCTCGGCAAACTCGCCATCCACGTCCAGGCCCGGCGTGATGATGGTGGCCTTGATCGGGTCGAGCATGTTGAAGCCTTCGGCCAGGTTGCCGAAGCCGTGCCAGCGCTCGCCGGGCTTGAGCATCCAGGCCTCGCGCTCTTCGATGCCCTCTTCGGAGAGGTCATCCGGCCCCCACACCTTGAACCACCAGTCGGCGCCCCACTCCTCGTCCACCTTGCGCATGGCGCGGCGGAAGTCCAGGGCCTCGGCGATGGACTCCTCCACCAGGGCGGTGCCGCCCGGCTCCTCCATCATGGCCGCCGCCACGTCGCAGGAGGCGATGATCGCGTACTGGGGGCTGGTCGAGGTATGCATGAGGTAGGCCTCATTGAACACATCCCGGTCGAGGCGCTGCGCCTCCGCGTCCTGCACGAGGATCTGCGACGCCTGGGACAGGCCGGCCAGCAGCTTGTGGGTGGACTGGGTGGAGAAGATCATCGACTCCTTGCAGCGCGGGCGGTCGGCGCCGATGGCGTGGTAATCGCCATAGAAATCGTGGAAGGCCGCGTGGGGCAGCCAGGCCTCGTCGAAGTGCAGGGTGTCGATCTTGCCATCCAGCTCTTCCTTGATCGCCTCGACGTTGTAGAGCACGCCGTCGTAGGTGGACTGGGTGATGGTCAGCACCCGCGGCTTGGCGGTCTTGTCGGCGATGAAGGGGTTGGCGTCGATCTTGCGCTGGATGCTCTCCCAGGCGAATTCGCTCTTGGGGATCGGGCCGATGATGCCGAAGTTGTTGCGGGTCGGCATCAGGAAGACCGGGATGGCGCCGGTCATCATGATGGCGTGGAGGATGGATTTGTGGCAATTGCGGTCCACCACCACGATGTCGCCCGGCGCCACGGTGGAGTGCCAGACGATCTTGTTGGACGTGGACGTGCCGTTGGTGACGAAGTACAGGTGGTCGCAGTTGAAGATGCGCGCCGCATTGCGCTCGGAGGCAGCCACCGGGCCGGTGTGGTCGAGCAGCTGGCCGAGCTCCTCGACCGCATTGCAGACGTCGGCGCGCAGCATGTTCTCACCGAAGAACTGGTGGAACATCTGGCCCACCGGGCTCTTCAGGAAGGCGACGCCGCCGGAGTGGCCGGGGCAGTGCCAGGAGTAGGAGCCGTCCGAGGCGTAATGGACCAGGGCCCGGAAGAAGGGCGGCGGCAGGGACTCCAGGTAGGCCTTGGCCTCGCGCACCACGTTGCGGGCGATGAACTCCGGGGTGTCCTCGTACATGTGGATGAAGCCATGCAGCTCGCGCAGCACATCATTGGGGATGTGCCGGGAGGTACGGGTCTCACCGTGCAGGAAGATGGGGATGTCGGCGTTGCGCAGGCGGATCTCGCTGACGAAGGCGCGCAGGTCGGCGATGGCCTTGGCCGCCGCTTCCGGGGACGAGAACTCCTCGTCGTCGATGGACAGGATGAAAGTCGAGGCGCGGCTCTGCTGCTGGGCGAAGGAGGACAGGTCACCGTAGCTGGTGACCCCCAGGACCTGCAGGCCTTCCTTCTCGATGGCTTCTGCCAGGGCGCGGATACCCAGCCCCGACGTGTTTTCCGAACGGAAGTCCTCGTCGATGACGATGACCGGAAAATTGAAGCGCATGCTCGAACTCCTCGAAACCCCGTTTTCAACGCGGGGGGATCAACAAAAAAGCTTTGGGCGGACCCGCGTGCCTACGCATGGTCCGCCCCGTGTCCGGATACTAATCCGAAAGTATTTCAGATTTTGGGCAGGGTCACGCCCATCTGCCCCAGATATTTACCACCCCGGTCCTTGTAGGAGGTGGCACACACCTCGTCGGACTCGAAGAAGAGCATCTGGGCGACACCCTCGTTGGCGTAGATCTTCGCCGGCAGCGGGGTGGTGTTGGAGAACTCGAGGGTCACGTGGCCCTCCCACTCCGGCTCCAGCGGCGTCACATTGACGATGATGCCGCAGCGCGCATAGGTGGACTTGCCCAGGCACACGGTCAGCACGCTGCGCGGAATGCGGAAGTACTCCACCGTGCGGGCCAGGGCGAAGGAGTTCGGCGGAATGATGCAGACATCACCGTCGAAATCCACGAAATTGCGCTCGTCGAAGTTCTTCGGATCGACGATGGTGGAGTTGATGTTGGTGAAGATCTTGAATTCGTTGGCGACCCGCACATCGTAGCCGTAGCTCGAGGTGCCGTAGGACACGATCTTGCCGCCTTCGTTCTGGCGCACCAGCTCAGGGGCGAAGGGCTCGATCATCTTCTGCTCGCCCTCTGCCATGCGGCGGATCCATTTGTCCGATTTGATGCTCACGCTGCGCCCCTGCCTAAAAAACGCGCATTCTAAGACAAGTCAAGAGTCAACGCGCGCCTCAATTCTTTTTCGGCTCGTCGTCATCCTTGACCGCGTCGTAGACACCCTTGCCCACCTTGAAGGGGATCTTCACGACCTCGACCCCCACGTCGACCGCCGTTCCCACCACGGCCCCCACCACACAGCCCGACAGGCCCGCCGTGCAGGCCACCAGCAGGGCGGCCCGCATCACGAAGCGTGCGCTCATGTGTTCTGCACCACGATGCTCGGGAACTTGTGGCTCATGTCCTTCTGGCGCTCGGCGATGGCGATGGCCACCTGGCGGGCGATGCCCTTGTACAGTTCCGCCACCCGCCCTTGCGGATCGGCCACCACGCTGGGCACGCCACCATCCACCTGCTTGCGGATCTGGATGTCGAGGGGCAGCGCGCCGAGGAAGGGCACGCCGTAGTCCCTGCACATGGCCTCGCCGCCGCCGGAGCCGAAGATGTGCTCCTCGTGGCCGCACTTGGAGCAGATGTGGATGCTCATGTTCTCGACGATGCCGATGATGGGCACGCCCACCTTCTCGAACATCTTGAGGCCCTTGCGGGCGTCCAGCAGGGCAATGTCCTGGGGCGTGGTGACGATCACCGCGCCGGTCACCGGCACGCTCTGGGACAGGGTCAGCTGGATGTCGCCGGTGCCCGGCGGCATGTCGATGATCAGGTAGTCGAGGTCCTTCCAGTTGGTTTCCTTGAGCAGCTGGTTGAGGGCCTGGGTGGCCATCGGGCCCCGCCACACCATCGGCGTCTCCACATCCACCAGGAAGCCGATGGACATCACCTGCAGGCCATGGGCCTGCAGCGGCTCCATCGACTTGCCGTCGGCCGACTCGGGCTGCTGGCCGCCGATGCCGAGCATCTGGGGCTGGGACGGGCCGTAGATGTCGGCATCCAGGATGCCCACCGTGGCGCCTTCGGCCGCCAGGGCCAGGGCCAGGTTCACCGAAGTCGTGCTCTTGCCCACGCCCCCCTTGCCCGAAGCCACCGCAACAATGTTCTTGACCCCCGGCAGCAGCTTGACACCCTGCTGAACGGCATGGGCGACGATGCGGGTGAACACGTTCGCGCTCACGTTACCGACGCCCGGCAGGCCCTTCACTGCGGCGATCACGCCCTGGCGGATGGTGTCGATCTGGCTCTTCGCCGGGTAACCCAGCTCGATGTCGAAGGACACGTCGGCCCCGCTCACACGCACATTCTTGACCCAGCGGGCGGACACGTAATCCTTGCCGGTATTGGGGTCGGCGTACTGCCGGAGGCTGTCGAGGACGCTTTGTTCAGTAAGGCTCATGGTGTCGGAGGCCGGGCCGCGGCGGAAAAATGAAAACATGGCGGAATCGGGCAAAGGAAGCAAACCCGAGTAATTTACTCCAGTTTGCCGAGCAGTTTACCCAATTCCCGCCCGGTCCGCGACGGGGCGGGGGGTGAATCGCTTTGCTAGAATGGCGGATTCCGAATTCACACGCAGCACGCCGCCCATGACCACCCCGCGCAAGATCCTCGTCACCAACGCCCTGCCCTACGCCAATGGCGACATCCACCTCGGCCACCTGGTCGGTTACATCCAGGCCGACATCTGGGTGCGCTACCAGCGCATGCGCGGCAACACGGTGCATTACGTCTGCGCGGACGATACCCATGGCACGCCGGTGATGCTGCGCGCCGAGAAGGAAGGCCTGACCCCCGAGCAACTGATCAACCGGGTCCACGGCGAGCACTCCCGCGATTTCCGCGACTTCGGCGTGGCCTTCGACAACTACCACTCCACCCACAGCGACGAGAACCGCTGGTACGCGGAGGACATCTACACCCGCCTGCGCGACGGCGCCCGCCTGATCGAGACCCGCGCCATCGAGCAGTTCTACGACCCGGTCAAGGAGATGTTCCTGCCCGACCGCTTCATCAAGGGTGAATGCCCCAAGTGCGGTGCGGCCGACCAGTACGGCGACAACTGTGAGGTCTGCGGCGCCGCCTACGCCCCGACCGAGCTGAAGAACCCCTACTCCGCGGTGTCCGGCGCCAAGCCGGTGTTGAAGACGTCAGAGCACTACTTCTTCCGCCTGTCCGACCCGCGCGCCGTGGAGTTCCTGCGCGACTGGACCCAGGGCAGCACACCGGACGGCTCCCGCCGGCTGCAGCTGGAAGCGGCCAACAAGATGAAGGAGTGGCTGGGCGAGGCCGGCGAGAACAAGCTCTCCGACTGGGACATCTCCCGCGATGCGCCCTACTTCGGCTTCGAGATCCCCGACGCCCCGGGCAAGTACTTCTACGTCTGGCTGGATGCGCCGATCGGCTACTTCGCCAGCTTCCGTAACCTCGCCGCCCGCAATCCGGACATCGACGTGGCCGCCTTCACCGAGTCCGGCCCGGCCGCCGCCACCGGCACCGAGCTGATCCACTTCATCGGCAAGGACATCCTGTACTTCCACGCCCTGTTCTGGCCCGCCATGCTCCACTTCGCCGGCTACCGCTCGCCCACCCAGCTGTGCGTCAACGGCTTCCTCACCGTTGACGGCGCCAAGATGAGCAAGAGCCGCGGCACCTTCATCACCGCCCGCTCCTACACCGAGCAGAAACTCAACCCCGAGTGGCTGCGCTACTACTTCGCCGGCAAGTCCAACGGCACCATGGAGGACGTGGACCTCAACCTCGACGACATGATCGCCAAGGTCAATTCCGACCTGGTGGGCAAGTTCGTCAACATCGCCAGCCGCTGCGCCGGCTTCATCGCCAAGCGCTTCGACGGCAGGCTCGGCAGCCACGACGAAGCCGCAGCCCTGGACTGGAACCTGGACGAAGTCGCCGCCGCCTACGAGAACCGCGACTACAGCCGCGCCCTGCGCCGCATCATGGAGTTTGCCGACCAGGCCAACGGCTACGTGAATGACAACAAACCCTGGGAGCTGGTCAAGCAGGAAGGCCAGGAGGCCCGCCTGCACGTGGTGTGCACCACCGCCATCAACATCTTCAAGGCCCTCACCGGCCTGCTCAAGCCGGTGCTGCCCCAGCTCGCCACCCAGGTCGAGCGCTTCCTGGCAATCGACCCCCTGGGCTGGGACAACCTGCTCGCCCCGCTGCCCGCCGGCCACACCATCGGTGCCTACAGCCACCTGATGACCCGCATCGAGCGCAAGCAAGTCGATGCCCTGCTCGAGGCCAACCGGGAGTCCCTCGCCCCGGCTGCCACCGAAACCAGCCCGGCCAAGGCCACCAAGGACGAGGCCAAGGCCGCCCATTCGGAACAGCGCCACGCCCAGCACCAAGCCAATGCCGCCGCCACGGAGACCGCACAGGCCAGCGAGTTCGAGCCCTACATCTCCATCGACGACTTCGGCAAGGTGGACCTGCGCATCGCCCGCATCGTCAGTGCCGAGCATGTGGAGGGCGCCGCCAAGCTGCTGCGCCTGCAGCTCGACATCGGCGAGGAGAAACCCCGCCAGGTCTTTGCCGGCATCAAGAGCGCCTACGACCCCGCCACCCTGGTCGGCCGCCTTACCGTGATGGTGGCCAACCTGGCGCCGCGCAAGATGAAGTTCGGCATGTCGGAAGGCATGGTGCTGGCCGCCTCCGACGCCTCGGGTGAAACCCCGGGCCTCTTCATCCTGTCCCCCGACGCCGGCGCCACGCCGGGCATGCGGGTCAAGTAAGCGGACATGTACAGCCACGGCAGGCAGCCCCAGGGCGCAAGCCTGCCGTAAGCTGCCTGTCAGCCCCATATCCTAGCTTTACGCCCCATCATGAGCCCCCAACCTTCTCCCCTTCCGCGCCTGACGCCCGCCTTCTGGGGCTGGGCCGCCCTCGACATGATCGGGGTGATGGTGCTCGCCGTCGGCGCCGCCTACCTGCTCGAGGATCGCGCCTCCATCCTGCCCGGCTTCCCCGCCAACCGCCTGCAGGCCTGGATCTGCGTGGGTGGCGGCATCGTCACCGTGTTCATCGCCGCCGTGAAGATGCTGGTGGAAGTCATGCACAGCGCCTCGGCCGGCCGCGACGCCGCCAACGACCGCAACTTTTCCTGACCCGTTCCCGGCCCATGCCCCTCACCGCCTGCAAACGATGGATCGTCCAGCATCGTACCGGGCCGGGCCCATGCCCTCCGCAAGCCGCACCTTCGGGTGCCTTATTTCCCCCTCATTTGCGGAGGTACCATGAAATTCGTATTTCGCCCCAAGCTCCTCGACACGCTTCCCGGTTATAGCGGCGCCCAGTTCGGCCGCGACGCATCGGCCGGTCTGACCGTCGGGGTGCTCGCGCTGCCCCTGGCCATGGCCTTCGCCATCGCCTCCGGCATGTCCCCTACCGCCGGCATCTGGACTGCCATCGTCGCCGGCTTCCTGATCTCTGCCCTGGGTGGTTCCCGGGTGCAGATCGGCGGCCCCACCGGGGCCTTCATTCCCATCATCTACGGCATCGTCGTCGAGTACGGCGTGCAGAACCTGCTGGTCGCCACCATGCTGGCCGGGGCCATGCTGGTGGCAATGGGCCTGTTCCGGCTCGGCAACCTGATCCGCTTCATCCCCAAGACGGTGGTGATCGGCTTTACCAACGGGATTGCGGTGGTGATCTTCCTGGCCCAGATCAAGGACTTCCTGGGCCTCCGGATCGAGCACCTGCCCGGTGAGTTCTTCGGCAAGGTCAAGGCCCTGGTCACCCATCTGGACACCATCGACCCGCCCACCATCGCTCTGTCGGTCGCCTCGCTGGTGGTGCTGCTGTCCTGGAACCGCCTGGCCCGGCGCTTCAAGCCCCTGGCTCGAATGCCCGGCCCGCTCGGTGTGCTGGTGGTGGCGACGGTGGTGAACGCCATCCTCCAGCTGCCCGTCGAGACCATCGGCAGCCGCTTCAACGGCATCCCCCAGGACCTGCCCGCCTTCGCCCTGCCCGCGCTTTCCCTCGAGACGCTGGGCAAGCTGATCTCGCCGGCCCTGACCATCGCCCTGCTGGGGGCCATCGAGTCGCTGCTGTCGGCGCGGGTCGCCGACGCCGCCATCGACGACCGGCACGACCCCAACCAGGAACTGATCGCCCAGGGCCTGGCCAACCTGGCGGCACCGCTGTTCGGGGGCTTTGCCGCCACCGGCGCGATCGCCCGGACCGCCACCAACGTCCGCACCGGCGGCCGCTCCCCCGTCGCCGGCATCGTCCACTCGCTCGTCCTGCTGGCGGTGGTGCTGGTGCTGGCGCCCTTCGCCAAGCACATTCCGCTCGCCACCCTGTCGGCGATCGTGGTGGTGGTGGCGGTCAACATGGGCGAATGGCACGAGTTCCGCGGGCTGGGCCGCTTCGCCGCCACCTACCGCACCACCTTGCTGACCACCTTCTTCGTCACCGTCTTCTTTGACCTGACCCTGGCGGTGGAACTCGGCATGGTGATGTCCAGCCTGTTCTTCATCTACCGCATGTCCGACCTCACCCGGATCGAGCGCATGCCCCTCGGCGAGCTGTCGATGCTGCCGGATTTCCTGTACCCGGACGGCACGCCCCGGGTGGTCGCCTATTCGCTGTACGGAACCCTGTTCTTCGGCGCCATCCACAAGCTCGAGGCCCTGCTCGACCCCGCCGAGCGCCACCCCGAGGTGGTCATCCTCGACATGCACCACCTGGTCAATCTGGACACCACCGGCCTGGAAGGCCTGGAGAGCCTGTCCAAGAGCCTCCACAAGCGCGGCTGCGCCCTGATCCTGTGCAACCTCAACGCCCAGCCCGAATCGCTGATCCATCGCTCGGGCTTCGAGGACGAGGTGGGCATCAACAACATCTGCGGCGATATCTATTCGGCCCTCGCCCGGGCCCGCAGCTTCCTGCCGCGGCTCATGGACGAAAACACGCTTTGAAAGCGTGCACTTGCCCTGGCAGAGGGATGCCATCCGCGATATTCACGGCGCATCCTTTCAAAAGCGTTAAAATGCGTCTCCCAATCGAACTCCTGGCTCCAGTGCATCGGAATCGACAGCTGCCGTGCTTGCCTTACCCTCCTCCGAAAACGCCGACAACTGGGCCTTCCAGCTGTCGCTTTTCGAGCACTTCCCGACGCTGATCTGGCGCTCCGGCGCCGATGCGCGCTGCAGCTACTTCAACAAGACCTGGCTGGACTTCACCGGCCGCAGCCTCGAGCAGGAGGTCGGTGACGGCTGGACGATGGGCGTACACCCGGAGGATTTCGACCGCTGCGTCGGCACCTACCTGGAACACTTCACCGTCCGCACGCCCTTCGAGATGGAGTTCCGGCTGCGCCACAAGGACGGCAGCTACCGCTGGATCCTCAACACCGGCCGCCCCCTTTACGACCAGGCCGGCGAGTTCGCCGGCTACATCGGCTCCTGCTTCGACATCACCGACCGCCGCAATACGGAGGCCGAGCTGCGCGAGCGGGAGACCCGCATGCGGACGCTGCTGGCCTCCATGGGCGAAGGCGTGATCATGCGTGACGCCGACGGAGTCCTGCTGCTGCACAACGTCATGGCCGAGGAGATCCTCGGGCTCAGCGCAGAGCAGATGAAGGGCTGGGACATCCACAACAAGCTCATCACCTACCTGGACGAAGAAGGCGAACCCCTCGCCCCATCCCAGACCCCCGCGATGCAGGCCCTGTCCACCGGGCTGCCCCAATCCGGCCTGCTCGGGCTCGATCGCCAGGACGGCGGGCGGCGCTGGCTCTGGACCAACTCCATCCCCCTCTTCGATGACCACTCCGGCGACCGCCGGGGGGTGGTGACCACCATCGCCGACGTGACCGCCCGGCGTGACAGCGAAGAGCAGCTGCGCCTGGCCCTGACGGTGTTCCGCAACAGCATCGAAGCCATCATCGTCACCGACGCACAGCAGCGCATCCTGTCGGTGAACCAGGCCTTCACCGATGTGACCGGCTACACCTCCGCGGAGGCCGTGGGCCAGACGCCGCGCCTGCTGCACTCCGGCCACCACGATCGCAGCTTCTACGAGGCGATGTGGCGGGACATCAGCATCAACGGCTTCTGGCAGGGCGAGATCAACGATCGCCGGAAGGACGGCACGCTCTACCCTGCGGCCCTGTCGATCAGCACCGTGCGGGACCGCAGCGGCCGGGTCACCCACTACGTGGCGGTGTTCTCCGACATCACCGAGCGCAAGGCCTCGGAGGCCCGCATCGCCTTCCTGGCCCAGCATGACCCGCTGACCGGCCTGCCCAACCGCACCCTGCTGCAGGACCGCCTCGATCAGTCCCTGGCCCAGGCGGCCCGCCACGGCTCGCGGATCGCCCTGCTCTTCCTCGACCTGGACCGCTTCAAGACCATCAACGATTCCCTCGGCCACATGGTGGGCGACCGCCTGCTGCAGGGGGTCGCCCTGCGCCTGAGCGCCTGCATCCGCGAGACCGACACGGTCAGCCGCCAGGGCGGGGACGAGTTCCTGATCGTACTGACCGACATCAACGTGCCGGACGACGCCGCCCGGGTCGCCGAGAAGATCCTCGACAAGCTGTGCCCGGCATTCGAAATCGAGGGGCAACAGCTCGCCACATCCTTCTCCATCGGCATCGCCCTCTACCCGGAGGACGGGGAGTGCGCCGAGACCCTGATGAAGAACGCCGACACGGCCATGTACCACGCCAAGGAGGAAGGGCGGAACACCTACCGCTTCTTCGACGAGGTCATGAACGTCAACGCCCTCGAGCGGCTGCACATGGAGAACGCGCTGCGCCGGGCGCTGGACCAGCAGGAATTCCAGCTGTACTACCAGCCCCAGGTCAACCTGGCGAGCGGCCGCATCATCGGCATGGAAGCCCTGCTGCGCTGGTTCAGCGGCACCCTGGGCGGCATCTCACCGGCCCACTTCATCCCCCTGGCGGAAGAGTGCGGACTGATCGTCCCGATCGGCCGCTGGGTGCTGTTCGAGGCCTGCCGGCAAGCCCGGCAGTGGCAGGACCGGGGGCTTCCGCCGGTTCCCGTGGCGGTCAACCTGTCGGCCCTGCAGTTCCGCCGCGCCGACATGGTCGCCACCATACGGGAGGCGCTGGAATCTGCCGGGCTCGATGCCCGCTGGCTGGAGCTCGAACTCACCGAGTCCCTGCTGATGCAGTCGGGCACCGATGTGGAGGCGACGCTGCGGGAGCTCAAGGCGCTGGGCGTGCGCATGTCCATCGATGATTTCGGCACCGGCTATTCGAGCCTGGCCTACCTCAAGCGCTTCCCGGTGGACTGCCTGAAGATCGACCAGAGCTTCGTCCGTGACCTCACCGAGGACCCGGACGATGCGGCCATCGTGCGGGCGGTGATCCAGCTCGGACGCAGCCTGCGCCTGGAGGTCATCGCCGAGGGCACCGAGACCCCCGACCAGCTCGATTTCCTGCGCGCGGAAGGCTGCTCCGCGGCCCAGGGTTATGTCTTCAGCCCACCGCTGCCGGCCGATGCGGTGACCGAACTGCTGCGCATCGGCACGCTGCCTGCGGCGCCCATCGTCGACTGCTGAAGCCGCCCCGCCTGCGGCAGGGCGACCCCAGCGATCAGCCGTAGATGACTTCCACCGCCTCCGGCGGCAGCCATTCCCTGAGGCTCTCCAGCAGGCTGTCGTCCGGCCTCACCTTCCAGCCGGCCCCGAGAGGCAGGTCGCCCTCGGCCACGCCGTTGCGGTAGCGCACCCGGATCGGACACTCGCCATCGCGGAAGGGCGCCAGCACGCTCTGCAGGCGCTCGGCCGCGGCGGCGGCGCCTCCCGCAGTCCCCACTTCGCCATTCAGGCGGAGCTGCAGCACCCGGGCAAAGCGGCCACGGGCCTCGCCGAGGGTCATCAGCTTGTCGGCCACGATGCGGAAGCCGCCGGTAAAGTCGTCGTTGCTGACCTTGGCGTCAACGATCAATACCTCGTCCACCACGATGCGCTGGCGGTTGTTGTCGAAGACCTCCGAAAACACCGAGACTTCCCGCGGGGTGGTGCCGTCATCCAGCAGGACGAAGGCGATCTTGCCCCGGGCGGTCATCTTGGCGCGGACCTCCATCACCACGCCGGCCATGGTGATCAGGTCCTTGGAGGGCTCGACCTGCGCCAGCGGGCGCCGCACGAAGCGCCGCACCTCTTCCTTGAAGGCATTGAAGGGGTGGCCCGACAGGAAGAAGCCGATCGCCAGCTTTTCTTCCTTGAGCTTCTCCCGGTCGCCCCACGGGCGCACCTTGACGTAGTCCACCATCGGCCCGGCGGCTTCGCCGGGGATGTCGAACAGGCCGCTCTGCAGGGCGTTGGCCGCCTGCTGCTCGGCCGCCTCCATGGCGATGCCGACGGTGGCCATCAGGGTGTGCCGGTCGGCCGGCTGGGTCGGGGCGATGGTGTCGAAGGCGCCGGCCCGCACCAGGGCCTCGATGACCCGGCGGTTGGCCAGGCGCTTGTCTACCCGGCAGCAGAAATCGAAGAGATCCTTGAACGGCCCACCGGCCTGGCGCGCCGCCAGGATGGCCCGCACCGCCGGCTCGCCCACGCCTTTCACCGCCCCCAGGCCATAGCGGATGGTCTTGGCGTCGGTGGGCACGAAACGGTAGTCGGACTGGTTCACGTCCGGCGGCAGGACCACCACCTTGTTGGCGATCGTGTCCTCGTAGAAGATCTTGATCGTATCGGTGTTGTCCAGGTCGGCCGACATGGTGGCGGCCATGAAGGCCGCGCAGTGGTAGGCCTTGAGCCAGGCGGTGTGGTAGGTCACCACCGCGTAGGCGGCCGTGTGCGACTTGTTGAAGCCGTACTCGGCGAACTTGGTCATCAGGTCGAACAGCTGTTCGGCCAAGGCCGGGTCATAACCCTGCTTGCGGGCACCATCGGCGATGGTCTCCCGGTGCTTGGCCATCTCCTCCGGCTTCTTCTTGCCCATCGCCCGGCGCAGCATGTCGGCACCACCCAGCGTGTAGCCCCCGATGATCTGGGAGATCTGCATCACCTGTTCCTGGTACACGATGACGCCGTAGGTGGGCTCGAGGCAGGCCTGCAGGTCCGGGTGGAAGTAGTCGATGGCCTGCTGGCCCTTCTTCCGCAGGATGAAGTCGTCCACCATGCCCGAGCCCAGGGGGCCCGGCCGGTACAGCGCCAGCACGGCGATGATGTCTTCGAAGCGGTCGGGGGCGAGCTTCTTGAGAAGCTTCTTCATGCCCTCGGATTCCACCTGGAAGATCGCCGTGGTGTTGGCGTCGCGGAGGATCTGGTAGGCCGCCTGATCGCCGAAGCCCAGGCTCATCAGGTCTGGCCGGGAGCCGGTGAGGCGCTCGATGTACTCGAGGGCCAGCTCGATGATGGTGAGGTTGCGCAGGCCCAGGAAGTCGAACTTGACCAGGCCGACGCCTTCCACGTCGTCCTTGTCGAACTGGGAGACCGGCGTCGCGTCCTCGCCATCGGCGATGTACAGCGGACAGAAGTCGGTGAGCTTGCCCGGCGCGATGAGCACGCCACCGGCGTGCATGCCGACGCCGCGGGTCAGGCCCTCGAGGGGCTCGGCCAGACCCCACAGCTCCTGGATCGACTCGCCGTCGTTGCCGTCGGCCATCAGCTCGTTGATCTGCGGCTCCTGCTCCCGCGCATCGGCCAGCGACAGCGGCTTGTTCTGCACCACCGGGATCAGCTTGGAGAGCCGGTCGCACAGGCCATAGGGCAGGTCGAGCACCCGCCCCACGTCGCGCACCACCGCCTTGGAGGCCATGGTGCCGAAGGTGGCGATCTGGCTCACCGCGTCCTTGCCGTAGCGCTCGCGCACGTACTCGATGACGCGGTAGCGGTTGTCCTGGCAGAAGTCGATGTCGAAGTCGGGCATCGATACCCGCTCGGGGTTCAGGAAGCGCTCGAACAGCAGGGCGTAGGCCAGCGGGTCCAGGTCGGTGATGCGCAGGCTGTAGGCCACCAGCGAACCGGCACCGGAGCCCCGCCCGGGGCCCACCGGCACCCCGTTCTCCTTGGCCCAGATGATGAAGTCGGCCACGATCAGGAAGTAGCCCGGGAAACCCATCTGGATGATGGTGTCGGTCTCGAACTTGAGCCGATCCTCGTAGCGCTGGCGCTGGGCCTCCCGGTCCACCTCGTTGGGATAGAGCTCCTTGAGGCGCTCCTCCAGGCCCCGCTTGGCCTCGGCCACCAGGAAGTCGTCGAGGGTCATGCCCTCGGGGGTCGGGAACTGGGGCAGGAAGTTCTTGCCCAGCTGGATCGTCAGCGAGCAGCGGCGGGCAATCTCGATGCTGTTCTCGAGGGCCTCCGGGATGTCGGCGAAGAGCTCGCACATCTCGGCCTGGGTCTTGAAATACTGCTGCTCGGTGAAGTCCCGCGGCCGGCGCTTGTCGGCCAGTACATTGCCCTGGGCGATGCAGACACGGGCCTCGTGGGCCTTGAAGTCCTCCGGCCGGGTGAACTGGATCGGATGGGTGGCCACCACCGGCAGGTCCAGGTTCGAGGCGATCTGCAGGGCTTCACGGATGTAGCCTTCGGTGCCCGGATGCCCGGCGCGCTGGATCTCGATGTAGAAGCCGCCCGGGAAACGGGCCGCCCAGTCGGCGGCGAGTTGTTCGGCCAGGCGGCCGTTGCCGTTGGCGAGGGCCTGGCCGATGTCGCCATCCTTGGCGCCGGACAGGCACAGCAGGTCACTGGCGCTGTCTGCAGTCAGCCAGTCGCGGCGGATCTCCGCACGGCCCCGGTACTTGTTCTCCATGTAGGCGCGGGTCAGCAGCTCGCAGAGCTGGCCGTAGCCCTTGCGGTTCTTGCTGATCAGCAGCACCCGGTAGGGCTTGTCCCGGTCGGTGTCCTGGGTGATCCAGGCATCCACGCCGCAGATCGGCTTGATGCCCTTGCCGCGGGCGCCCTTGTAGAACTTGACCATGCCGAAGAGGTTGGCCAGGTCGGAAATGCCGAGGGCCGGCATACCGTCGGCGGCAGCGCGGGCAATGGCGGAGTCCACCTGCACGATCCCGTCGGAGATCGAATACTCGGTATGGAGGCGCAGATGGACGAAGCGGGGGGAGTGGGATTCAGACATCCCGCAATTTTACCCGTCCGCGGGCGGTGCTTTCACCCCTGGCCGGAGATTTCTCCGGAGGCACCATCGAGCCGGCTCACCAGCAGCTGGTCGATGCGGTGGTTGTCCACGTCCAGCACCTCGAAGCGGTAGCCGGCAAGATCCACCCGGTCGGTACGCCGCGGGATCTTGCGCAGGTGGTACATCATGAAGCCGGCAACGGTCTCGTAGTGTTCGCTGCCGTCCCCGTCATCGATGCCGAGCACACGCATCAGGTCGGCCGCGGCGGTGGCACCGTCCACCAGCCAGGAATTGTCGTCGCGGCGCAGGATCTGCTCCTCCTGCACCTGCTCCACGTCATCGCCCACCAGGGCCCGGATGATGTCGTTGAGGGTGATCACGCCCACCACCAGGGCGTACTCGTTGATGATCACCGCAAAGTCGTCGCGCGCCTCGCGCAGTCGCTCGAGCACCTCGGACAGGGTCAGGGAGTCCGGCAGGGCCAGCAGCGGGTTGATCGGCGCATCCGCCTTCATGGACAGGGACTGCCCCGCCAGCACCCGGTTGAGCAGATCCTTGGCATCCACATAGCCCACCACCTGATCGATATTTCCGTCGCACACCGGAAAGCGGTTGAAGGGCCGGCTGGTGATCTTCTGACGGATGCTCTCCTCACTCTCCTGCAGGGTGAAGAAGACCACGCTCTCCCGCGTGGTCATGGCTGACGGCGCGCTGCGCACCTCCAGGCCGAAGACGTTCTCGATCAGGGCATGCTCCTGCTCGGCCAGCACGCCGGCCTGGGCCCCCGCCTCCACGACCGCGATGATCTCGTCCGGCGTCACCGTGTCATTGCGGGCAGTCGGCACCCCGAACAGCCGGAAGAGCATGTCTGCAGCACCGTTGTAGAGCCACAGCAGGGGCTGCAGCCATCGGATGAGCAGGATCATCGGCCCGGCGATGGCGATGGCGAGCCGCTCCGGCGAAGCCATGCTGAGCCGCTTGGGCATCAGGTCGGCGAACAGGATGAACAGGGAGGTCACCAGCACGAAGGACAGGGCAAAGGCCACGCTGTCCAGGTAGGCCGCCGGCAACCAGGGACTCAGGACCTCGGTCAGCCAGGGGGAAAAGGCTCCCTCACCGACGATGCCGCCCATGATGGCCACGCCGTTGAGGCCGATCTGCACGAGCGTGAAGAAGGGCCCCGGCCGCGCCTGCAGCGCAAGCACCCGGACCGCGCCTTCGTCACCGTTCTCGGCCAGCACGGCCAGACGCGACTTGCGCGACGCGGCAACGGAGATCTCCGACACCGAGAAGAAGGCACTGACCCCCACCAGGATGAGAATCAACAGAAACTGCTGGGTAAAGCCCATTGTGCCCTCCATGGGCCGCAATCAGCGGCCGCTGTCTTCCATCGACTTGCGCAGGCGGATCTGCAGCAGGATGTTGTCAGCCTGCACCTGCAGGTTGCGCGCACGCTCCAGCCAGACCGACTGACGTGTCTCCAGGGCCTGCACCAGCGCCTTCACTGCATCACGGCGGGCCGTGGCGTACTCGATCAGCTCCTCGCGGTACCACTCCTGACCGGCCGGAGCCTCCCGCCAGGAGAGCTGGGTGATCTGTCGCTCCCAGCGCACCAGGCACTCGCGCTCCAGCGCATCCCGAACCGCCGTCTCCGTGGCACGCCTCCGCTGCAGGGCCTCCATCAGGGACGCCTGCTCGCGCAGCAACTCCTGCTCTTCAATGGAAAAACGCTGCAGGGTCTCATTGAAGGCCGCGCCCATTTCGTAGCGCCGCACAAGCTCAGGGGCCTGCGTCCACATGGCGCCCCCGAGGGCGGTCACGATGGCGACCCCACCCCACAGACGGGGCGAAAGCCAGCGTACCGGCCTGGGCGCGGCCAGGGGCATCGCCATGCAGGCACCGAGCACGAGCCCTGCCAGCAGCCCCCCGAGGTGCGCCGCGTTGTCGATGCCCGGCAGCGCAAAGCCGGCGAACAGCGAATAGCCGATGAAACCCAGGGTGCCGGAGCGCATCTCCTTGAACACCTCCCCCGGGACCGAGCCCCTCTGCACGCTGAGATAGGCCAGCAGGGCCCCATACACGCCGAATATCGCGCCCGAGGCGCCCACACTGACGGGCCCCTGCTTCCACCACAGACTGGCCACGTTGCCGAGCAAACCGGCCAGCCCATAGATGAGGATGAAGCCGGCACGGCCGAAGAGGCGCTCGACCACCTGCCCGGCCTGATACAGGGCCAGCATGTTGAGCCCCACATGGAGCAGCCCGCCATGCAGGAACAGCGCCGTGCCAAGGCGCCAGACCTCCCCCTTCTGGACAAGGGGCGCCAGGTTTCCACCGAAGCGGATCAACAACTCGGAAGGTATCTGCATCACGCCATGGCCGGACAGCGCCAGCAGCGCAAAGACAAGCCCATTGATCAGTACCAGCCCCCAGGTCACGTCTGCACGAGGAACGCGGCCGAACAGCAGGTTGATGAAAGTGTCGTAGTTCAAGTGGCTCAAGTCGCATGCCGATCGGCAACGCCCGGATTATCGCACGCGGCCTCCCGACTCGAGACGAGACGAGACGCCTGCAACTCACCTAGATCCGGGCCCGTCGCAGCCGCGAACGCGGCGAGAAAGTCGATATCCGGCAGCCGCTCCCCACGCTCATGGTGACCCACCGTGTTCTTGTGAACACCCATTCCCATGGCAATCTCATCCAGCGTATGCCGACCATGCACACACCCGAGAACCTCACCGATCATTTCGGCCGGACTTCCATATGCCATACAAACCCGGAGCCGCCGCATGCGCAACCAAAATTACTCTGCGCAAATTCAATGAAAACCGCTAACAATTGATTAAAAAGGAAAAATCAGCAAAAAATCGCCTTCAACAAAAAATCGAATGATATAAAAAACAACAATTGCCTCATTGACCAAGCACACACAAGAAGGTGTAATCAAGCATGCATAACGCGCTCGTCCCCCACCAAACGCACACCGAAACAGAAATGGATACCCACGGGAGACTTTCCAGACAGCGCGTCCCCACACAGACGTATCCAGGTCGCCCGCGGCCCCGAAGCGGAGTCCCGCACCCTGCCGGAAATGAAAGGCGCATCCCGATCCGCTGCGCCGGCGTCCGCCCCGTCGCGTGCAGTGTAGCGATCACCGGCATCGTGCAATGCCCATTTCATACATTGGCACACTCATGCAGACTCATCCAGAGCCCTCCCACAAGCCCCCCCCGCCGACGCATCCCGAGGACGGCGAGCTCTTCTCCCTGCGGATCACGCTTCACACCATCGAACTGCTGGACGCCGTAGCCCGGCACGGCAGCGTCGCGGCGGCGGCGAACACCCTGTCCATGCCGCCCTCCTCCCTCAGCACAGCCCTTCAGACACTCGAGGCGCGCCTCGGACTGACCCTCTTTTACCCTGACAGCGCCCCGGCACAGCCCACCCCCGCATGCAAGGCCCTCCTCGACGAAGGACGCCTCCTGCTGCAGGCCCGCACGACCGACTGCAATCCGGCCAGACAGCCTCCAGGCCTGTGAAAAATTGCGCGCCGATCAACGCAATTCACCGGAAACATGAAGGCCGCCTGCGCTAATATCGTTCGTCTGACAGCCACCCGATGCGGCAACATGATCCACGTCCTCAAGCACGTTGAGTCGATCACCCAGCACAGGGACCGGACCCTGCTTGAACTGGGCGTCGCATCGGCGCTATTCGAGCTGGTCAAGGCGCAGGAGGTCAACCTCTACAAGGCCAGCCAGCACGGCGAGGAGAATTACCTGTCCCGGGTGACCCACGTGGGTCAGGACGGCGTGAGCTATTCCCAGTCCGAATTCGATAAGGGCGGCGAGCCCCTGCCGCTCCATGACCGCCCCGAAATGATTGCCTGCGTGGAGCAGAGCCAGATCGTCCGTCGCCACGACACCGAACGGGAGCTGCATATCCACTGCTTCCCGATCTCGATCGACAGCCGCGTCCTGGGCGTGCTGGAAGTCGTATGCGGAGCCCCCCTGGCAGACGACGACCTGGGTACGGCCGAGGGCTTCCTGGGCCTGTATCGCAACTATCTCAGCCTGCTCGATTACAGTGAGCGCGACACCCTCACGGGCCTCCTCAACCGCAAGACCTTTGACGAGAACCTGAGCAAGATCCTGGGGCACCTCCTGAGCAGCCAGAGTGGCGACGAGGCCACGACCCAACGCAGGCGCCTTCGCAACGACGACGGCTCCCACTGGCTCGCCGTCGTGGATGTCGACCATTTCAAGCGGGTCAACGACCAGTTCGGCCACCTCTACGGCGACGAAGTCCTGCTCCTGCTGGCCCGTCTCATGCGGGAGAGCTTCCGCCACCAGGACCGCCTGTTCCGCTTCGGCGGGGAGGAATTCGTGGTCGTGCTCCGGGCGACCTCGGAAGAGGAGGTAACCGCAGCCCTCGAACGCTTCCGCAGCACCGTCGAACAGCGTGACTTCCCCCAGGTGGGCAAGGTCACGATCAGCATCGGCTACACCACCATCCACCCCCACGACTCCATTCCGGACATCGTCGGTCGGGCCGATGAAGCCCTGTATTACGCCAAGGGGAATGGCCGCAATCAGGTCTGCAGCCACGAGCTCCTGCTGAGTACCGGCAAGGTCACCCCCCGAGCCGCGCCGGAAAGCGAGATGGAGCTGTTCTGAACCCGGCAGCCCGCCTCAGCGCGACGCAGCCTGGGCTGGCAGATCCCTGAGCGCCTGTTTGCGCTCCCCGTCAGCCGCAAAGATCAGGGCCTTCTGCTCATCGGTCAGCGGCCCTTTCAGGTCCCGCTCGATAGAGCTGAAGATGCGGGCCAGCCTATCGGTAAGACGCCCCTTGGCCGGAATGGCCCGGAGCACCTGTTCCCGGGTCGCTCCGGTGACACTCATCACCTTCTGGATGAAGCCCTCCTCGATACGGCGGGTTTCGGCCTGGACAAACGCAGCCTGCACCGGCGTCAGCACCATGGGGGGCCCGGCCGGCGCAGGGGGCGCAGCCGTGGCAGAAAGCGTCGTCAGGCCCAGCGAAAGGGCCATCAGCGCAGCAGGCAGATAAACATGTTTCATGATCAGGGCAGCAGCACACTGGAACCCGTCGTCCGCCGGGCTTCCAGCTCACGATGGGCCGTGGCCGCCTCCTTCAGCGGAAAACGTTGATTGATGGACAGGCGCACCT
The DNA here is from genome assembly GCA_009026175.1 of Zoogloea sp. Lineage (GTDB taxonomy): Bacteria > Pseudomonadota > Gammaproteobacteria > Burkholderiales > Rhodocyclaceae > Zoogloea. Next base: position 41,044 of record WBTZ01000003.1, on the reverse strand, counting down.
GGCCGGACGCGACCACGGCAAAGAGCTCTGCGGCCATGGCCAGCAAATCCTCACGTCGGGCGATGTAGTGGAACAGGGTCGGGCGGGTCAGGAACAGGGACCCCATCCGGGCCAGCAGCCCCGGATCAAAGGGAGGCACCGCTCCCGAAGCGTTGCCGAAGGTCACCATCATTCCCAGCGGTCGCAGACAGGCCAGGGAATCCATGAAGGTATCCTTGCCGATGGAGTCATACACCACGGGCACGCCTTCGCCGCCGGTAATCTCGCGCACGCGCGCCGAAACACTTTCCCCGGGGGTGATGATGGCGTGATCGCAACCATTGGCCTGCGCCAGCTTCGCCTTGGCTTCGGAACTCACCGTGCCGATCACCGTCGCCCCGAGGGCCTTGGCCCACTGGCAAACGATCAGGCCTACGCCACCGGCAGCAGCATGGATCAGGATGGTGTCGCCAGCCTTGACCCGGTAGGTTCGGCGGAGGAGGTACTGTGCAGTCAGGCCCTGCATCATCATCGCCGCGCCCTGCTCGAAGGACAGGGCATCCGGCAGCTTGACGAGGGAGCTGGCCACGACATTGCGGATTTCGGAGTAGGCCCCGAGGGCGCCTCCGACGTAGGCAACCCGGTCACCCGCCACGAACTCGGTGACACCGTCGCCCACCGCCTCGATCACGCCCGCCGCCTCCTGCCCGATGCCGGAGGGCAAAGGAACCGGATACAGCCCCGAGCGGTGGTAGGTGTCAATGAAGTTCAGGCCAACAGCCTGATGGCGTATCCGAACCTCGCCCGCGGCGGGCGGAGGCACTTCCACCTCGACCCACTGCAGGACCTCAGGACCGCCGGTACGCTCGAAACGAATGGCATGGGGCATCGGAATCACCTCACGGACAATGGAGCAGCTGGACAATGGCCCGATTGTACCGGAGGGGATCCCGAAATGACCCTGCGATGCCCCGCTCCCTGACAGGAACGGGGCCGGCGAAGCTCAGCGCTGCGCTTCAGCCCGCTGCTCGGCAGCATCGACCACGGCCAGGGCGGTGATGTTGACCAGCCGGCGGACCGACGCCGACGGCGTCAGGATGTGCACGGGGCTTGCACTGCCCAGCAGGATGGGGCCCACCGACACGCCGTCGCCATTGGCCACCTTGAGGAGGTTGAAGGCGATGTTGGCGGCGTCGAGGTTGGGCATCACCAGCAGGTTGGCCTCGCCACTCAGCGTGGAGTCCGGATGCAGCCGGTCGCGGATCTCCGGGGACAGGGCGGCATCGCCGTGCATCTCGCCGTCACACTGCAGATCCGGCGCCTTGGTCCGCAGGATGTCGCGGGCCGCCCGCATCTTCAGGGAGGACGTGCTGCGGGCACTCCCGAAGTTGGAGTGGGACAGCAGGGCCACCTTCGGCTCAATGCCGAAGCGCTTCAGTTCGTCGGCCGCCATCACGGCGATCTCGGCGGTTTCTTCGGCGCTCGGGGTCTCGTTCACGTAGGTGTCGGTGATCGCCAGGATCCGCTGGGGCAGCAGCAGGATGTTCATTGCTGCATACAGGCTGGCGCCCTGTTTCAGGCCGATCAGGTTGCGGACGTGATCGAAGTGATGGTCGTAACCGCCGGTCGTGCCGCACACCAGGGCATCCGCGTCGCCACGACGCAGCAGCATGCAGCCGATCAGGGTGGAGTCGGCGCGCATGGCTTCGCGGGCGGAGTCAGGGGTCACGCCGTCCCGGCCCATGAGACGGTAATACTCTTGCCACAGCTCGCGGTAGCGGCTGTCGGACTCGACGTTGACCACATCGAAGTCACGCCCGGCCTGCAGGTTGAGGCCGAACTTCTCGATGCGCATGTCGATCACCGCCGGGCGACCGATCAGGATCGGACGGGCCAGGTTCTCATCCACCACCGCACGCACCGCACGCAGCACCCGCTCGCTCTCGCCTTCCGCATAAAGCACGCGCTTCTTGTCGGCGGGGATGGCCTTGGCCATGGTGAACACCGGCTTCATGATGATGCCGGACTGATACACGAATTCGTTGAGGCTCTGGACGTAGGCGTCCATGTCGATGCTGCGGGTGGCCACACCGGAGTCGATGGCCGCCTGGGCCACGGCCGGCGCGATCTTGACGATCAGGCGCGGGTCGAAGGGCTTCGGGATCAGGTAGTTCGGGCCGAAGTTGAGGTCCGCGCCACCATAGGCCTGGGCCACCACGTCCGACTGCTCGGCCTCCGCCAGCTCGGCGATGGCCTTCACGCAGGCCAGCTTCATCTCCTCGTTGATCTTGGTGGCGCCGGCATCCAGGGCACCGCGGAAGATGAAGGGGAAGCACAGCACGTTGTTGACCTGGTTCGGATAATCCGAGCGGCCGGTGGCGATGATGGCGTCGGGGCGCACTTCCTTGGCCAGTTCCGGCATGATCTCCGGGGTCGGGTTGGCCAGGGCGAAGATCAGGGGCTTGTCGCCCATGGTCTTGACCATCTCGGGCTTGAGTACGCCGGCGGTGGACAGGCCCAGGAAAACGTCGGCCCCCACCAGCGCGTCGGCAAGGGTGCGGAATTCGGTCTGCTGGGCGAAACGGGCCTTGGTCGGCTCCATCTTCTCGTCCCGACCCACGTAGATCACGCCCTTGGAGTCACACACGAACACGTTCTCGCGCTTGATGCCCAGGCCGCACCACAGCTCGAGGCAGGCGATGGCGGCGGCACCGGCGCCGGACACCACGACCTTGACCTCGTCGATCTTCTTGCCCACCACCTTCAGGCCGTTGAGCATGGCGGCGGCGGAGATGATGGCGGTGCCGTGCTGGTCGTCGTGGAAGACCGGGATGTTCATCCGCTCGCGCAGCTTCTGCTCGATGTAGAAGCACTCGGGCGCCTTGATGTCTTCAAGGTTGACGCCGCCCAGGGTGGGCTCGAGGGCGGCAATGATGTCGATCAGCTTGTCCGGGTCGTTCTCGGCCAGCTCGATGTCGAACACGTCGATGTTGGCAAACTTCTTGAACAGGCAGCCCTTGCCCTCCATCACCGGCTTGGCGGCCAGCGGGCCGATGTTGCCGAGGCCGAGCACCGCGGTACCGTTGGTGATGACCGCCACCAGGTTGCCGCGGGAGGTGTATTCCTGCGCGTCGGCCGGATCAGCCACGATCGCATCACAGGCAGCCGCCACACCGGGGGAATACGCCAGCGCCAGGTCGCGCTGGTTGGTCAGCCCCTTGGTCGGCACCACGGCGATCTTGCCGCGGGTCGGGCTACGATGGTATTCGAGGGCGGCGGCGATGAAATCCTTGTCCATGTTCTCTCTTCTCGTGAATGGCCCGGCCTCCCCGTCAGTCGATCGGCATGTCGCCGCCGACGGGGAAAACTCCGATGTTCCGGGCAAAAAATCTGGATGCGTTCTGGGTACCCTGAGGCGAGCATTGGCCTCTATTCGACAGCCGGGCAACACGTGCTGTCCGGCCGGAGTTTCGCTTCCGGGAGGGGGTGCGAAGACTTCGTGTTATTTTGAATAAGAGTTTACCCGACCCCGGCCGTTTGCGCATCCTCGGCAAGCTCGGCGAGAGCCCGAAGGCATGGCACAATCGCGCGGATCCAGAACAGAACAAAGACGGGAGAAAGAATGCGACGCGTGGTGTTCAACCAGAAGGGGGGCGTGGGCAAGTCGACGATCACCTGCAACCTGGCCGCGATCAGCGCCCACCAGGGCCTGCGCACGCTGGTGGTGGACCTGGACCCCCAGGGCAACTCCACCCATTATCTGCTCGGCGATGCCGCCGACGACGCAGACGACACTCTCGCCGGGCTGTTCGAGCAGACCCTGAACTTCAAGTTCAACCCCAAGAAGACCGCCGAGTTCGTTCGCCCGACCCCCTTCGCCAACCTGTCCATCCTGCCGTCCCACCCGAACCTCGAGGAACTGCAGGGCAAGCTGGAGTCCCGTTACAAGATCTTCAAACTGCGGGACGCCCTGGACGAGCTGGCCGACGACTTCGACGCGGTGTTCATCGACACGCCGCCAGCCCTGAACTTCTACACTCGCTCGGCGCTGATCGCGACCCGGCTGTGCCTGATCCCCTTCGACTGCGACGACTTTTCGCGCCGCGCACTTTACGCGCTGCTGGAGAACGTGCAGGAGATCCGGGCCGACCACAATCGGGACCTCGAGGTGGAAGGGATCGTGGTGAACCAGTTCCAGCCCCGCGCCACCCTGCCCCAGAAGCTGGTGCAGGAGCTGATCGAGGAAGGCCTCCCGATCTTCAAGACCTATCTGTCGAGCTCGATCAAGATCCGCGAAAGCCACGAACAGGCCAAGCCGATGATCCACCTGGACCCGAAGCACAAGCTGGCCCAGGAATTCACCGCCCTGCACGACGAGCTCCGGCGCTGAGCCCGCCCGCCATGCGCCGGCGCGGCATGCTTCTCACCGGGCCATCATTGCCCGGTGCACCGGACAGTCAAAACGGATAAGCTGCCGCGGAACGACCCAAGGGCGCGGCACAGCTGCGCAAACGCATGCTGTTCAATTCCTACTCCTTCCTGCTGGCCTACCTGCCGGTCACCCTGCTCGGCTTCTTCACCCTCGGGCGCTTCGGCAAGGGCGTCGGCGCCACGTGGCTGGCGGCCTGCTCGCTGTTCTTCTATGCCTGGTGGGATTACACCTACCTGGCCCTGCTGCTCGGCTCGATCTGCGCCAACTATCTGGCCGGCAGCTATATCGCCCGCCGTCCGGGCAGCGCTGAAGGACGCCGGATGCTGGGCCTGGCGGTGGCCGCCAATCTGGCACTTCTCGGCTACTACAAGTACGCGGACTTCTTCCTCGGCAGCGCCAATGCCCTGCTGGGTACAGACTGGTCCCTGCTGGGCATCATCCTGCCGATCGGCATATCGTTCTTCACCTTCACCCAGATCGCCTTCCTCGCCGACGCCTACGCCGGCAAGGTGACCGAATACCGCTTCATCTATTACGTTCTCTTTGTCACCTACTTCCCGCACCTCATCGCCGGGCCCGTCCTGCATCACAAGGAAATGATGCCGCAGTTCGACGAGGACCGGAATTACCGCCCCGTCGCCGCCAACTTCGCCATCGGCCTGACCATCTTTGCCATCGGCCTGGCCAAGAAGGTCCTCATCGCCGACAGCCTGGCCGGCTACGCCGCGCCGGCTTTCGCGCCACAAGGCGACAATCCGTCCCTGTTCCTCGCCTGGGGAGGGGCGCTGGCCTACACCTTCCAGCTGTACTTCGACTTCTCGGGGTATTCCGACATGGCGATCGGCCTGTCGCGGCTGTTCGGCGTGCGCCTTCCCCTCAACTTCAACTCGCCCTACAAGGCGCACAACATCACCGAGTTCTGGCGCCGCTGGCACATGACCCTGTCCCGCTTCCTGCGCGACTATCTGTACATCCCCCTGGGCGGCAACCGTCACGGCCCCTTCCGCCGTCACGCCAACCTGCTCACGACGATGGTACTCGGCGGCCTGTGGCACGGTGCAGGCTGGAACTTCGTGATCTGGGGTGCCCTGCATGGCAGCTTCCTGGTCATCAACCATGCCTGGCAGGATGTCTGCCGGCGCATTCCGGCAAAGCTCCCAGCCAGTCTGGGGCGCGTCATCGGCGTCAGCCTCACCTTCCTCTGCGTCGTCGTCGCCTGGGTATATTTCCGGGCGCCGGACCTCGCCACTGCAAACCGCCTCGTCGCCGGGATGGCGGGGCAGTTCGGCGCGACCCTGCCAGAGCCGATCATGTCCCGCCTCGGCCCGCTCAAGGCCGCCATCGAACTGCTTGGCATCAGCGCGAGCCTCGGCGGCGGCGCCGCCTTCGTCGAAACCTGGGCCTGGATCGCAGCCGGGGCGCTGATCGCTTTCTGCACGCCAAATACCCAGGAGATCATGGGGCGCTTCGAACCTGCCTTGCCCGAACACGGCCGCGCCACCCACGCGGTGGCTCCCCGTCTCGCCTGGCAGCCCCGGCGGCGCCAGGCCCTGGCCATCGGGCTTCTCCTCTCCCTTGGCGTACTGGCCCTCAGCCGCCCCACCGAATTCCTCTACTTCCAGTTCTGATGGCCTCCCCCGCACCGTCCCTGCCCTGGAGCTCCTACCTGCGCTGGATGCTCACGACACTCGTCGTGTGCGTCACCGCCGTGGGCGCGTTCAATACACTGATCGACCCGCTGGGCATTTTCGGGTCGAAACGCATCACCGGGCTCAACGCCACCAAACCCTATCTCGACCACCACCGGGAACTCGCCCGCTGGCAGGCTGCCCGACGGACGTGTTCGAGTGCCGGCATATTCGGCAACTCCCGCGCCGAGATCGGTCTTGACCCCACGCACCCGGCCTTCGCCGCCCACGGCCTGGCCGCCTTCAATCACGCCATTCCCGGCTCGGCGGCAAGTTCGTCGCTCCAGCAACTGGACTGGCTGCAAGCCGCCGGCTGCGCCCCCAAACTCGCCATCCTGGGGGTCGAGTTCGTAGACTTCCTGGGCAGCACCAAGCCCGGCCGCCTCGGCCCGGGCAAGGCCGCACCGGCGATCGACGGCCGTGTGCTGGCCGAAACGACGCTCTCCATCACCGGCCTGCGGGACTCGCTCAAGACGATCGCCATCCAGCACGCCCGCAACGCCGCCACGCTCACCGAGCGAGGCTTCAACCCCCTCGACAACTACATCACCGAGGTGGAAAACAGCGGTCATTACGTCCTGTTCCGCCAACGTGCCGAGGAGAACTGGCGCATCTGGAACCACAAGCCCCGCGCGATCCAGCCCGCTGACGGCAGTCCTTCCAGCGATCAACAGGCCGTGGACGCCTTCCTGTCAACACTCACGCAAGGTGGCGGCACCGCGCACGTGGTGATCTACCCTTACCATGCGGAGATCCGCCTGATGCAGGCACGCCTGGGCATTGCTGATTTGTTTGCCGACTGGAAGAGGTTGATCGTCGCCACCGCGAGCCGCCACCCCGGCGTCAAGGTCTGGGACTTCAGCGGTATCTCCCAGGAAACCCTGGAAGCCATTCCTGCCCCGGGCGACCGCCAGACCCAGCTCAAGTATTACTGGGAAGCCGGCCACTTCAAGAAGGCGCTCGGCGACAAGCTGCTTGCCCGGGTGATGGGCGAAGACAACGGTTTCGGCGTCGAACTCCGCCCTGACAACCTGGAGGCCTGGCTCTCCACCGACCGCCAGCGCCTCGACGCATTGCTCGCCACCCCGTCCCCCCTGCTCAAGGAAGTGGACGACGTGGCCGGGTATCGCAAGCGCTGAGCGGTGCTTCGCCCCGGCGGTCACACGGGCGTCAGCTTGGCGACCGCCAGCATCAGCCACTTGGCACCGGCCTCGGCAAACTTCACCTGGACCCGGGCATCATTGCCACTGCCTTCGGCCGCCACGATCACCCCGTCACCGAAACGCGCGTGATTGACGCTCTGGCCGATGCGCAGCCCCCCAAGATCGCGGGACTTCTGCGGCGGCGGCGGGGGCATCGCCGGCACTGCCGCCTTGCCCGCCCCCGGGTTGTAATAGCGGGTGGAGGGCTCCGACACGAAGCTGCGCCGCGGGCTGGGCGGCGTCAGCCACTTGGTGAGGCCCTCGGGGATCTCCTCGAGGAAACGGGAGCGCAGGTTGTAGCGCACCTGGCCATGCAGCATCCGGCTCTGGGTGAAGCTCAGGTAAAGGCGCTGGCGGGCACGCGTCACCGCCACGTACATCAGGCGCCGCTCCTCCTCCAGCCCGTCGGACTCCTGGGCGCTGTTCTCGTGGGGGAACAAGCCTTCCTCGAGGCCCGACAGGAACACCACGTCGAACTCCAGCCCCTTGGCCGCATGCACGGTCATCAGCTGGACCGCTTCAATACCCGCATCCGCCTGGTGATCCCCCGCCTCGAGGGAGGCGTGGGCCAGGAATTCGGCCAGCACGGACGAGGTTTCGGAAACCTGCTCGCCGGGAACCTGCCCGGCCCCCACCTCGGCACTGAAGTTGGCCGCGGCGTTGATCAGCTCATCCAGGTTCTCGAGGCGTTCCTGCCCTTCCTTCTCGGTCTTGTAGTGCGCCCTCAGGCCGGACACCTCGATGACATGGTCCACCATCTCGTGCAGCGGCAACTCCCGCGTCTCGTGGCGCAGGCGCTCGATCAGCATCACGAACTGGGCCAGGGAGGTGGCGGGCTTGCCGGACAGATGGGGCACCGTCTGGTACAGGGGGGTGTTCCAGGTCCGCGCGGCGTCCTGCAGGGCCTCAAGCGAACGGGCTCCGATGCCGCGGGTCGGGAAATTGACGACCCGGGTAAAGGCCGTGTCGTCATCCGGGTTGGCGATCAGACGCAGATAAGCCAGCGCATGCTTGACCTCCTGCCGCTCGAAGAAGCGCAGCCCGCCATACACCCGGTAGGGCACTCCGCAGGAGAACAGCTGATGCTCGAGCACCCGTGACTGGGCGTTGGAGCGGTACAGCAGGGCGATGTCGGCCCGCCCCGTGCCGTCACGCACCAGGGACTGGACCTCCTCGACAATCCAGCGGGCCTCGTCCGTATCGGTGAAGGCCTCGTAGACGCGGATCGGCTCGCCAGCCCCCTTGTCGGTCCACAGATTCTTGCCCAGACGCTTGCTGTTGTTGACGATCAGCGCATTGGCCGCATCCAGGATGTTGCCCTGGGAACGGTAATTCTGCTCCAGGCGGATCACGTCGGTCACCCGGAAATCCCGCTCGAAGTCGCGCATGTTGCCGACCTCCGCGCCGCGGAAGCGATAGATGGACTGATCGTCGTCGCCCACGCAGAACAGGCAGGCGCCACCCTCTCCACCCTGGCCGCCGGCCAGCAGCTTGAGCCAGCGGTACTGCAACACGTTGGTGTCCTGGAATTCATCCACCAGGATGTGGCGGAAACGGGCCTGGTAGTGGCGGCGGATGGGCTCGTTGCGTTCGAGCAGCTCGTAGCTGCGGAGCAACAACTCGGGGAAATCCACAACTGCCTCGCGCTGGCACTGTGCTTCATACTCCACGTAAAGCTCGACCCTGCGGCGTGTGTAGTCGTCCCAGGCCTCGACCGCAGCCGGGCGGACCCCCGCCTCCTTCTGCCCGTTGATGAAATGCTGCAGGTCGCGGGGCGGAAACTTCTCGTCGTCGATGTTGAGGGTCTTCAGCAGGCGCTTGATCGCCGCCAGCTGGTCTCCCGAATCGAGGATCTGGAACAGCTGGGGCAACCCCGCATCGCGGTGATGAGCCCTCAAGAAACGGTTGCACAGGCCGTGAAAGGTGCCGATCCACATGCCCCGGGTGTTGATCGGGAACATGGCCGAAAGACGCGTCACCATCTCCTTCGCGGCCTTGTTGGTGAAGGTAACCGCCAGGATGCCCTGGGGCCCGCAGAAGCCGCTCTGGATCAGCCAGGCGATCCGGGTCGTCAGCACCCGGGTCTTGCCCGAGCCGGCGCCGGCGAGGATCAGGGCATGGCGGGCCGGCAGGGTGACGGCAGCGAGCTGTTCAGGATTGAGGTTGTCGAGAAGCTGGGACATGGGGCAAGCGGTTGGCGGAGCGGGTTGCCATTCTAAACCCCTGCCGGGCGCGCAACCCACCTGCCGGAAACACCGGACAGGCGTCATGCACAGTGTTGCGGAAACGCCATGGTCCCGTGATGAATTACTTGTATCAAAACCAAAAGGCACTTGCGGGGAAGCCGGCAAGTACCTAAACTGAAATTGTGCAATGCAACAAACAAGCCTATTGAGAGCACCGAAGAGCCAATAAATCCGTGCAAATGCACCAAGAAACGCATTATTGCAGCGCACCACAAGCGCTGCTCGAAGCACCTGGCTCCACAACGGTCCCACTTGTTTGATGCCCCAATACAGGAGTAACAGCAAATGAAGACACCGAAACTACTGCCGTGGCACGCCCGCAAGGCCGGCGTCCCGGTCGAACGCGCCGAAGCCCTCTGGCGCAAGGCCCTGCGTGAAGCAACCGCCGACACCGGCTGGGTTGGCACCTCCGAATTCTGGGGTGCCGCCGAGGCCCGCTTCCTTGAACTGCTCGCGGAAGAGCAGAGCACGCTCTGCGCCCCGCACGTCGAGACTTTCGTGCGCAGCCAGCATCGCATGGGCCTGCTGCCCCTGCTGGCCGCCGAACAGGTGTTCTCGGCCATGTCTGCCAACTGGCAGCGTTTCTGCAACCAGATGAACAAGGCTGCCTGAAAGGCACCCTGCAACCGGGTTTTTCTCCCTCCTCTCCTTTCAAGGAGATTTCGACGGCGTCTGTTGCAAAACAGACGCCGCTTTTTTTCGTCGCCGGGCCGCCCCAAGACGAAAGCCCCCCCCCGGGGGGCAGCGAGCCGCACAGCGGGGAGCGTGGGGGCCTTCCCTCGTCGCCGGGCCGCCCCAAGACGAAAGCCCTCCCCGGGGGGCAGCGAGCCGCACAGCGGGGAGCGTGGGGGCCTTCCCTCGTCGCCGGGCCGCCCCAAGACGAAAGCCCCCCCCCGGGGAGCGTGGGGGCCTTCCCTCGCCCTTCCCTCCTGCACAGCCGCTCGAAAGCCCTCCCCCGCCTGCTGCTATAATCAGCCACTTTGCTTTTCAACCCGGAGTTTAATGTGCTGATTTCCAACGCGTTTGCCCAAGCCGCACCGGCCGCATCCCAAGACCCGCTCGGTGGCCTCGGCGGCATTCTGCCCATGATCTTCATGTTCGCGGTGCTGTGGTTCCTGATGATCCGTCCGCAGATGAAACGCTCAAAGGAACATAAAGCCCTGCTCGAAGGTCTGCAGAAGAACGACGAAGTCCTGACCCAGGGCGGCATCGTCGGCAAGGTGGTCCAGATTTCCGACGCCTACGTTCATGTGGAAGTTGCTCCCAACACCCAGATCGTGGTTCAGAAGCAGTCCATCGGTGCCGTGCTGCCCAAGGGCACCCTGAAGTCGATCTGATCCGGCTCCGGACCGGGGGCGCCCCCGGTCCATGCAGTGCAGCCGCGCCCGTTACATCTCCTTTCCGCCAGACCATGAACCGCTATCCCCTCTGGAAAAACCTCCTCATCGGGCTCGTCCTGCTGTGGGGCCTGATTTACACCCTGCCGAATTTCTACGGGGAGGTACCCGCCGTCCAGGTCTCCAGCGGCAAGGCCACCCTCAAGCTGGACTCCGGCGCAGTCATGAAACGCCTGGAGGAGAGTCTCGGCAAGGCCGGCCTCCAGCACGACGGGCTGTTCGCCGACCTGACCAGCGTGCGCGCCCGCTTCCGTGACACGGACACCCAGCTCAAGGCGAAGGACGCCATCGAGAAGGCCTTCAATCCGGATCCGGCCGACCCGTCCTACGTGGTCGCCCTGAACCTCCTGTCGGCGAGCCCCCAGTGGCTGACCTCGATCCACGCCTTGCCGATGTACCTGGGGCTGGACCTGCGCGGCGGCGTGCACTTCCTGCTTCAGGTGGACATGAAGGGCGCCGTGACCAAGCGCCTCGACGCCACCGCCGGCGACCTCCGCACCCTGCTGCGCGACAAGAACGTCCGCCACGCCGGCATCAGCCGTGACGGCCAGAGCGTGGTCGTGAGATTCCGCGAGGCCGAGGCCCAGAGCCGTGCCCGCGCGGTGATCATGGCCGCCAACAACGACCTGCAGGTCACCGAAGGCCAGGACGGTGCCGACTTCAAGCTGACCGCCACCCTCTCTCCCCTGGCCCAGAAGTCCATCCAGGAATCGGCCCTCAAGCAGAACATCACCACCCTGCACAACCGGATCAACGAACTCGGCGTGGCCGAGCCGGTGATCCAGCAGCAGGGCCTCGACCGCATCGTGGTGCAGTTGCCGGGCGTGCAGGACGTGGCCAAGGCCAAGGACATCCTGGGCCGCACCGCGACCCTCGAGATCCGCATGGTCGACGACACCCCCGGTGCCCTCGAGGCCGCCGTGGGCGGCGCGATCCCGGCCGGCACCGAGGTCTATAACGACCGCGACGGCCGCCCCATCCTGGTCAAGAAGCAGGTCGTCCTGACCGGCGAGCGCCTCACCGACGCACAGCCCGGTTTCGATGGCCAGAACCACGAGCCGGCGGTGCACCTCACCCTCGACTCCGCCGGCGCCCGCATCTTCAAGGACGTGACCCGCGAGAACATCAACAAGCGCATGGCCATCCTGCTGATCGAAAAGGGCAAGGGTGAAGTCGTCACCGCCCCGGTGATCCGCGGCGAAATCGGCGGCGGCCGCGTCCAGATCTCCGGCAGGATGAGCTCAGAGGAAGCCACCGACACAGCCCTGTTGCTGCGCGCGGGCTCCCTGGCCGCTCCGATGGAGATCATCGAGGAACGCACCATCGGCCCGAGCCTGGGCGCGGAGAACATCAGCAAGGGCTTCCACTCCACCCTGTGGGGCTTTGTCGCCATTGCCGTCTTCATGTGTGCCTACTACATGCTGTTCGGCTTTGTCTCGGTCATCGCCCTGGCCTCGAACCTGCTGCTGCTGGTGGCCCTGCTGTCACTGCTGCAGGCCACCCTGACCCTGCCGGGCATCGCCGCCATTGCGCTGACCCTGGGCATGGCCATCGACGCCAACGTGCTGATCAACGAACGCATCCGCGAGGAGCTGCGCAACGGCGCCACGCCGCAGGCAGCCATCCACGCCGGCTACGACCGGGCCTTCGACACCATCCTGGACTCCAACGTCACCACCCTGATCGCCGGCATCGCGCTGCTGGTCTTCGGCTCGGGCCCGGTTCGCGGCTTTGCCGTGGTGCACTGCCTGGGCATCCTGACCTCCATGTTCAGCGCCATCCTGGTCTCCCGCGGCCTGGTCAACCTGATCTACGGCAAGAAGCGCAAGCTCGACAAGCTGGCCATCGGCCAGGTGTGGAAGCCGGGTCTCTGACGCGCACTGAACACGAAACGGACACGCCACCATGGAATTTTTCCGCATCCACAAAGACATCCCGTTCATGAAGCATGCGCTGGTGTTCAACGTCATCTCGTTGATCACCTTCCTGCTCGCGGTGTTCTTCCTGGCCACCAAGGGCCTGCACTTCTCGGTCGAGTTCACCGGCGGCACCCTGATGGAAGTCAGCTACGCCGAACCGCCCGCCCTGGAGAAGATCCGTGAGGCCATGGCGAAGGAAGGCTACCAGGACGCCCAGGTGCAGAACTTCGGCAGCGCCCGCGACGTGCTGATCCGCCTGCCCAACCGGGAAGGCATGGAAACCGGCAAGGTCAGCGACAAGGTGCTGGCCAGCCTGAGGAGCCTGGACGGTCCCAAGGCCGAACTGCGCCGGGTTGAGTTCGTCGGCCCGCAGGTAGGCAAGGAGCTCGCTTCCGACGGCGCGATGGCCCTGCTGCTGGTGATCGGCGGCATCGTCCTGTACCTGGCGATGCGCTTCGAATGGCGCTTCGCGGTCTCGGCCATCATCGCCAACCTGCACGACGTGATCATCATCCTGGGCTTCTTCGCCCTGTTCCAGTGGGAGTTCTCCCTGCCGGTGCTGGCCGCTACCCTGGCCGTGCTGGGCTATTCGGTGAACGAGTCGGTGGTGGTCTTCGACCGGGTCCGCGAGACTTTCCGCAAGAAGCGTGGCCTGAACACGCCGGAAGTCCTCGACCACGCCATCACCAGCACCATCAGCCGGACCATCATCACCCACGGCAGCACCCAGATCATGGTCCTGTCCATGCTGCTCTTCGGTGGTGAGACCCTCTACTACTTCTCCCTGGCCCTGACCATCGGCATCTGCTTCGGCATCTACTCTTCCGTCCTCGTCGCCAGCCCGCTGGTCATGTGGCTGGGCGTCTCCCGCGAGCAGTTCCTGCAGGTCAAGAAGGAAAAGGAAGAAGCGGTCGTCTGAAGGGGAGTACGGCAACGCGCCAGCCGGCTTTCCATGCGGCGGCGCGGGATACATGTTATTTTGCGGTGGGCCGCAGTTCCGCAGTCCACGAACATCCACGGCGGCAAAGAGTCAGCATTGGCTCGTCGTTCACACAATCATCGAGGGAAGAAACATGGTTACAGGGAAATCGAAGATCATCTACACGCTGACCGATGAGGCGCCGCTTCTGGCCACGTGTGCCTTCCTTCCCATCATCCGGACCTTCACCGGCCCGGCTGGCATCGAGATCGAAAAGGCCGACATTTCCGTGTCCGCCCGTGTTCTGGCCGAGTTCCCGGAGCACCTGAAGGACGACCAGAAAGTCCCCGACACCCTGGGTGCCCTTGGCAAGAAGACCCTGGACCCCGACGCCAACATCATCAAGCTGCCCAACATCAGCGCGTCCGTGGCCCAGCTCAAGGCCTGCATCAAGGAACTGCAATCCAAGGGCTACGCGATCCCCGACTACCCGGAGAACCCCTCTACCGAAGAGGAAAAGGCGCTTGTCGCCCGTTATGGCAAGTGTCTGGGCTCGGCGGTCAACCCGGTCCTGCGCGAAGGCAACTCCGACCGCCGCGCACCGCTCGCCGTCAAGAACTACGCCCGCAAGAACCCCCACTCCATGGGTGAATGGAAGCCCTGGTCGCGGACCCACGTGTCCCACATGCACCATGGCGACTTCTACCATGGCGAAAAGTCCCTGACCCTGGACAAGGCCCGCAATGTCCGCATGGAGCTGATCGCCAAGGGCGGCAAGATCACCGTCCTGAAGCCGAAGGTCGCGCTGCAGGAAGGCGAGATCATCGACTCCATGTTCATGAGCAAGAAGGCCCTGTGCGACTTCTACGAGAAGGAGCTGGAAGACTGCCGCGAGTCCGGCATCCTCTTCTCCCTGCACGTGAAGGCCACCATGATGAAGGTGTCCCACCCCATCGTGTTCGGCCACTGCGTCAAGATCTTCTACAAGGAAGCCTTCGAGAAGCACGAGGCACTGTTCGCCGAGTTGGGCATCAACGTCAATAACGGCATGGTCGACCTCTACGAGAAGATCAAGACCCTGCCGGAATCCAAGCGCGACGAGATCATCCGCGACCTGCACGCCTGCCAGGAACACCGTCCGAAGCTGGCCATGGTCGACTCGGCCAAAGGCATCACCAACTTCCACTCGCCCAACGACGTCATCGTCGATGCCTCCATGCCGGCCATGATCCGTGCCGGTGGCAAGATGTGGGGTGCCGACGGCAAGCAGTACGACAGCAAGTGCGTCATGCCGGAATCGACCTTTGCCCGCATCTACCAGGAGATGATCAACTTCTGCAAGACCAACGGCAATTTCGACCCGAAGACCATGGGCACCGTGCCGAACGTCGGCCTGATGGCCCAGAAGGCCGAAGAATACGGCTCCCACGACAAGACCTTCGAGATCCCGGAAGATGGCATCGCCAACATCGTCGACATCGACTCCGGCGAAGTGCTGCTGACCCAGAACGTGGAGGCCGGCGACATCTGGCGCATGTGCCAGGTCAAGGACGCGCCGATCCGTGACTGGGTCAAGCTGGCCGTCACCCGGGCCCGCAACTCCAACACCCCGGCGGTCTTCTGGCTCGACTCCTACCGTCCCCACGAAGCCGAGCTGATCAAGAAGGTGGAAACCTACCTGAAGGATCACGACACCAGCGGCCTCGAGATCTACATCATGTCCCAGGTCCGCGCCATGCGCTTCACCCTGGAGCGCGTGATCCGCGGCCTCGACACCATCTCCGTGACCGGCAACATCCTGCGCGACTACCTGACCGACCTGTTCCCGATCATGGAACTCGGCACTTCCGCCAAGATGCTGTCCATCGTCCCGCTGATGGCTGGCGGCGGCATGTACGAAACCGGCGCCGGCGGCTCCGCCCCCAAGCACGTGCAGCAGCTGACCGAAGAGAACCACCTGCGCTGGGACTCCCTCGGTGAATTCCTGGCCCTCGCCGTGTCGCTGGAGGACCTCGGCCTCAAGACCGGCAATACCCGCGCCGTGCTGCTGGCCAAGACCCTCGACGCGGCCACGGGCAAGCTGCTGGACAACCGCAAGTCGCCGTCTCCCAAGACCGGCGAGCTCGACAACCGCGGTTCCCAGTTCTACCTGGCCATGTACTGGGCCCAGGAGCTGGCCAACCAGACCGAGGACACCGAACTGGCCGCCCAGTTCGCCAAGCTCGCCAAGAGCCTGACCGAGAGCGAGGCGCAGATCGTTGCCGAACTGAAGACCGTGCAGGGCAAGGCGGTCGATATCGGCGGCTACTACAAGGCCGACTCCGAGAAGTGCAAGGCGGTGATGCGTCCGAGCCCGACGCTCAACGCAGCGCTGCGGGCTGCTCAAGCCTGAGGCCACTGAGCACGCGGCTCACCTCCGGGTGAGCCGCAGCCGGACAGAACAATGGCCAGCCCGCAACGGCTGGCCATTGTTTTGCCTATGACGCAGACGCCTTTCAGCGCTACATCCGCTCGATCATCGCATCGCCAAAAGCCGAGCAGGACACCTCGGTCGCCCCCTCCATCAGGCGGGCAAAGTCATAGGTCACGATCTTGTCGGCGATAGCCGCCTCCATCGCCCTGATGACCAGATCGGCCGCCTCGCCCCAGCCCAGATGGCGCAGCATCATCTCGGCCGAGAGGATGATCGACCCCGGGTTCACCTTGTCGAGCCCGGCATACTTCGGGGCCGTGCCATGGGTGGCCTCGAAGCAGGCGTACTGATCGGAAATGTTGGCGCCCGGTGCAATGCCGATCCCGCCGACCTGGGCGGCCAGGGCGTCGGAGATGTAGTCTCCGTTCAGGTTGCAGGTGGCGATCACGTCATACTCCGCCGGCCGCAGCAGGATCTGCTGCAGGAATGCATCGGCGATGGCGTCCTTGACGATGATCTCCCGGCCGGTCTTCGGATTGGCAAACCGGCACCACGGTCCGCCGTCGATGGGCTGGGCGCCGAACTCCTCCTTGGCGACCTTGTAGCCGACATCCCGGAACAGGCCCTCGGTGAACTTCATGATGTTGCCCTTGTGCACGATGGTCACCGACTTCCGGTCGTTGTCGATCGCATACTTGATGGCGGCACGCACCAGACGGGTCGTCCCTTCGATGGACACCGGCTTGATGCCGATGCCGGAGGTTTCCGGGAAGCGGATCTTCTTGACCCCCATCTCCTCGGTCAGGAACTTGATGACCTTCTTCGCGCCATCGGACTGGGCCGCCCATTCGACCCCCGCGTAGATGTCCTCGGTGTTCTCGCGGAAGATCACCATATTGACCAGCTCGGGCTGTTTCAGCGGCGACGGCACGCCCTGGAAATACTGCACCGGACGCACGCACTGGTAGAGATCCAGCTCCTGGCGCAGGGCTACGTTGAGGGAGCGGATCCCGCCGCCGACCGGGGTGGTCATCGGGCCTTTGATCGAGACGGAAAACTCCTTCAGGGCATCGAAGGTCTCCTTCGGGAACCACTCATCGGGGCCGTACAGCTGGGTGGATTTCTCCCCCGCGTAAACCTCCATCCAGTGGATCTGCTTCTTGCCGCCGTAAGCCTTGTTCACCGCGGCATCGATGACCTTGATCATCACCGGGGTGATGTCCACACCGATACCATCGCCCTCGATGAAGGGGATGATCGGATTGTCGGGGACAGCCTGGCCCGGAACGATCTTTTGACCGCCAGCCGGCACCTTGATCAGAGAAGTAGTCATTGCAGCTCCCTCGCATAGGATTTCGTATCTTACGGACGGATCGGCCGATGCGCGGGCCGGGCCTGGAGCCGCCCCTCCCGGAGCCACCCGGCGCCCCTCAACCGATTCACTGCCTGCCCTGCGGCGAAGCGGCCCGCACGGAGCAAACTGAAAAGATTATGGACGAATTCCAGGCCGGGTCAATGCTGCACCGCCCACCTGCCGGAGCGCCGGAAAGCCAGGCCTGCCGCGCCTTTCCCCCGGACGGAGATACTGCCGGTGCTAGAATTTTCCAGCGCGCACGGGGCCCCGGCCCCGCCCCGGCGGGCATCGACGGCAACGCAGGAACAACACAAGTCGCACCACGCGACGCGGGGGAGATGATGGACGTCACCAGCAACGAGAATCCGGTCGCCCTGGCCATCGCCCAGGCCATGATCGAAGGCTTCAACAAGCACTACCGGATCTTCCGGGAGACTTCCCGGCACGCCAAGGAAAGCTACGAAGCCGCCGCCTGGCAGGAGCAGCTTGCGGCGGTGAGGGACCGCGTACAGTTCTACGACGACCGGGTCAACGAGGCCGTCCAGCGCCTGCATGAGGAATTCGACGCCGAGTCCATTGACGACGCCACCTGGCAAGCCGTCAAGCTGCACTTCATCGGCCTGCTCATCAACCACAAGCAGCCCGAGCTGGCCGAGACCTTCTTCAACTCGGTGACCACCAAGATCCTGCACCGCGAGTACTTCAACAACGACTACATCTTTGCCCGACCGGCCATCTCCACCGACTACATCGAGTCCTTCCCGCCAACCTACTCCAGCTACTACCCCCAGGACGAAGGACTGCGCGCCACCATCGCCCGGCTCATCGAGGACTTCGACTGGCAGCGCCCCTTCGAGCAGCTCGAGCGGGACGTGGACTACGTGATGCGGACCATCGAGAAGCACCTGGGGAGCTGGCCGAAGATGGAGGTGAACTGCCAGATCCAGGTCCTGTATTCAGCCTTCTATCGCAACAAGACCGCCTACATCATCGGCAAGGCCATCAACGGCTACCAGGAATACCCCTTTGTGATCCCGGTGCGGCACGGCGCCTCAGGCATGCTCTACCTGGACACCATCCTGCTCGACACCTGGCGCATCTCCCTGCTCTTCTCCCTGTCCCGCGCCTACTTCCTGGTGGACATGGAGGTGCCCTCGGGCTACGTGCAGTTCCTGCGCAGCATCATGCCCAACAAGCCGCGCTCCGAGCTCTACACCATGCTGGGGCTGGGCAAGCAGGGCAAGACGATCTTCTTCCGCGACCTGATCGCCCACCTGCGCCACTCCAACGACCAGTTCATCGAAGCACCGGGCATCCGCGGCCTGGTCATGCTGGTGTTCACGCTGCCGTCCTACCCCTACGTGTTCAAGATCATCAAGGACGTCTTCGGCAGCTCCAAGAACATGGATCGGGCCACCGTCAAACGCAAATACCTGCTGGTGCGGCAGGTGGACCGGGTCGGGCGGATGGCCGACACCCTCGAGTTCTCGAATGTCGCCCTGCCCCGCAGCCGCTTCCACCCAGACCTGATCCTGCAGCTCAAGGAACTCGCCCCCTCGGTGCTCGAAGAGGACGGCGACGCCCTGGTGATCAAGCACCTCTACATCGAACGGCGCATGACGCCGCTCAACATCTACCTGGCCAAAGCCACTGACGAGCAGATCGACGAAGTCGTGCGCGAGTACGGCCAGGCCATCGGCGAGCTGGCCATCGCCAACATTTTTCCGGGCGACATGCTGTGGAAGAACTTCGGCGTGACCCGCTACGGCAGGGTCGTGTTCTACGACTACGACGAGATCGAGTACATGACCGACTGCAACTTCCGCAAGATCCCGCCGGCCCCCAACGAAGAGATGGAGATGTCCGGCGAGCCCTGGTACTCCGCGGCCCCCCTGGATATCTTCCCTGAGGAGTTCGCCACCTTCCTGCTCGGCCAGCCCAAGATCCGCAAGGCCTTCCTCAAGCACCACCGCAACCTGCTCGACCCCAGATTCTGGCAGGACGCCCAGGAAAAGATCCGCCAGGGGCACGTGGAGGACTTCTACCCCTACCCCCAGGAACTGCGCTTCAGCCACGTCTTTGCCAGCCCCTCCGCACCGGGCTGAGGTCCGGCCTGGTTACACCCGGATTGCAAGCACATTACACAAAGAAAACCGCCGGCCCGCCCGGCGGTTCTGCATTCCCATGCAGGTAAACCCGAGTGCCGTAAACCCCAGTGTCGAAGCAAGCCGTTTGGCATCAACATGGCCGTGAAGCCCCTCTTCCGGGCGCTTCCATAATCAATAACGGAGGAGACACATGAACAACCGCGTCAGACGGAATTCACTCGCCCTGGCCATCAGCAGTGCCATGCTGCTGGCCGCCTGCGGAGGAGGAGGTGGTGGTGGTGGCAGCGCTCAACTCTCCGGCATTGCGGCCGAAGGCCAGGCCATCGCCAACGGGGCGGTCACCGTCAAGGACCGGCTGGGTCAGACCCGCACGGCCCAGACCGACGCCAATGGCAACTACACCATGAACGTCGCGGGGCTGAGCTACCCGCTGATGTTCCAGATCACCGGCAGCAAGGGCACCTGGCACGCCCTCGCCACCGAAGCCGACAGCGACCAGCGGATCAACATCACCAACGCCACCAACAGCATCGCGATGCTGGCCCTGGGGCTCGCCAACGAAAACGCCCTCAAGGGCGTCTTCTCGTCCGGCAACTTCACCCAGGTCACGGCCGCAGCCATCGCCGACGCAGACAGCAAGCTGCTCGACGCCTACCAGGCCGAGCTCGGCAAGCGCCCGGCCAGCCTGCGCAGTGCGGTGTTCGTGCCTGCCACGGCGGCCTCCGAAGGGGACGAGATCGACCGCCTGCTCGGCCTGATCGACCTCCAGCCCTCGGGCGGCGGCTTCGGCACCTACAACCGTCTTCCCGACCGCATCCAGGCCGACTCGCTCAGCACCCGGACCTATGACGGCAACACGGACGACCTGCTCACCGCCGGTCTCGGCAAGACCGGTCTCGGCGCAGCAGCGGCTCCGGCCTACGCCAACCCGGCCTCGCCCACCGCGGCCGAACTGCGCCGCAACGCCATCTACAACAACTACCGCGCCCTGGTGGACGCCAACAAGGCCACTGGCGGCTATGGCAGCCTCTACGGCCCCAACATCGACGTCAATGGTGGCGACACGCTGGGCGAAGGCAAGATCGCCGGCACCGAGACCATCGCCTTCTCCGGCGACGACAGCGGCAAGCGCCTGGTGACCCTGATGGTCCAGGTGCCGACCAGCTTCGACCCGGCCAACCCCTGCATCGTCACCGCCACCTCCTCGGGCTCCCGCGGCGTCTACGGCGCCATCGGTACCGCCGGTGAATGGGGGCTCAAGCACGGCTGCGCCGTCGCCTACTCCGACAAGGGCAGCGGCAACGGCATGCACGACCTGGCCCGCGACACCGTGAACCTGATCGATGGCACGGTCAGCACCGCCAGCGCGGCAGGCAAGCGCGCCCACTTCGCCGCCGACCTGAGCAAGAGCCAGCTCGACGCCTTCAACCTGGCCTTCCCCAACCGGATCGCCTACAAGCACGCCCACTCCCAGCAGAATCCGGAAAAGGACTGGGGGCATACCACCCTCGACGCCGTCACCTTTGCCTTCTACGTGCTCAACGAGAAATACGGCACCGCCAACGGCGCCGGCAAGAAGACCCGCACCCTGCGGCCATCCAACACCCTGGTGATCGCCTCCTCGGCCTCCAACGGAGCCGGCGCAGCCCTGCTCGCCGCCGAACAGGACCACTGGGGCCTCATCGATGGTGTGGCCGTCAGCGAACCGCAGATCCAGCCCAAGGACGTCAGCGGCCTGTCCATCAAGCAGGGCAGCGTCAGTGTCCCGACCATCGGCAAGCCGCTGATCGACTACTTCACCTACGCCAACCTGTACCAGCCCTGCGCAGCCCTCGCCACCGCGGCCACCGGCTCACCGGGAGCCGGCCTGATCGCTTTCTACGCCAGCAACCGGTGCACGGCGCTGAAGGCCAAGGGCCTGCTCAGCGGCGCCACCCTGCAGGCCCAGGCCGATGAAGCCCTGCAGAAGCTGCACGGCTATGGCTGGGCGGCAGAGCACGACCTCTACCACGCCTCGCACCATGCCCTGGCAACGCCCTCCATCGTGGTCACCTATCTGAACACCCTGGGACGCTTCAGTGTCACCGACAACGTCTGCGGCTTCAGCTTCGCCTCCACCGTGGCCGCGGCGGGCACCACCCTGGGCAACGTGACGGCCACCAGCGCAGCCGTGCAGGCGGGGATCTTTGCCAACGGCAACGGCGTACCACCCACCGCAGGAATCAACCTGGTGTACAACGACGCCAGCGGCGGCGCCAAACGGGATGTCCTCGCCGTGTCACCGTCGTCCGGCCTGGCCGACGCGGCCCTCGACGGCGCCCTGTGCGCCCGGTCCCTGGTCACCGGCACCGACCCTGTCAGCGGGGCCGCCCTGACCGGCACCCTGCTGGCCCAATCCGAAAGGGTGAAGAAAGGCATCGCGGAGGTGCAGGCGACGGGGTCTCTGGGTGGCAAGCCTGCCGTGATCGTATCCGGGCGTTCCGACACCCTGATCCCGGTCAACCAGGCTTCGCGTGCCTACTTTGGCGCCAGCCGCAAGGCCGACGGCAACAACAGCAGGCTGCGCTACTACGAGGTGACCAATGCCCAGCACTTTGACGCCTTCATCGACAACGCGGCCCTGCCAGGCTATGACAGCAACCTGATCCCGCTGCACGTGTATTTCAACCGGGCCATGGACCTGATGTATGCCCACCTGAAGAACGGCGCGGCCCTGCCCGACTCCCAGGTGATCCATACCACCCCCCGGGGCGGCACGGCGGGGTCTGCGCCGGCCATCAGCGCAGCCAACCTTCCGGCGATCGCTGGCAGCCCGGCTGCCGACAAGCTCATCAGCTACAGCAACGGCGCGGTCAACGTACCTGACTGACAGCCTGCCCGGGCCTCGATCCTTCCGGATGGAGGCCCCCCATCACAGCCAGCCGGACTCCTGGATCCAGGGGCCCGGCCCGGCCGCAAGCGCATCGCGGATATAAGGCACGATAGTGTCCGGCAGGGCGCCGCGGGAAAACCACGCCAGCGCATCGCACTTGTCCGGCTCGGCAATCCGGGGTTCCCCCTGCCAGCTCCGCGCCGCCAGGAAAAAATCGATCCGGTTGGTATCCGAGCGGCGGTGCACCGCGCCGACCACCGTCAGATCCGCCTCGATCAGCACGACACCGACCTCCTCGGCCATCTCGCGGATCGCAGTGGCACGCAGCGACTCGCCCTCCTCCACGTGCCCGCCCGGCAGGCTGTAGAGGCCATCAAAAAAGCCGGTGCCGGCGCGGCGCATCAGGAGCACCTGGTCGCCCCGCTCGAGCAGGACGTGCACACCGGCAGGGATCCCCGCGTGACGCATCAGTGCTTGCCAGTGCTGCCGAAGCCCCCGGCGCCCCGTTCGCTTTCCGAGAAATCGGCCACCACATTGAAGGCCACCTGCAGCACCGGCACCACCACCAGCTGGGCAATCCGCTCCATGGGCTGAACCATGAAATGCTCATGCCCCCTGTTCCACACCGACACGAAGATCTGCCCCTGGTAGTCCGAATCGATCAGCCCCACAAGATTGCCCAGCACGATGCCATGCTTGTGGCCCAGACCGGAGCGGGGCAGGATCATCGCCGCCAGCCCGGGGTCAGCCAGGTGGATGGCCAGGCCGGTCGGCACCAGCGTGGTCTGCCCCGGCGCCAGGTCGATCGGCGCATCCAGGCAGGCGCGCAGGTCGAGCCCCGCGGAGCCTCCGGTCGCGTAGGCCGGGGGCTGGATCTTGAGGCGTTCGTCGAGGATCTTGATGTCGATTCGATGCATGATGGTCCGTCCGGGCGAAAGGAAATGAATCAGGATTCTGGCAGCAAGGCCGCCAGATGGGTCACGATGGCGCGCGCCACCTCGGGCTTGGGTGCCTTCGGCACGGGATGGCGCCCCGCCTCGTCATACAACACCACCTGGTTGTCGTCACCGCCCAGGCCGTCCTGCACCAGATTGCCCACAACCATGGCCAGCTTCTTGGCCTTGCGCTTGCCCTCGGCGTACTCGTCGAGATTGCGGCTCTCCGCGGCAAAACCCACGCAGAAAGGCGGATCCGGCAGCCCCGCCACCTCGGCCAGAATGTCCGGATTGGGCGTCAGGGTGATCGCCAGTTCGGCCCCGGACTTCTTGATCTTGTGCTCGGCGGCAGCGGCCGGCCGGTAGTCGGCCACCGCGGCGACGCCGATGAAGACATCCGCGCCGGGCAAGGCTGCAAATACGGCCTCCCGCATCTCCAGCGCACTGCGCACGCTGACCCGCCGCGCCCCGTCGGGCACCGGCAGGGCCACGGGGCCGCTCACCAGGGTCACGTCGGCGCCGGCCTGCACGCAGGCTCTGGCCAGGCCATAAGCCATCTTGCCGGAGCTCGAGTTGGTGATGCCGCGCACCGGATCGATGGGTTCGAAGGTCGGCCCGGCGGTCATGACAATGCGCCGCCCAGCCAGCAGCTTGGGCTGGAAGAACGCGATCACCGCCTCGCACAAGGCCTCGGGCTCGAGCATCCGTCCCAGCCCGACCTCACCACAGGCCTGCTCGCCGGCGGCAGGCCCCAGCAGGGCCACGCCATCCTCCGCCAGCTGGAGCGCGTTGCGCCGGGTCGCCGGGTGCTCCCACATCTGGCGGTTCATCGCCGGAGCCACGAGCAAGGGGCAATCCCGGGCCAGGCACAGCGTCGTCAGCAGGTCATCGGCCAGCCCATGCACCAGCCTGGCCATCACATCCGCCGTGGCAGGCGCGATCAGGATCGCATCCGCATCCCGCGTCAGGTCGATGTGCGCCATGTTGTTGGCCATGCGCGGATCCCACAGATCCGTCCAGACCGGGTTGCCGGACAGCGCCTGGAAGGTCACCGCCGTCACGAAGCGGGCGCCGCCCTCCGTCAGCACCACGTGCACGTCGGCCCCTGCCTTGCCGAGGAGACGCACGAGTTCGGCCGCCTTGTAGGCCGCCACGCCGCCGGTCACGCCCAGCACCAGTTTTCTGCCCTTGAGCTCATTCATGCCAATGGTATTATTTCAAGACTTCAGATGCTCGAATTCTACACGCCATGGCAATCACCGACTGGCCTGCCGACGAACGTCCCCGCGAACGCCTGCTGGCGCGCGGCGCGGCGGCCCTGTCCGACGCCGAACTCCTGGCCCTGTTCCTGCGGGTTGGCATCCGCGGCAGGAGCGCCGTCGATCTGGCGCGCGACCTGATCTCCCATTTCGGCGGATTGACCGCCCTCTGCAATGCCAGCGCCGACGCCTTCTCGGCCGTTCCCGGCATGGGCCCCGCCAAGTATGCCCAGCTGCAGGCCGTTCTCGAACTGGCCCGCCGCGCCCTCGGCGAGGAGATGGCACAGCGCGACGTCTTCGACTCACCGGGCGCAGTTCGCGACTGGCTACGCCTCAGGCTCGGCCAGCTCCCTCACGAGGTGTTCATGATCCTGCTGCTGGACGCCCAGAACCGGGTCATGGCCAGCGAGGAACTGTTCCGCGGAACGCTGTCACAGACCTCGGTATACCCCCGGGAGGTGGTCAAGCTGGTGCTCCACCACAACGCCGCCGCTGTCATCCTGGCCCACAACCACCCCTCGGGCGTGAACGAGCCGAGCCACGCCGATCAGGCCCTGACCCGCAGCCTGTCGCAGGCCTTGTCATTGATCGATGTACGCGTCCTCGATCACTTCATCGTGGCCGGCAACAGCCCCCCGGTCTCCTTCGCGGAACGTGGCCTTCTCTAGCGGGAGCCGACCACGTGCAACCCAAAACGCACAAAAGTATTGATTCGCCGAACACCGTTCCTTTATAATCGAGAGTCTTATCGAATCAAAACCAGTTTGGAGCAACAAATGGCTCGCGTTTGCCAAGTGACCGGAAAAGCACCGATGGTGGGGAACAACGTCTCCCACGCCAACAACAAGACCAAGCGCCGCTTCCTGCCGAACCTGCAAAATCGCAAGTTCTGGAGCGAGGCCGAGAACCGCTGGGTGCGCCTGCGCGTATCCAACGCTGCCCTGCGCACCATTGACAAAAAAGGCATCGACACCATCGTCGCTGAGCTGCGCGCTCGCGGCGAAAAGGTCTAAGCCTTTACACCGCTGGAGATAAACCAAAATGGCAAAAGGCGGCCGCGAAAAGATCAAGCTCGAGTCCACTGCTGGCACCGGGCACTTCTACACCACCTCGAAGAACAAGCGCACGACCCCGACCAAGCTTGAGTTCAACAAGTACGATCCCGTTGCCCGCAAGCACGTGCCGTACAAGGAAGTGAAACTCAAGTAATTGCTTCCGGCACGCGATTACCGCTTGTTGCATACAAAAAACCCGCCTTGAGCGGGTTTTTTGTTGCCTGCGATCCTGGAAATGCCAGCCCGACGGGCCAGGACGGAGCAGCAGCACCTGCAACAAGAACCGCTCACGCGAGATGCACACGCGGAATACACACACCAAATACACGCGCGGACGACACTCACGCGCACGACACACGACTCAGCGCGGCACAAACCGCCGCACACCCGCCCCTTAAAGCGAAACCGCCGACCTGCTCACGCAGATCGGCGGTCTGACATCACGGCGTCAGGGCCGACTGGCCCGACAAGCCGGAAGGATCAAGCGCGCTGGATGTTGGACGCTTGCTTGCCCTTCGGGCCTTGCGTGACCTCGAACTGAACCTTCTCCCCCTCCTTCAGCGACTTGAAACCTGCCATGGTGATGGCGGAGAAGTGCGCAAACAGGTCTTCGCTGCCATCGTCCGGCGTGATGAAGCCGAAGCCCTTGGCGTCGTTGAACCACTTAACAGTACCAGTTGCCATATTGCTAATTCCTTCTTGATTTCAGTAATACGATCCGGACGTCCGGCATGCGGTCGGGTCAGGAAAAGCGGGGGACTTTCGAGGGCATTGCTTCGAACACGCGACGCAAGAACCTTCGCTTCAACCTCGGCGCGAACACAGTTCTGCTTTTACGTGACTTGCCAAAGCGCGTCAACGCATTTGTGATTCGGCACAAATGTTGCATCACAGCATCAAAACAGGCGCCTTATGTCGATTTTGGCGGCTTTTAGACACAAAGCACCTGTTTTGGCGTGACTTAATTCTCGCGTGCGGCGCACCAATGTTGGGCGGTGCGCAGCTTGCGAAATTCGCCCGGCGAGCGTGCCAGGACACTCTTGCACAATCATCGAGGTTGTTTAGAATGGGTCGCATGGTCATCAAAAAGCAGGAAGAGTCTGTCCTCGAAGCAACGGTCACGCGGGTCAAGCCGCCACCCTTGTTCAAGGTCATGCTCCTTAACGACGATTTCACCCCCATGGATTTCGTGGTGGCCGTGATACAGAAATACTTTGGCAAGGACCGCGAACAAGCGACGCGGATCATGCTCAAAGTCCACAGAGAGGGCGTTGGTGTTTGCGGGGTCTTCCCCCGGGATGTTGCCGCCACCAAAGTCGAGCAGGTCATCGCATACGCTCGCCAGCACCAACACCCGCTGGCGTGTGTCATGGAGGAAAACTGAAATGATCGCGCAAGAGCTTGAAGTCAGTCTGCACATGGCGTTTGTCGAGGCCCGGCAGAAACGTCATGAGTTCATCACCGTGGAGCACCTCCTGCTTGCGCTCCTCGACAATCCTTCCGCAGCGGAAGTCCTGCGCGCCTGCGCAGCGAAGACCGACGAACTG
Source organism: Zoogloea sp. (assembly GCA_009026175.1). Taxonomy (GTDB): domain Bacteria; phylum Pseudomonadota; class Gammaproteobacteria; order Burkholderiales; family Rhodocyclaceae; genus Zoogloea. The sequence goes on along the minus strand of WBTZ01000003.1, from coordinate 13,719 downwards.
CGCAAGGAGCTCACTGCCTTCGTGAATGAGCACACGCCCAAGGTGGAAGGCACGGAGGACATCGACACCCAGCCCACCCTCGGCTTCCAGAGGGTGATCCAACGCGCCATCCTGCACGTCCAGTCGTCCGGCAAGAAGGAGGTCACCGGCGCAAATGTGCTGGTTGCGATCTTCGGCGAAAAGGATTCCCACGCAGTCTATTTCCTCCAACGCCAGAACATCTCCCGCCTGGACGTGGTGAATTTCATCTCCCACGGCATCACCAAGACCCCGCAGCAGGGTGCAAATCCTGCCGCCCGTCCGTCAGGTGAGTCCGAGCAGGGCGAGCAGGAACAGGAGGGAGCCTCGGCTGGTGGTGCCCTGGACAACTACACCCAGAACCTGAATCAGCAGGCCCTGCTGGGCAAGATCGATCCGCTGATCGGTCGCGACAAGGAGGTCGAGCGTGTCATCCAGACCCTCTGCCGCCGCCGCAAGAACAATCCGCTGCTGGTCGGCGAGGCCGGCGTGGGCAAGACCGCCATTGCCGAAGGCCTGGCCCGCCGCATCGTCGAAGGCCGCGTTCCCGACATCCTGGCGGATGCCCAGGTCTACGCCCTCGACATGGGGGCCCTTCTCGCCGGCACCAAGTATCGGGGCGACTTCGAGCAGCGCCTCAAGGCGGTGCTGAAGCAGCTGGCCGACCACCCCAATGCGGTCCTGTTCATCGACGAGATCCACACCCTGATTGGCGCGGGCGCAGCCTCTGGCGGCACCCTCGATGCGTCCAACCTGCTCAAGCCGGCGCTCTCCTCCGGCCAGATGAAGTGCATCGGCGCCACCACCTATACGGAGTTCCGGCAGATCTTCGAGAAGGATCACGCCCTCTCCCGCCGCTTCCAGAAGGTGGACGTGGTCGAACCCTCGGTATCGGAGACCGTCGAGATCCTCAAGGGCCTCAAGTCCCGCTTCGAGCAGCACCACGGCATCAAATACTCCGCCTCGGCCCTGTCCAGCGCCGCCGAACTGTCGGCACGCTACATCAACGACCGGCATCTGCCGGACAAGGCCATCGACGTGATCGACGAGGCGGGCGCAGCACAGCGCATCCTGCCCAAGTCCCGCCAGAAGAAGCTGATCGGCAAAGGTGAGATCGAGGAGATCGTGGCCAAGATCGCACGCATCCCGCCGCGCAGCGTCTCGAATGACGACCGGGCCGCCCTCAAGACCCTGGAGCGCGACCTGCGCAACGTGGTCTTCGGCCAGGACGCAGCCATCGAGGCGCTGGGCAAGGCGATCAAGATGTCCCGCTCCGGTCTCGGCAACCCGGCCAAGCCCATCGGCGCCTTCCTGTTCAGCGGCCCGACCGGCGTCGGCAAGACCGAAGTCGCCCGCCAGCTTGCCTACACCCTGGGCATCGAGCTGGTGCGCTTCGACATGTCTGAATACATGGAGCGCCATGCCGTCTCCCGCCTGATCGGCGCACCGCCGGGCTACGTGGGTTTCGACCAGGGCGGCCTGCTGACCGAACAGGTCACCAAGAAGCCCCACTGCGTGCTGCTGCTGGACGAGATCGAGAAGGCCCACCCGGATATCTACAACATCCTGCTGCAGGTGATGGACCACGGCACCCTGACCGACAACAACGGGCGCCAGGCAGACTTCCGCAACACCATCATCATCATGACCACCAATGCGGGGGCAGAGAACATGCAGAAGGCCGTGATCGGTTTTTCTGCACGGCGCGAGCAGGGCGACGAGATGTCCGACATCAAGCGCCTCTTCTCGCCGGAGTTCCGCAACCGCCTGGATGCCATCATCTCCTTCAAGGGCCTCGACCACGAAGTCATCACCCGCGTGGTCGAGAAGTTCCTGATGCAGCTGGAGGCACAGCTCCACGAGAAGAAGGTGGAGGCCCACTTCACCGACAAGCTCAAGGAATGGCTGGGCCAGAAGGGCTTCGACCCGCTGATGGGCGCACGCCCCATGGCACGCCTGATCCAGGACACCATCCGCTCCGCGCTGGCCGACGAGCTGCTGTTCGGCCGCTTGGCCAATGGCGGAACGGTGACCATCGACCTGGACGACGATGGCAAGGTGAAGCTGGTGTTCGAGGAAATGGCGGAAGCTACGGTATAGTTTTCACCACCGCATCACAACCCGACGGGCGGCCCTTGGCCGCCCGTTGTCATTTCCGACATCCATCTTCTACGGAGGCACCACCATGGAATTCCAGACCACCGATCTCTGCGACGCCAACGAGGGCAAGGTCCGCGCCGTCGCCCCGATGTTCCGCAGCTTCGGCGGCAGACAGCGTTTTGCCGGACAGCTCCGGACCCTCAAGGTCTTCGAGGACAACGCGCTCGTCCGCTCGACCCTGGAAACCCCCGGCGAAGGCAAGGTGCTCGTGGTCGATGCAGGCGGCTCCCTGCGCTGCGCCATGCTCGGCGACCAATTGGCACTGCTGGGCGTGAAGAACGGCTGGGCCGGCGTCATCATGTATGGCTGCATCCGGGACTCCGGCCCGATCGCCGGCATGGACATCGGCGTGTTCGCCCTGGCCACCCACCCCATGAAGAGCGTCAAGAAGGGCGCCGGCGACGTGGACATCCCGGTCACCTTTGGCGGGGTCACCTTCACGCCGGGTCAATGGCTGTATGCCGACGAGGACGGGGTGATCATTTCCGACACATCCCTGCTCTGACCGGCCCGAAACGACGCAGCGCAACGTTTTTTCGTTTCACCATCACCGACGTCGTTTCACAATACAAAAAAGTCACGGCAAAACATTGATATAAAAAGAAAAATAATTTCTTATATCTTATATAAGACCTGTTGCTGCCGTGCAAAATCACCCCTATACTTCTCACCACTGACCCGAGTTCCAAAGCAGCTGCGCAACACGCTTCGGAACCCGGTCAAACGGCTCAGGAGCAAGCGAGAAGCAGCCACACGCTTCCGCCCCCCGGCTTTCCCCTCCCCACTATGTTTTTAAAGGATCTCGTATGTCTCTGACTCGCGAACAGCAAATCGCCGCTCTGGAAAAAGACTGGGCCGAAAACCCCCGCTGGAAGGGTGTCAAGCGCGGTTACACCGCAGCCGACGTCGTGCGCCTGCGCGGCAGCCTGCAGCCGGAATACACCCTGGCCCAACGCGGCGCCAAGACCCTGTGGGAAAAGGTGAACGGCGGCGCCAAGAAGGGCTACGTGAATGCTTTCGGCGCGATCACCGCCGGTCAAGCCATGCAACAGGCCAAGGCCGGCCTGGAAGCCGTGTATCTGTCCGGCTGGCAGGTTGCCGCCGACGGCAACACCTCCGAAACCATGTACCCGGACCAGTCGCTGTACGCCTACGACTCCGTGCCGACCATGGTTCGCCGCATCAACAACACCTTCAAGCGTGCTGACGAGATCCAGTGGTCCCGCAACATCAACCCGGGCGACAAGGACTTCATCGACTACTTCCTGCCGATCGTGGCTGACGCTGAAGCCGGTTTCGGCGGCGTGCTGAACGCCTTCGAACTGATGAAGAACATGATCGCCGCCGGTGCCGCCGGTGTGCACTTCGAAGACCAGCTGGCTGCCGTGAAGAAGTGCGGCCACATGGGTGGCAAGGTGCTCGTGCCGACCCAGGAAGCCTGTGAAAAGCTGATCTCCGCCCGCTTCGCCGCCGACGTGATGGGTGTCCCCACCCTGATCCTGGCCCGTACCGATGCGGAAGCCGCCAACCTGATCACCTCCGATCACGACGCCAACGACAAGCCCTTCCTCACCGGCGAGCGCACCCAGGAAGGCTTCTACCGCGTCAAGAACGGTCTGGAGCAAGCCATCAGCCGTGGCGTGGCCTACGCCCCGTACGCCGACCTGGTGTGGTGTGAAACCGGCACCCCCGACCTGGGCTTCGCCCGCGAGTTCGCTCAGGCCGTGCAAGCCGCCTGCCCGGGCAAGCTGCTGTCCTACAACTGCTCCCCGTCCTTCAACTGGAAGAAGAACCTGGACGATGCCACCATCGCCAAGTTCCAGGACGAGCTGTCCGCGCTGGGCTACAAGTACCAGTTCATCACCCTGGCCGGCATCCACGTCAACTGGTTCAACACCTTCCAGTTCGCCCACGCCTACGCCCGCGGCGAAGGCATGAAGCACTACGTGGAAATGGTGCAGGAGAAGGAATTCGCTGCCCGCGAACAAGGCTACACCTTCGTGTCCCACCAGCAGGAAGTCGGCGCTGGCTACTTCGACGACGTGACCACCGTGATCCAGGGCGGCTCTTCCTCCGTCAAGGCCCTCACCGGCTCCACCGAAGAAGAACAGTTCCACTAAGAAGACGCCTATCGGCCGGTAACCCTCGCCGGCACGCTTGGTTGAAACCCCCGCGGGCTCACGCCCGTGGGGGTTTTTCATTTTGTGCGGGCAGTCAGCGCCCCTCCAGTAGAATTCGGGCTTCCTTTCTTCCGCAGCGCACCATGCAATCCCTCTGGATGATTCTCGCCAGCCTGCTCTTCGCCTGCATGGGCGTCTGTGTCAAGCTCGGCTCCGCCCACTTCTCCACCGGAGAACTGGTCTTCTACCGGGGCTTCGTCGGCTTCCTGATGATGCTCATCCTGCTGCGGCTGCAGGGCATCACCCATGCCACCCCCCACTGGCGCCGGCAACTGTCCCGCGGCGTATCCGGCACGATCGCCCTGATGGGCTACTTCTTTGCGCTCGGCATCCTGCCTCTCGCCACGGCGGTGACCCTGAGCTACACCTCCCCCCTGTTCGTCGCCCTGCTGCTGGCCTGGTGGTTCAAGGAACGCATCAGCAGGTACGCCCTTGCCGCTGTCGGACTGGGCTTCATGGGGGTCGTGCTGCTGCTCCAGCCCACCCTGAGAGCCGAGCAGTGGCCCGGGGCCCTGGGCGGCCTGGGGTCCGGCCTGATCGCCAGCCTGGCCTACATCAACGTCCGGGAACTGGGACGCCTCGGCGAGCCGGAAGCCCGCACGGTGCTGTGGTTCTCCCTGATCACCAGCGTCTTCGGGCTCGTCTGGGCCATGCTGTCCGGCCACCTGCACGCCATCACACTCGACAATGCCGCCATTCTGCTCGGCGTCGGCGGCTTCGGCGGCTGCGCCCAACTCGCCATGACCCGCGCCTACCGCTACGGCAAGACCATCGTCTCGGCCAACCTGGCCTACACAACGGTCATCTTCTCCAGCCTGTTCGGCGTCCTGCTGTGGGGCGAGCACCTCCCGTGGTCGTCGCTGCTGGCCATCGCCATCATCATTGCCAGCGGCGTCCTGGTGTCCCTGGCATCCCGGCAACCCACGCCAGCCCTCGAGTCCGATTGAAGCCGGCGTAGCCTGGGGCTACACTGGTGCCGTTGAGTCAGCCCAGAAAGGAAGCAGTCGATGATCACCACCGATCACAAGGAAAACCGCGTTGATGTCACCGTCTTTGGTGAATTCACCCTGGCCGACTACAAGGAATTCGAAGAGGTCGTCAATTACAAGGTCCAGTTCGAAGGTCCGGTGGACCTGTTCTTCGATCTGCGCCAGATGAATGGCTTCACGGTCGACATGGCCCTGGAGGAAATCCGCTTTGCCCGGGCCCATGCCCACGACTTCAGCCGGATCGCCATCCTGACCGAAGATCAGTGGCTGACCTGGAGTGCATGGCTGTCACAGATCTTCGTCGACGCCGAAGTCCGCGTCTTCCAGATGGCCGACGATGCGGAGGCCTGGCTGGGCGGAGCAGAGATTCCCGTTGCCTGAGGAAACCTCCAGCGTGCCGATGCCTTTCACCAATCTCATCACGGCCCAGGAGCTGGCCCGCCTTGCTCAGCCAGACTAGCGCATCTTCGATTGTCGCTTCGACCTCTCAGCGCCCCGTTCAGGACGTCAGGCTTACGATCAGGGCCACCTGCCGGGGGCCTATTTCCTCGATCTGGAGGAGGATCTGTCCAGCCCTCCCAACGGGCTGAACGGGCGCCATCCCTTGCCCGACCCGCAATTACTGGCCGACAAGCTCGGCAGCCTGGGCGTTGCCCCGGCCACCCAGGTGGTGGCCTACGATGCCTCGGGCGGGATGTTTGCCGCCCGGCTATGGTGGCTGCTGCGCTGGCTGGGCCATGACAAGGTTGCCGTCCTGAATGGCGGCCTGCCGGCGTGGACCCGGCTCGGGCAGCCCCTCGACACCGTCGAGCCGACCGCGGTTGCCAGCCATTTCCCGCTGCATCTGCAGAACGGCATGAAGGTCGACGCCGACTACGTCCTGGGGCATCTCGACAGCCCCGAGATGACGCTGATCGATGCGCGGGCTCCGGACCGCTTCCGGGGCGAGAACGAAACCCTGGACCCGGTCGGAGGCCACATCCCTGGCGCCATCAACCGCTTCTTCAAGGACAACCTGGAGTCCGACGGCTGCTTCAAGCAGGCCTCGGAACTGCAGGAAGAGTTCGGCAAGCTCATCAAGGGGGGCGATGCCCACAACGTCGTCCTGCAGTGCGGCTCAGGCGTCACCGCCTGCCACAACCTGCTGGCCATGGAGGCCGCAGGGCTGGATGGAGCGCGCCTCTACGCGGGCTCCTGGAGCGAATGGTGCGCAGACCCGGCCCGGCCCATTGCCACCGGGCCGGACTGAAGTCTCAGAACAGTGGGTGCCGGACCTGCCCCTTCCGGGAGGAAGGTACTCAGGTCCGCCCCAGCAGCCCGCCCAGCGCCGCCAGCAGTTCGTCACTGGACTCCGGAAGCCGGCCATTCGGCGTGAGTCCGTCGACGACATGCGGCAGCAGGGGCGCCAGCTGACTCGCCATCTCCTCCCCGGACACCCCCAGCTGGGCCGCCATGCCGCCCAGGCCGGAGCGCTCCAGCGCCTGGCCCAGTTGCTCCGGCGTGACCGGCAGGTTCTGCCCGGTCCCCACCCACGATGCGACCTGCTCACCCAGGCCCGCCTGCCCCAGACGGCCCAACAAGCCACCCAGCCCGCCCTCGCTGTTCTGGATGAGGCTCATCACGATCTGCAGCAACGGCGACTGCTCGCCTCCCTGGGCGCCCCCTGCGAGGGAACCCAATACCTGACCGGCAATTTGGTCGAACAAACCCATGAAAAATCTCCGCATGCTTTCCGTGCACCTGGATCCACCGCCAGCCGGGCACGGAGGCCGCTGCCAGTGGTCGCGACGGGACAAGCCGTACCCGCGCCCGGCTAATGTAGCGCGAAGCCTTTGCAGTCAGGTGGCTGTTACATAATCTGACCATGTACGCCGTCCCGGTTAAAATCGAGTCTTTTGCAGCAGGCTCTCCACCATGACCCAGGACGAACTCAAACAACAGGCTGCGCTGCGGGCGCTGGACTACGTCATCGAAGGCAGCATCGTCGGCGTCGGCACCGGCTCCACGGCCAACTTCTTCATCGACGGCCTGGCCGGCATGAAAGACCGCATCATCGGAGCGGTGGCCTCCTCGGAAGCCTCCGCCCGCCGCCTGGCCGGGCACGGCATCCGCCTGTTCGACATGAACGAAGTGGATGACCTGCCCGTCTACGTGGATGGGGCTGACGAGATCGACGCCTCCCTGGCCATGATCAAGGGAGGCGGTGGCGCCCAGACCCGGGAAAAGATCGTGGCTGCAGTGGCCCGCAAGTTTGTCTGCATCTGTGACGCCAGCAAGCAGGTGGCGCGCCTGGGCCGCTTCCCGCTGCCCATCGAGGTGATTCCGATGGCCCGTGCGCAGGTGGCCCGTGAACTCGCACGCCTCGGCGGACGTCCGGTATTGCGGGAGGGCTTCGTCACCGACAACGGCAACCAGATTCTCGACATACACGGGCTCGACATCACCGACCCGGTCAGCCTGGAAATCCAGCTCGACGGCGTCGTCGGGATCGTGACCAGCGGCCTCTTTGCCAAACGCGGCGCGGACGTGCTGCTCCTGGCCAGCCCCGCCGGGGTGCAGTGCTTCGAACGGAGTTGAAACAAAATCGTCATGTTCGGCTGTTAGGCTTTCTTGATTCAATGCCATTACCCACACAGGATTTCCAATGAACGATCACACATCCAAGAAATTCGATGCCGAACTCGAAGGCATTCGCACCCGTGTGCTGCAGATGGGCGGGATGGTCGAGCTTCAGATCGTGAAGGCCATGGAAGGCCTGTCCGAGGGTGATCTGCTGCTGATCGATCAGGTGATCGAGAACGACAACCGGGTCAACCACCTGGAGATCGAACTCGACGAAGCCTGCAACCAGGTGATCGCCAAGCGCCAGCCCACGGCGGTGGACCTGCGCATGATCAGCACGGTGCAGAAGACCATCACCGACCTGGAGCGGATTGGCGACGAAGCCAAGAAGATCGCCAAGACGGCCAAGCAGCTCCACACCACGGGCTCCTCCTTTGCCCCCCAGATCCGCCTCGGCCACATCGCCGACGCAGTGGTGGACATGCTGCGCACCTCCCTCGATGCCTACGCCCGCCTCGACACCATCGCGGCGGCCCAGGTGGTGCGCCACGACAAGGAGGTGGATGCCGAATTCAAGGGCATCATGCGCCAGCTGATCACTTACATGATGGAAGATCCCCGCACCATCTCCCAGTCCATCGAGCTGATGTTCGTGGCCAAATCGGTCGAGCGGATCGGTGACCACGCCAAGAACATCGCCGAATACGTGGTGTACATGGTCAAGGGGCGGGATGTCCGCCACACCAGCCTCGAAGAGATCGAGCGCGAAGCAACCCGCTGAGCGCTGACCCGCAGCAACGGTCGATCCAGGAGGACGGTTCGCCGTCCCCCTGCCGCGTTTCTGCGGGCGGCGCAAGCAGAAGGCTGCCACGCGGCCGCCGGCATCCCATTCCGGGCTGCTAGAATCCGGTCATCATCCGATCGCCGGACGCCATTCACGCCATGCCTCTCAAGTTCGAACTCCTGCAGGCCGACGACTACTCCCGTTACCTGCTCAAGGAAAAGACCGACATCCTCTTCAATCTGCGCAACCTGATGCAGAAGCGCGCCATGATCAGCGCCTTCATCGACGCCAGCGCGGACTCCTTCCTCACCGCCATCCTGGCCATCACACCGGACGAGCGCAGCCTGATCCTCGACGCGGCATCGGACGAAAGCATCAACCAGCGGGTCGAAGCCGCAGACCAGCTGATCTTTGTCACCCAGCTCGACAAGATCAAGATCCAGTTCGCCGCCCGGCGCATCACCCGCCTGCCCCACGAGGGTCACGACGCCTTCCTGATCCCGCTGCCGGCCGTGCTGCTGCGCTTGCAGCGGCGGGAGTATTACCGCCTCACCGCCCCCAGTCCCCACTACCTGAGCTGCCAGGTGCCGATCCATACCGGCGAGGGTGACAAGGTGATCTCGGTCGAGACCGATGTGGTGGATATCAGTGGCGGCGGCCTTGCCATCACCGTGCCGCCCAATGGCATCCCCTTCGAGCCGGACATGGAGTTTGCCGACTGCCGCCTGATGCTGCCGGAAGTGGGCCCCATCGCGGCCACCCTGAGGGTCCGCAACATCTTCCGCATCACCAACCGGGACGGCAGCATCATGCTGCGGGCCGGCTGCGAATTCGTGAACCTCTCGCCAGGCATGGCCTCCACCATCCAGCGCTACATCCTCAAGGCCGAGCGGGAACGCAACGCCCGCGAGCGGATCCGCTGAAGACGGGCGCCCAAAAGCACAAGGCCGGCAAATGCCGGCCTTGTGCTTTTGGGGAACACCCCGGATTCAGACGGACATGTTCATGATGTCCTGGTAGGCGGTGACCAGCTTGTTGCGCACCTGCACCATCTGCTGGAAGGAAAGGTTGGCCTTCTGCAGGTTCACCATGACGTCCTGGAGATTCACGTTCGGATCGCCGGCAGCAAAGCCCTTGGACATTTCCTGGGCCTGCATCTGGGCGGAACTCACCTGGGCGATGGCACTCTGCAGGACCTGACCGAAATCCGTCTCGCCGGCAGCGGCAGGCGCCTGCGCAGGCTTGCCCGACGCCACCTGCGAGGTGGCGCGCAGCTCCGACAGCATTTGATCGATCCCGCGGGTATCCATGATCCGACTCCTTTTTCTCCACTATAGCAGAGCAAGGCACGTGCCAAGCAGCACAAGGGCAACACGGGCACCTCTACCCCGAGAACAGGCCCTCCTGGCGATACTGCTGGAGCTTGTAGCGGAGGGTGCGTTCCGAGATGCCAAGCTGCTCCACGGCCCGCTTTCGCGACCCTCCGACCTCCTTCAGGACCTGCAGGATGTGCTCCCGCTCCAGGTCTTTCATGCTGGCCGGCCGGCCGGCCTCCCGGGCCGCCTCTCCGGATTCGGCGGCAGACATTGCCGACTCGACGGCAAGACTTGCCGGAGCGGCAGGACTCACCGCGGGGATCCGCATCGGCTCACCATTCCAGTGCGGCAGGCACAGGCGGATGGTATCGCCTGACACCGCCTCTCCGCCACTCAAGATCAGGGCACGCTGCACGGTGTTCTCAAGCTCCCGGACATTGCCCGGCCAGTAGTAGGTCACCAGCACCGATTCAGCCTCCGGCGACAGGCACGCCGGCCGCTTCAGGCGGGCGCCGTGCATCAGCGCAAAGTGGCGGGCCAGCGGCACGATGTCGCCGGGCCGCTCCCGCAGGGACGGGATCGCCAGAGGGAACACGTTGAGCCGATAGAAAAGGTCTTCACGGAAGCGCCCTGCTGCCACCTCGCGCGTCATGTCGCGGTTGGTGGTGGCCAGCACCCGGATATCGAGGGGAATCGCCTTCTTGCCGCCCACCCGCTCCACCTCGCGCTCCTGGAGCACCCGCAGCAGCTTGGCCTGCAGGCCGAGCGGCATCTCGGAGATCTCGTCGAGGAGCAGCGTGCCGCCTTCGGCCTGCTCGAACTTGCCGGCCTGGGCCGTCGCAGCCCCGGTGAAGGCGCCCTTCTCGTGGCCGAACAAGGTGGCCTCGAGCAAGGTGTCGGGAATCGCCGCGCAGTTGATCGCCACGAAGCGCCCGGCGCGGCGTGATGAATGCTCGTGCAGATAGCGGGCAAAGACTTCCTTGCCGGTACCGGACTCCCCCGTCAGCAAGACGGTCGCATCGGTCTCCGCAACCTTGTCGGCCAGGGCCAGCAGCTTGCGGGTGTGGGGATCGGCGGCAATCATTCCGTCGTCCTGGCGGGTTACCGCGTAACGGCGGACATGCTCGAGCAGCACTGCCGGCTCGAAGGGCTTCATCAGAAAATCGCAGGCACCACCACGCATCGCATCCACCGCCTTCTCCACGTCGCCAAAGGCGGTCATCAACAGGACGGGCAGTTGCGGCAGGCGCTGGCGCAACTCGGCCAGCAACTGCAGGCCGTCCATGGGCTGCATCTTGAGGTCTGACAAGACCAGGTTGAAGGCCTGCTTTTCCACTTCGACCAGGGCGGCAGGTCCATCACCGACACCGGTGACTGCGTGTCCAGCCACTTCGAGGGTCAGGCACACGGCGTCCCTCAGGGGGGCGTCGTCTTCGACGACCAGGATGTTGAGGGCTTCGGGCATTGGATGTCTCTCTAAAACTCGGTGCAACAGGGCGTCAGCCGCCCATGGCGAGGGTGAGGGTGAAGGTGGAGCCTCTTCCCGCTTCGGATTCGATACCGATATCGCCGCCGTGGGCGCGGGCCACGCCCCGGGCTATCGCCAGCCCCAGGCCAGTTCCATCGGCCCGGGTGGTAAAGAACGGCTCGAAAAGGCGTGCCTGAAGGCCCGGGTCGATCCCGCGACCGTTGTCGGTGACGCTGAAGCGGGCCTCGGCATCACCGAGGCTGGCGTCGAAATGAATCGTGCCGCCGGCATCCAGGGCCTGGACAGCGTTCTCAAGCAAGTTGGTCAGGGCCCCGGCAATCGCTTTGCGATCACCGACCAGGGCACTCTCACCACACGCGCAGCTCGCCTCGAAGGCAAGGCCCTTGGCCCGGGCCACGGGCTCCAGGGTCTGGGTCAGTTCTCCGACCAGGTCGCAGATCCGGAAGGGCTCGCGCCCGAGGGTCTCGCCGCGGGCGAACAGGAGCATGTCGCGGATCAGCTTCTCCAGGTGGCGCAGACGCTCCATGGCCCGCCCGCCGATCTTCTCCCGGTCGGCCGGCCCCATCTCCTGCTGGACCAGCGTGGCGGTGTAGAGCATGGCCGCAGACAGGGGCGTGCGCAGTTGATGGGCCAGTCCGGCCACCATCTCCCCCATCGCGGCAAGGCGTTCATTGCGCTCGGCGGCCAGGCGCATCAGGTGCGCCTCGGTCACATCGGTCAGCAGCACGATCTGCCCTTCACCCGACTCCAGGGGTGCGTCCACCCGGGTCACACGACGGGTTTCACCGGCCTGGTCGAGCTGCCATTCCCCGGGCGTCTCGGTGGCGGCCAGCCGCTCTGCGCAGAAGGCGGACCAGTCGACCCCGCCCAATTGCGCATCGAACATGACCTCGACCACCCGGTTGGCCTGCACGACCCGACCATCACGATCGAGCACGACCACACCGGCCGGCAGCGCCCCCATCAGCACGCTGAGCCTCTCGGTCAGCTGGCCGACCTGGGTCTGCAGCCCGGCATAGGCGCCAGTCAGGGCCTCGGATGCTTCGCTGAACTGGCGGAAAGCATCGGCCAGCTGACGGGCATCCAGACGGTCATCGGTTACAGGAAGGCTCATGGGCACTCGGAGACGGAATTCACCGGATCGCAGCTTAGGCCTCACACGGCAAGACCAAGGCGGCAAATAGGCGGCAAAAAACGCCGCTTATCCGTGACTGGGCCGGAAGACTCTGGCGCGAGAATGCGAGCATCCGAAATAGGGGGAATGTGTCCATGGCAGCAGAAGACGCCGCCGCCGCTCCAGTACCGCCCGCCTCACCCTTCGCGCAGGTGCTGGAGAACATCCGCAATCTGTCGCAGCGCCAGAAGCTCGCCGCAGGGGCCGCGCTCGCCTTCGGTATTGCCATGATCGTCGGCGTGCTGCTGTGGAGCCGCCAGCCCGACTACACCGTGCTCTTCTCGAACCTCGCCGAGAAGGACGGCGGCGCCGTCGTCACGAGCCTGACGCAACAGAACATCCCTTACAAGTTCTCCGAAAACGGCAACGCCATCCTGGTGCCCTCCAGCCAGGTCCATGACCTGCGCCTGCGCCTCGCCGCCCAGGGTATTCCCAAGGGCGGCCTGGTCGGCTTCGAACTGATGGAGACCCAGAAGCTCGGCCTGTCCCAGTTCCACGAGCAGATCAATTACCAGCGCGCCCTGGAGGGCGAGCTGTCACGCACCATCTCGTCCATCGCCAGCGTGGCCGGCGCCCGGGTGCACCTGGCCATTCCCAAGCAGACCGCCTTCCTGCGGGACGAACAGAAGCCCACCGCCTCCGTGATGGTCAGCCTGCACACCGGCCGGGCCCTCGACCCCAGCCAGATCGCCGGCATCGTGCACCTGATCGCCTCCAGTGTGCCCAACCTGACCAACGACAATGTCAGCGTGATCGACCAGGACGGCGCCCTGCTGACCAAGAAGCCCGACCCCCTGCGCAGTTCCCTGGACGCCACCCAGCTCAAGTACACCCATGAACTGGAAGAGGGTTACATCGAGCGCATCAACTCGATCCTGACCCCCCTGTTCGGCAAGGGGAATTTCCGCGCCCAGGTCTCTGCCGACGTGGATTTCAACCAGACCGAACAGACCGCCGAGACCTACCGCCCCAACCCCTCGCCGGAACAGGCCATCCGCAGCCAGCAGAGCAACGAAAGCCAGACCCGTGACCAGGGCCCCCAGGGGG
>WBTZ01000122.1 GCA_009026175.1 Zoogloea sp. | reverse complement strand
AGGACACCGCCAACCCGGCCGTCTCCGGCCTCAACGCCGGCACCAGCCTCACCGACAGCTTCAACTACGCCATCTCCGATGGCCAGGGTGGCAGCGACACCGCCAAGCTCGACATCACCATCGATGGAGAGGTCTCCGTCAAGCCAACCTCCATCAACGTGTCCGAGGAGGGGCTCCCCAATGGCTTGATTGACAGCACTGGCAACACGGATAGCACCGACCTCACGACGGCCAACGGCACCCTGACCCTGACCCATGTCGGAACAGCCACGCTGACCATCACCCTCACCGAACCGACCACTGCGTTCACCTCCGATGGCCAGGCCATCTCCTGGAGTGGCAGCGGAAGTCACACCCTGATAGGTACCCGTGCCGACGGCGTCGAAGTCATCCACGCGCAGATCAACGATCTCGGCGAATACTCCGTCACGCTGCGGGCCCCCCTCGACCATGCAGACCCGACCACCGAAGATCTGCTCAGCGTACCCATCGGAATCAAGGTGGATGATGGCTCCAACATTGTCGAGAGCACCCTGTCGGTCAACGTGGAGGATGACGCCCCGCAAGCCAGCAACCAGACACAGCAGGTCCAGCTGCCGATTCAGGACACCAATCTGCTCATCATCCTGGACACCTCCGCCACGATGAACACCGCCGATGGTGTCGGTGGGACCACGCGCCTGCAATCCGCGATTGCCTCCCTCAACCAGCTGATTGAGAGCTATGACAACCTGGGTGAAGTACGAGTCCGCCTCGTAACCTTCAACAGCACCGCCACACCCGTTGGCGAAATCTGGACCACGGTGAGCGCCGCCAAGACCCTGCTCGCCAGCATCAGCACCGGAGGCACCACCAACTACGATGCCGCCATCGCAGCGGGCCAGGCCGCTTTTGGCTCACCTGGCAAACTGGCCTCCGGTCAGAACGTGGCCTACTTCCTGTCCGATGGCACGCCCAACCCCGGCACCGAGATTGCTGGTGCCGATATCGGAAGTTGGCAGAACTTCCTTGGCTCCAACCACATCACCAGCTTCGCGCTGGGCATGGGCAGTGCAACCCAGGGCCCCTTGGACCCCATCGCCTATGACGGAGCGAGCAATACCGACCTGAGTGGCAAGGTGATCTCCAGTCTCGACCAGCTCTCCGGCGCCCTGCAGGTCACTGTCGGTCAAACGGCCAGCGGCGACATCCTCTCCGGTGGTCTGCTGGGTGGCAGTTCCGGCTTTGGCGCAGACGGCGGCCACATCCAGTCCATCGGCGTGGATGGTGTGACCTACACTTACGACCCGACTGCAGCCAACGGCACCGGCAGCGTGACGGCCAGCGGTGGCACGGGGACCGGCACCTACAATGCGGCCAGCCACGAACTGACCGTAAAGACCACCGACGGCGGCAACCTGGTGGTCAACCTGAACACCGGCAGCTACGCCTACACCCCCAAGGCCACGCTCTCCAGCGCGATCATTGACGGTTTCAGCTTCGTACTGGTGGACAAGGACGGCGACCAGGCAGGGGCCAATATCACCTTCAACGTCAATCGCACGCCGGACAACACCATCACCCTCGCCAGCACGACCACGGCCATCAGCGCCAGCAGCCTGGGGCTGACCGGGGAGTACTACGGTTACAACGATTCGACGAGCGCGAGCATCACCCGTAC
This sequence comes from Zoogloea sp., assembly GCA_009026175.1. Lineage (GTDB taxonomy): Bacteria > Pseudomonadota > Gammaproteobacteria > Burkholderiales > Rhodocyclaceae > Zoogloea. Next base: position 14,498 of record WBTZ01000122.1, on the reverse strand, counting down.
GCATACGGACGACCGGACCCTCGGCAACCTTGACCACGTGTCCGACATGACCGCCATCGTCAACGGACGCAGCGGTATTACGGTGGTAGGCACCGACAACGCAGCCCCCGCCTCGGGAGCGGATGCCACCTTCAGCGCCGACAAGATCGACTACGGCTTCGGTTACTCCACTACCACCAGCGGTACCACCACCACGGTGGGAGCGGTCGACGGCAACCTGGGCAACAACCCCATCGTGGCGGCCAACCTGGCCGTCAATTCCGGTGCGCTGTACAACTTCCTGCGTGGCGGCACGGCGGGCTCCGATGCCGGCACCCTGAAGACCACCACGGGTCTCGGCTACACCACCGACTCGGGCCTGCGCTTTGTTGGCCTGATGAATGTGGCCAGCGGCAACTACGACATCCGCGTCACAGCCGACGACGGCTTCCGGATCAACGTGGACGGCAAGACTGTGGCCATGTTCGACGACATCCAGTCCCCCACCACCCGCCTCTACCAGAACGTGGGCATGGAGGGCGGCCTGCATCCCATCGAGATTCTCTACTGGGAACAGGGCGGCAATGCCCGCCTGCGGATCGAGTTCAAACTCCACGGCGAGGCCGACACCGCCTACAAAACCCTGGGCACCGACGACTTTGCCTTGTTCACCCCCACCAGCGCCCCGACCCTGAACGCTAATCAGGAAATCATCGAGAGCGCATCCCAGAACGGCAGCTGGCTGGTCCAGACCGGCGGGCAAACCGCGGGGACCGACGCCAACGATCACATCACCGGCAGCAGCGGCCGAGACATCATCCAGGGCGGCCTCGGCAACGACGTGATCATCGGCGGAGCGGGCGAAGACACCCTCTCCGGTGGTGCCGGCCACGACACCCTGACCGGCGGCCTCGGCTCCGACGTGTTCAAGTGGTCGCTCGGCGACGCAGGCACCACTGCCCAACCGGCTGTCGATGCGATCACCGACTTCAACAAGGCAGCCCGCCTCGATGGCGGCGACGTGCTCGACCTGCGGGAGTTGCTGCACGGCGAAAGCCACAGCGGTACGGCGGTCGGCAACCTGGACAGCTACCTGCACTTCGAGCGTTCTGGCACCGACACGGTGGTGCATATCAGCTCGAACGGAGGCTATACCGGCGGTACCTTCAACGCCGGTGCCACCGACCAGAAGATCGTGCTGCAAGGTGTGGACCTGACCAACAGCGGCGCCCTGAGCAATGACACCCAGATCATCCAGGACCTCCTGACCAAGGGCAAGCTCAGCGCCGACTGAGCGTCCGGCCGGTCTGGCCCAAAAAAAGGGGGGCGCCGCGAGGCGCCCCCTTTGTCTTCTTGGCGGGTCCGGCGGCAAGACTCAGCCGGCCAGTTGCCGCCGCGACGCCTCCGGGCCCGTCATCCCGCCCACCCCCAGCTGGCTGGCGGCGCTCCACTCCTCGGCGCAATGCACCTGCTCCGCATACACCACCACATCCAGGCCCCGGGCCACATCAACGATCGCCTTCACGAGCCGCCGGTGTCCCTCGTTCTCGTGCAGAGCGACCACAAAACTGCCATCCAGCTTCAGGTAAGCCAGGCGCAGTGCATACAGCCTCGGCAAGGCCGCCAGCTGCCGCCCGAAGTGCTCGATTCCCAGATGGGCACCATGGCGTGACAGGACTTCCACCAGCGACTCCAGCCCTGCCAGGCTGGCATCCAGCCCACGCTCACTGACCTCGATGGAGAGGCGTGCCGCATTCGGCCCGGCAATGGCGAGCAACATGTCGAGCTTGTCGAGGAAGCCGGCCGCGATCAGGGAACGGGGCGCCACGTTGATCGCCACCGGCTCCGGGGAAGCCGCCAACCGATCGATCCCCAGGCGGATCGCCTCCAGGTCGCAGGCGGCAGCCAGCCCCACCCGTACAGCGGCCGGCATGAACTGCCCGGCGGTCAGCACGGCCCCTTCGACGGGTAAGCGGAGCATGTATTCCCGGTGCACCAGGCGGCCTTCCCGATCAAGCACCGGATAGCCTGTCAGGGCGAAGTCATGGCGGGCCAGCGCCCCCTCGAGCAATTCGCGCCAGCCCCCCTCGCCCGGCGCCGGAATGGGCAAGGGCGAGCCACCGGGCTCGGCGACGATGCCCCCCTCCACCTCGGCCCGCATCAGGGCCGAATCGACCCGCGCCAGCACATCGCCCGGCGTATCGTCGCGCCGGTAGGCGACCGCCGCCGCATCCAGCTTCAGGCGCAGGGTGTCATCCACCTTCAGGTCCAGCGCCGCCACCGCCCCGCAGGCCCGCTCAAGCAGGGCGCGCCCCTCGCCAAGCCCCAGCCCGGGAACCAGCACTCCAAACTCCGCGCCACCGAGACGCCCCAGGGCCATGTCATCGCCGGCCTGCAGGCTGTGCTGCAGCGTATCCGCAACGGTGGCCAGCCACTCGTCCGTGCGGATCCGTCCCAGCTTCTGGTTCAGCCCGGCGAGATCTGCAATGCGCAACACGGCAACGCAACCTCCCGGCGGCACATCCGGGTCGGACAGCACCCGGCGCAGTTCGCCATTGAACGCAGCCCGGTTCAACAGGCCCGTCCCGGCATCGTGGCTGCCTTCGTCCCGCAGCATCTCGATCCGCCCGGCCTGCTCCGCAAAGAGGGTCCTGACCCGCTCGGACATCCGGTTCAGGGCCCGTGCCATGCTCTGCAACTCGATCACCCGGGGCTCCTCCAGCACCCGGAACTGACCGCCTCCAATCGCTTCGGCCTGCTCCGCCATTTCGTCCAGGGGGCGCCTCACCCAGCCCATCAGCATGGACACCGCCACAGCCCAGAACAGGCCGATGGCGAGCATCAGGCTGCCCAGTTGCAGGCTGCCCCGCCACAATGCGCGGTGCGCGTAGCCGTGGGCCGCCTCCACCGTCACCTGCCCTATCTGCCGCCAGCCGTCACTCACCAGCGCCTGGCCGGGGCGCGCGTTGAGCGGCAGCAGCGCCGGCATCCAATCCGGCACCCCATCGGCCAGGTCCGGCTGGACACGCTCGATGATCACCTTGCCGCCAGGGTCGGTGAAACGGATCACGCGGAAGTGGCCACCATCGAACAGGGCAGAGATCAGCAACTCCAGGGTCGCCACGTCCTTGCTCTGCTGCGACATCGACAGGGCCAGCGACACCGCCCCATCCCCAGCCTGGGCCGACAACTGCTGTTCAAAGTAGCTTCGCGCGGTCAACAGGCTGACTCCGAAGGAGCCGGCCAGCACCACCGCCATCGCCACCACCACACTGATCCACAGCCTTCTCAGCAATGACATTGTTTTTCCTTCATGGCGTATAGCCTTCCGAACGCATTCTCAGGAGCAGTTCCCGCCAGCGCGAGACCCGGTCCACCGGGCTCGTGGCCTGGGCCGCGCCCCCGACGAAAACACCCTGCATGTTGAAACTGAATACAGGCGCCAGATCCGGACGCGACGTCGCTGGACGAATGTCCGTGATGAGATTGTCGAGCACCAGCGGGACTGCCTCGGGGGACGGGTAGTAGCTCAGCACCATGTGGGCCTGGGTCACGCTGCTGGCCGGCCCACCGATGCGGGCACGCACATAGGTCATGCGCAGACGCGCTTCAGGCACGCCCAGCTCCCTGAGGGTGAAATACTTGGCAAAAACGAAATCCTCGCAATCCCCCGCCCCCCGCCCGATGGTCTCCAGCGGCGTCGCCCAGTAATCCATCTGGGACCACACCACCGAATCATCGGCAAAACGAATGCGGCGATTGAAATACTCATTGACCCGGCGGAGCTGCTCCTGTTCGGTCTGATCGCGCCACCCGGCCAGCGCGCTGCGCCAGGCGTCGACAGCCTCCGCCGCCGCCGCCCCGAAACGCTGCTGGGCAACAGCCTCCATCCTCTCCAGATCGAAGCCCGCAGAAACCAGCACGGCCCAGAATCCCATCAGCATTCCAAACCACCCTGTCCGGCATCGGGACAGGAATTGGCGTGAAATGAAACCCATGGAATCGGCTGAAGCCATCAAGAGCGGGAAACCGGTATCTGTGCGAAATATCGCGAAAATCGGGAAGGGTTGCGGGAGCTCAGCTCGAATCAACGGCTCCCCGCCAAGAATATTGAGTCTTGCAGCGTTTTAGCGCCGATTGTGAAAAATTAATTCGAAAAGAGCGAACCGGACTTTGTCTCATCCGAAAACGCAAATAATTCTCGGGAAATGCAGAAGTCGCCGAATAGAATCCGTCTGCCTCGCGGAATATCCTCCGCGAACTTCATGGATGAATCTTGAAGTGCTACCCGAATCTCCCTTTACCGAGATGACCATGCCCACGCTTACGAAGCTCTCCGCCAGTCTGGCGCTCTCCTTCCTGACCTTGTCCGCAGCCCATGCGGGCACCCCGGGCACGCTGCCCGACGCGATCGAGAAGGCCGTCCTCCGCAATCCGGAAGTCCTGGCACGCCTGCACAACTACCAGGCCTCGGATGCAGAGCGTGACGTGGCCCGGGGCGGCCTCTTCCCGCGGATCGACCTGCAGGGCTATACCGGCCGCGAACGGCGTGACACGCCGGCCGCCCCCTCGGACAGCTACAACCGCCCCGGCTACCAGCTGCAACTGCGCCAACTGCTCTTCGATGGTTTCGCCACCAGCAATGACATCAAGCGCCTGGGCTTTGCCCGCGCCGTCCGCTATTACGAGCTCCTCGGCACCACCGACGAAACTGCCTACGAGGCGGCCCGTGCCTACCTCGATGTCCAGCGCTACCGTGACCTGGCCAAGCTGGCCCAGGAGAACTGGGCCATCCACAAGGAAACCGTCGACCAGATCGAGCGCCGCGTGAAAGCCGGCGTAGGCCGTCGGGTGGACCTGGAACAGGCCTTTGGCCGCCTCGCTCTGGCCCAGTCGAACTGGCTGACCGAGAGCTCCAACCTGCACGACGTCAGCCAGCGCTATCAGCGTGTCGTCGGCGAAGCACCCGCCGACAAGCTGGAGAGCGTGCCCTCCTTCTCCCCCAAGCTGCCCGCCGAGAAAGACGTCCTGCGCCAGGCAGTGGTCGACAACCCCTCCTTCCGCGCTGCGGTATCCAACATCCGCGCCTCCCGCGCCAACATCGACGTGCAGCGGGCCAACAACCTGCCCACCGTCGAGCTGCGCGCCAGCACCGGCATGGACCGCAACCTGCTGGGCGTGACCGGCGAAACCACCAGCACCGCCCTGCAGGTCCTGCTCAACTGGAACCTCTACAAGGGCGGCTCGGACGAAGCCCGCGTCCGCCAGTCCCACGAGCAGCTCTACAACGCCACCGACCTGCGCGACAAGGCGTGCCGCGACGTCCGCCAGCAGACGGCAATCGCCTGGAACGACGTGAAGAAGCTGAAGGAGCAGCTGATCTACCTCGAACAGCACCAACTCTCCACCGAGAAGGCCCGCGACGCCTATCGCCAGCAGTTCGACATCGGCCAGCGCAGCCTGCTCGACGTACTCAACACCGAGAACGAGCTGTTCGACGCCAAGCGCGCCACCGCGCGGGCCCGCTACGACCTGGTCCAGGCGGAACTCCGGGTACTCACCCAGACCCACACCATCCTGCCGGCCGTCCAGCTGACACCGGTCAGCCGCACCGCACCGGAGGAGGCTGCCGCCAGTGGAGAAGCCACCGATGAGGCGGTGCAGTGCAGCACCGAACTGCCGGACGTACCGCCGCTCGACACCGTAGGCGCCCTGCAGGGACGTCCGCAACCCGTCGCGGTGCCCTTGCCGGTTCCGGCTCCGGCCCAGCCGGCTGCCGCCGCAGCCCCCGCGGCGAACCTGGAAGCGCAGGTCAAGGCCTGGGCGGCAGCCTGGTCCGCCAAGGACTTCAAGAGCTACAAGTCCTTCTACTCGCCCAGCTTCAAGCCCGAACAAGGCAGCCTTGATGCCTGGCTCAGCCAGCGCGAGAAGCGTCTCGCCAAGCCTGGCGAGATCAACGTAGGCGTCGAGGGCATCACGATACGCCGCCTGTCGGCCACGGCATCCGAGGCCAGCTTCACCCAGAACTACCGCTCCGCCGATTTCACCGACAGCATGTCCAAGACCTTGCACTACGAACTCGAGAACGGTCAGTGGAAGATCGTCCGCGAGTCCAATCGCTGACCAGGGCCACAGCCCCCCGTCCGGGGGGCCGCTGGAGCCCGCAATGAAAATGGGAGCCCGAGGGCTCCCATTTTTTTACGTCAAACCGCTTCGGCTCAACCCATATGCGGCTGCATGATCCGCCGGTAGAACTCGTGGAAATGCTGCATCCCGTCTTCGTAAGGAGACTGGTAGGGCCCAACCTCGTTGCGACCTTCCCGCAGCAGGGCCAGGCGACCGCGGTCCATACGTTCGCCGATGTCGTCGTCCTCGATGGCGGTTTCCATGTAGGCGGCCTGCTCGGCCTCCACGAATTCACGCTCGAACTCGAGGATGTCTTCCGGATAGTAGAACTCAACCACGTTGGTGGTCTTGTTCACGTCCGTCGGTATCAGCGTACTGACCACCAGCACATGCGGGTACCACTCCACCATGATGTTGGGGAAGTAGGTCAGCCAGATGGCGCCATGCTTCGGCATCTCGCCACCATGGTAGGCCAGCACGGACTCATGCCAGCGCTTGTAGGTGGGTGACCCAGGCTTCTGCAGCGAGGTGATGCCCACGCGCTGAACCGAATACCATTCGCCGAACTGCCAGGTCAGGTCGTCGCAGGTGACGAACTGGCCGAGCCCCGGATGGAAGGGCACTACATGGTAGTCCTCGAGGTACACCTCGATGAAGGTCTTCCAGTTGTAGTTGCACTCGTGGATCTCGACCTTGTCGAGCTTGTAGCCCGCGAAATCGAGTTCCTTGGCTACCTGCATCCCCGCCAGATCGGCGTTGGCCGAACGCGGGCCGTTGAACAGCAGGCCATGCCAGTTCTCGAGCTTGTCGCGCTTCAGGTTGAGGCAGGGCTTGTCGGCGAAGTGCGGCGCACCGATCAGCAGGCCGTCGGGGTTGTAAGTCCAGCGGTGGATCGGGCAGACGATGTTGCGATCGGCCGTGCCGGAACCCTCGAGCATGATCGCCTGGCGATGACGGCAGATGTTCGACATCTGGTAGAAACCGTCGTCGCGGTTGATCAGCAGCCGCGCATGGTCAGCCCACTCCAGGGAGCGGTACTGGTTGACTTCCGGCACCATCAGCTCGTGGCCGACGTAGCCGGGACCGGCATCGAAGAGGAGGCGCTTCTCCAATTCGAAGATCTTTTCGTCGAAATACCACGATACCGGCAGCTGGCAAGCGGCCGGCGAGAGAAGTGCCTGAGAAGCGATATCAGACATCCCGAACCCCCTGATTCAAAGCGAAAGCCCGAAACGTTAAACACGGGATTCTATAGTATTACGCGTTTGACCTGAAGCCCGGCCATAGGCTATTTTTACGGTTTCCCCACGTCTGAATCCGGCCACGCATGGTCAAGAACTCCAAGTCACCGAGTTTCGAAACAGCTGTTTCCGAACTGGAATCCATCGTTCAGGAAATGGAAAACGGCCAGCTCCCCCTCGATCAGGCGCTCGCCGCCTACCAGCGCGGCACCCAGCTGCTGCGGCAGTGCCAGGATCTGCTGTCCCACGCGGAGCAGAGCATCCGCGTGATCGAAGCCACAGCCCCGGAGGCCCCGCACCATGAGTGACAACCTTCCCGGCCACAAGAGCTTTGGCTTGTGGATGGCCGACATCCAGGCCCGCACCGAAGACGCCCTCGACCGGGCCCTGCCGTCCGCGGAGATCGCCCCCGCCCGCCTGCATGAGGCCATGCGCTATGCCGTGCTCGGCGGCGGCAAGCGCGTGCGCCCGCTGCTCGTGCATGCGGCCGGGCAGCTCACCGGCGCCGCTCCCGAGCGACTCGACCGGGTGGCCTGCGCCCTTGAGATGATCCACGCTTATTCGCTGGTGCACGACGACATGCCCTGCATGGACGATGACGTCCTGCGCCGGGGCAAGCCCACGGTCCACGTCCAGTTCGACGAAGCGACCGCCCTGCTGGTGGGTGACGCCCTGCAGACCCTGGCCTTCCAACACGTCGCCGATGCCCCCCTGTGCGATGACCCGGTACGTCAGCTCGGCATGATCCGCCAGTTGGCGATTGCCACGGGCTCCCGGGGCATGGCCGGCGGCCAGGCCATCGACCTCGCCTCGGTGGGCCTGCAGCTGAGCCTGGCCGAACTCGAGTTCATGCACATCCACAAGACAGGCGCCCTCATCCGGGCCTCGGTGGCCCTCGGCGCCCAGTGCGGCCAGCCCCTGGGCGAGTCCGGGATGGATACGCTCGACCATGTAGGCAAGGTGATCGGCCTGCTCTTCCAGGTGGTGGACGACATCCTCGACACCGAGGCCGATACTGCCACCCTCGGCAAGACGGCCGGCAAGGACGCCGCCAACGACAAGCCCACCTACGTCAGCCTGCTGGGCGTCACCCGCGCCCGGGAACTTGCCGAAGAAATGTGCCAGGACGCCCTGGCCCGCCTCGCCCCTTTTGGCGACGCCGGCCGGCGCCTGTCGGAACTCACGCGCTTCATCATCCGCCGTCAGTTCTGAGTCGTGCCGCACCCAACGAACACCCATTAACGACCCGGTAACCCGGAATGCCCCTCGGAACGCAGCCCGCCTCACCCCGCGCCAGCCTGCTCGGCAGCATCGCGTCGCCCGCGGACCTGCGCAAGCTCGACCCGGACCAGCTCCCCCAGCTGGCCGACGAACTGCGCAGCTTCCTGATCGACTCGGTCTCCCGCACCGGCGGCCACCTGTCGTCCAACCTCGGCACCGTAGAGCTGACCATCGCCCTGCACTACGTCTTCCACACGCCTGACGATCGCATCGTCTGGGACGTGGGCCACCAGACCTACGCCCACAAGATTCTCACCGGGCGCCGCGAGGGCATGGCCAGCCTGCGCCAGTACCACGGCATCTCGGGCTTTCCGCGCCGCTCCGAAAGCCACTACGACACCTTCGGCACCGCCCACTCCTCCACCTCGATCTCCGCCGCCCTCGGCATGGCCGAGGCAGCCCGACTGCGCGGCGAGGACCGGCGCGCCATCGCGGTGATCGGGGACGGCGCCATGTCTGCCGGCATGGCATTCGAGGCGCTCAACAACGCGGGCGACATCCACGACACCAACCTGCTGGTCATCCTCAACGACAACGAGATGTCCATCTCGCCGCCGGTCGGGGCCCTCAACAAGCACCTTTCCCGGCTGCTCTCCGGGCGCATCTACAACGGTGCCCGCAAGATCGGCAAGCGCTTCCTGGAGAACCTCCCGCCGCCGGTGTTCGAGCTGGCCAAGCGCACGGAGGAACACGTCAAGGGCATGGTCATGCCCGGCACGATGTTCGAGGAGTTCGGCTTCAACTACATCGGCCCGATCGACGGCCACGACCTCGAGTCCCTGCTCCCCACCCTGCAGAACCTGCGCACCCTCAAGGGCCCGCAGTTCCTGCACGTGATCACCCGCAAGGGCCAGGGCTACAAGCTGGCCGAAGCCGACCCCATCCTGTACCACGGGGTCTCCAGGTTCGACCACACCGCGGGAATCCCCGCCGGCAAGGACAGCAAGGGGGCTGGCAAGCTCACCTACACCCAGGTCTTCGGCGACTGGCTGTGCGACATGGCGGCGTCCGACCGGAACCTGGTCGCCATCACGCCGGCCATGCGCGAGGGCTCCGGCATGGTCCGCTTCGCCCAGGAATACCCGGACCGCTACTACGACGTGGGGATCGCCGAACAGCACGCCCTGACCTTCGGCGCCGGCCTCGCCTGTGAAGGCTTCAAGCCGGTGGTGGCGATCTATTCCACCTTCCTGCAGCGGGCCTACGACCAGCTCATCCACGACATCGCCCTGCAGAACCTGCCGGTCATGATGGCCATCGACCGGGCTGGCCTGGTCGGCGCAGACGGCGCCACCCACCACGGCGCCTTCGACCTGTCCTACCTGCTCTGCGTGCCGAACCTCACGATCTTCTGCCCGGCCGACGAGAACGAATGCCGGCAGATGCTCTACACCGCCTACCGGCACGACGGCCCCACCGCCGTACGCTACCCCCGCGGCAGCGGCCTGGGCGTGACGCCGCAAGCCGCCATGACCGAGCTGCCCATCGGCAAGGGTGAGATCCGCCGCCAGGGGCAGCGCACCGCCTTGCTCGCCTTCGGCAGCATGCTCGGCACCGCCCTGCAGGTCGGGGAGCAGATCGACGCCACAGTGGCCAACATGCGCTTCGCCAAGCCGATCGACCGGGACCTGATCCTCACGCTCGCCGGGCAGCATGAACTGCTGGTCACCCTCGAAGAAAACGCGGTGATCGGCGGAGCCGGCACCGAAGTCGCACGGGTCCTCCACGAAGCAGGCCTGGCCACCCGCCTGCTGCAACTCGGCCTGCCTGACCGCTTCGTGGACCATGGCGACCAGGCCCAGCTTCTGGCCGAAGTCGGTCTGGATGCGACCAGCGTCGCCCAACGGATTGAAGCTGCCTATCAGGCGAATAGTTGAGTACTTTTGTCGGGAATGTTAGGATCAGATGATCAGGGGGCAGCAGATCCCCATTCCCCAACGAGATCTTTGAGAACAGTACAGCCATGACTACGTGCGCCACCCCCACGCCCATCCCGGACGTACAGAATTCCGCGGATTCCCGCCACCTGGCCATCAACAAGGTCGGCATCAAGTCGATCCGGCACCCCATCAAGGTGCTGGACAAGAGCGGCGGGGGCGTTCAGCACACCATTGCCGTCTTCAACATGTATGTCGGGCTGCCCCACAACTTCAAGGGCACCCACATGTCGCGCTTTGTGGAGATCCTGAACAGCCACGAGCGGGAGATCTCCGTCGAATCCTTCGAGCCCATGCTGCGGGAGATGGTCCGGAAGCTCGAGGCCGAAACCGGCCACGTGGAGATGACTTTCCCCTACTTCATCAACAAGGCCGCACCGGTATCCGGCGTGCAGAGCCTGATGGACTACGAGGTCACCTTCATCGGCGAGATCCGCGAAGGCGGCGCCTACGAGTTCACCATGAAGGTGGTGGTGCCCGTCACCAGCCTGTGCCCCTGCTCGAAGAAGATCTCGGCCTATGGCGCCCACAACCAGCGCTCCCACGTCACGGTGACCACCATCACGAATGATCTCCTGTGGATCGAGGAACTGGTCCAGCTGGTCGAAGCCCAAGCCTCCTGCGAGCTGTACGGCCTGCTCAAGCGCCCGGACGAGAAGTTCGTCACCGAACGCGCCTACGACAACCCCAAGTTTGTCGAAGACATGGTCCGCGATGTGGCCGGCAGCCTCAACGACGAGCCCCGCGTGGTTGCCTATGTGGTCGAATCCGAGAACTTTGAATCCATCCACAACCACTCCGCCTACGCCCTGATCGAACAGGACAAGCGCGTTCGCTAAGCCCTCCCCCCGCAAGGCGGGCAACAGGCAAAAAAAACGGAACCCGAAGGTTCCGTTTTTTTTCGTCCTGGAAAAACTCAGGCCTTGGCAGCGGCGGCTGCAGCAGCCTTGGCAGCGAAAGACTTGTAGTCCAGCTTTTCCTTGATACGGGCAGACTTGCCGGAGCGGCTACGCAGGTAGTAGAGCTTGGCGCGGCGCACGTCACCACGACGCTTCACTTCGATGCTGGCAACCAGCGGGGAGTAGGTCTGGAAAGTACGCTCAACGCCTTCACCGGAGGAAATCTTGCGGACGATGAAAGCGGAGTTGAGGCCGCGGTTACGCTTGGCGATAACGACGCCTTCGTAAGCCTGCAGACGCTCGCGGTTACCTTCCTTCACCTTGACTTGAACCACCACGGTGTCGCCGGGGGCGAACTCGGGGATGGTCTTGCCTTGGGTCAGGCGGGCAACTTCTTCCTGTTCCAGCTGCTGAATGAGGTTCATGCGTAACTCCTGAAAGATATGGGCCATTGGCCTTACATGCAGAGCAGGTCGCCACCTGATGCACGGCTTTTTTATGAAGGGCGACCTACTGCCCGCCCTTCTTGTTTGCCTGCCGGAATGCCTCCAGCAGGCGGAACTCTTCCTTGCTCAAGACCCGATGGGACAACAGATCGGGCCTGCGCTGTTCGGTGCGCCCCAGCGACTGCTGGAGCCGCCAGCGCCGGATCTCGGCATGATTGCCCGACATCAGCACCGCGGGTACGGACATACCCTCGTACTCCACCGGACGGGTGTAATGCGGGCAATCCAGCAAACCATCCACAAAGGAATCCTCGATTGCCGAATCCCCATCGTTCAACGCGCCCGGCAATTGCCGGATCATCGCGTCAAGCAACACCATTGCAGGCAATTCCCCCCCCGAAAGGACAAAATCGCCCAGCGAAATCTCTTCATCCACGCAGCGCTCGATGAGGCGCTGATCCACCCCTTCGTAGCGACCGCACAACAGCACCAGTGACGGCTCCGCCACCAGCTCGAGCACGCGACCGTGCTCAAGCGGCCGGCCCTGCGGCGACAGGTAGATCACCCGCCCCGAATGGCCCACCGAGTCCTGCTGCCGCGCTTTCGCCGCACCGATCGCCTTTTCAAGCGGCCCGGGCAGCATCACCATGCCGGGACCTCCCCCATAGGGGCGATCATCTACCGTACGATGACGATCTTCGGTGAAATCCCGCGGATTCCAGCAGTGAAGCTCATACAGCGTCCGGTCCTGCGCTCTTCCGGTGACCCCGAAACCCGACAGGGCATCGAACATTTCAGGAAACAGGGTAACGACGTCGTAGGCTCTACGCCCCGCCTCAACCGTCACCAGTCGGCTTCCCACTCGACCCGGATGGTCCGTGAGGGCATATCCACCCCGGTGACATAGCTCGCCACAAAGGGAATCAGACGCTCGACGTCGCCATCCTGCACCTGGAGCACATCATGGGCACCGGTGGACATCAGGCCGCTCACCGTACCGAGCAGTACATCGGAAGCATTGCGCACTTCAAGACCGACCAGGTCAGCCCAGTAGTACTCATCCTCTGCCGGCTTCGGCAGTGCATCCCGCGGCGCGGCCACGTAATAGCCCGCAAGCGCTTCCGACCCGTTCCGGTCGGGCACCTCGGCAAAGGATGCGATCAGGTCGCCCTTGCCATGCTCCTGGCAGGCCTTCAGGGTGTACTCGACCCATTCCGGACCATCAGGATCAGTGCCGAGCCACCATCGGGACATGCTCCCCCAAGACAGCGGATCATCCCCGAAGGGATGCACGCGGACCCAGCCCTTCACGCCAAACGGGGCAACGATTCTCCCCAGCACGATCATCGATCGGTCACTCACGCAAAAAGCCGGGCCTGGGATCTGCTTGATCCGCTCAGGCAGCAGCCTTGGCGGACTGCTTCACCAGACGGGAAACGGTTTCGGACAGCTGGGCGCCATTGCCTTCCCAGTGAGCCAGACGCTCGGAGTTGATCACCAGGCTGGCGGCATTGCCGGAAGCAACCGGGTTGTAGTAACCGATGCGCTCGATGAAGCGGCCATCGCGGCGATTACGGGAATCGGCAGCGACGATGTTGTAGAAAGGGCGCTTCTTGGAGCCGCTGCGGGCAAGACGAATAACAACCATGACGTGTTCCTGATCCGATGGAATGGAAAAACATTGGATATTAAATTATGAACGGCAAAACAGCAAGACGAACACGGCAACTCGGGCCAGCATGACCCGGCCTGCGGCAAACTGCCACCTGACCGCAAGGACACGCTCATAAAGTAGGCGGAACGCGGCACATGTGACAGGGAATTATTTACAATACCGCCTCGCCCCCGAGACTTAGCAGGCAATGAGCGCCGCAGACCCCCACCTCTCCGATCGCATGGCTCCGGTTCTCGACTGGCTGGCATCCCCACTGATCGATGACCCCGACCTGGAACTGGCGTCCCTCGTACGCCACCTCGACGAACTAGGCAGTTCGGAATCCAACCGGGGACAACTCAAGCGCTGCCTCGAACCGCTCTACGCACGCAGCATGGCGATCAGCCGCCTGTTCCGTGGACGCCTGGCCATGGCCACCCTGCCGCTGACCATCGGCATGCATCGCTCGGCGACCCGCCTGCTGGCAGCGCTCGGCAAGGTAGCCGCGGCCCACGAGGAGGTGCTTTCCGAAACCCACCACCGGCTGGCCCGCTCCCTTCGCCGCAATCCATCGATCATCAGCGCAAGAGCCATAGAACTCCTTGCCGAGCAATTCACCATCGCTCATCTTGCCGGCAGCAGCGCACCCTTCGAGTTCTGGCTGCGTGCCCACGCGGTTTTCAACGCGGCCGACCCACTGGCTGGCGACAAGGGCGACGAGGCCGTGGAAGGCATCCTGGCCGCCTACAAATACCTGCTGGCCCTCTCGGCGGCACACCCGGCGGGCCTCACCGGGCGCGAGATCACCTGGCTGGCCGACTACCTCGCCAGCAATGTCCGGGCGACCTCCATCCGCCACTCCCCCCCGGGAGAGGACGAGCTCGGCTGGTTCTGGGTCGACCCCGACCAGGACACCCCCCCGATCTCCATCCATC